>JABHVM010000029.1 GCA_018658305.1 Thiotrichales bacterium | reverse complement strand
CCAACTATTTAAACGGAGTAAGCGCATTGCTGGCTTTATTGCAAATAGTGGTGAACAAGATCCAGCATCTATTTTAGGGATAGCACAAGATAGGGGAAAGCAATGTTTTCTGCCAGTACTTAACCAGCTCTACAGTAACCGCCTCTGGTTTGCGCCATACTTAAAACGCATCTCCGAGCATGACACATTAAAGCCGAACCGTTATGGGATACTAGAACCTCCAATATACCCTCCAAAAAATGTTGCTCCCTGGAGCTTTGACTTAGTCTTAGTACCACTGGTAGCATTTGATAGAGATGGAGGACGCATAGGAATGGGCGGCGGCTACTACGACAGAACTTTTTCATTTACTAAACAGCAGAACTCTATAGGGAGTAGGCGCAGAACTTTTCTACTGGGGATAGCACACAAATTTCAAGAAGTAGATAAAATAGCACAAGCCGCTTGGGATGTGCCTATAGACGGGATAGCTACTGAAGAGGGCATTATTCTATTTTAGTTCAACTGAACTCTCTGTCCCCATGGAACCGCCGCCTTACCCTTAACTAACCATAACACTTGCATTGCTGGCTCAAGCTCTGGAAACACCCCTTCTGCGTCAGTAAAGTATATGAGTAGAGTTGGTCGCAAATCTTGTCTCTCTAACCACTCAAATACAGGGATAAAATTTGTGCCACGCCCACCTTTAATACAGTTCGGATCAAACTCTAGTTCCTCCCACGCCTCTCTAACCTGTGGTTCTCCCACTATCGCTTGATCACAACTTAACAGAGTTACTCGTGCACGGAGCTGTCCTTTTAATCCGTCAACCTCGGAGATAAATTCTTGAATCTCTTCTAATGAAACAGAACCGCTACTATCAATAGCCACAACTAAATCTACCTGCCCACTGCGCAGAGTTGGAAAAATTGCTCCATCGCCACGCCGTGATGAAGGTCTTAGATAACTATAATCATCTCGTGCTACTGAGCTCATATAACGAGCCAACAGAGCCCTCCATGGAAGTTGCGGCTGCAAAAAATGATCAATCAACCGCGCCATCGCGCCATCTAATTTACCCGCCTGCATGGCTTGCTGTGCTGCTCCAGCCAAGTGCTGTTGCCACTGCGTCTCTAGCGACTGCATCTCTTGTTGAGTAAGCGGATCTGGGCACTCTCCTCCTGAATTTGGATCCTGTCCAGAACTACTCCCTTCCGAAGAGTCTTTAATCTGGTCTGAACTATCATTACCACCAGAACCGGGCTCCATCTGATCCGAGTCTCCTTGTTCAGAATTAGAATCTTCTGAATCAGAGTCGTAGTCATCATAGATATGTTGATCTACAGGTTCCCTATCTTCATCTTCATTAAGCATAGGATAGATCTCTTCTGCAGTCATATCCTCAAAAGATGGCAGATAGAGAATATCTGAAGGGGCGCTCATCTTTTCACCCAACAACATCGCATTAATTGCAAAATCACAGGCGACATCCCAGCGATGTTTATTACGGTGGAGACGACGAGAAAAGTGTGAAAGAGCGCAGTGAAGAGCATCATGCGCCAACATAAACTGAACCTGCTTAGGCTCTAACCCCAATATATAGTCTGCGTTGTAGTAGATAGCGCGCGCATCTGTAGCTGTTGTTTTACACCATGCAGCTGCTTCAACTAGAGGTAAGCGCAACACTAATGCCCCTAAGAAAGGGCGCTCCATAATTAGACGAGTGCGTGCTGCGCTTAACTTTACAGCAACAGCACTCTCACTCATAGAGCATTACATCTGCAATCGCTTTTGCCCACTCCCCAAACTGAGGAACGGCGAATAGCTTTTCACCAACCGCCCTATGGAGATCAGAAACCAACATAACTCCCATCTCTCGCTGCGGAAATAGTTTTGCATAATCTAAGATATTCCCAATCGTAACACTATCCTGCGCCTTAATTGCTCTGCCAACTAGAGCTGTCGCAACCGCATACTGGAGATCTATCTCGGCTGGAACCTCACTACTCTCCCCCAATAAAATTTTATCAATATCAGGAAGGTTATGTAGATTATCCACAAAGGCATTAAACTCAATCCCTGCGGAATTTCCAACACATCCCTGAAGCGCTCCCCGTAAGAGTGTTGGTTTTTGCTGAAACTTCTGTAGTGCGCGATGAGCAAATTCCCAAGAACGAGGAGTTGGAAATGCAACAGGATTGTGAGCTGGATCAAAATCGAAAAGTAGTTCTGGACGAAAACGGAGAAATGCTATTACTCGCTCATCAATACTATTACTCCACGCCCAACTTACCCAATCATCGAGATGAACAGAAACTTCATAATGAGAGAAACGGTTAGCCAATGGAGATGGCATAGTGTAGGTCACACCTCTGTCCCCTTGCCTGTTACCAGCCGCAAATATAGCCCATCCATCTGGAACTTTATACTCACCTAATCTACGATCCAAAATTAGTTGGTAAGCTGCCGCAGATACTGTTGGAGGTGCTGAAGTTATCTCGTCCAGAAACAGAATTCCATACTCGCCATGGCGCTCTAAATCGGGAAGGAGTGCCGGTATTGACCACTCCACCAAACCATTTTTATGAAATGGAATTCCGCGCAAATCACTCGGCTCCATCTGAGAGAGACGAATATCCACCACCCCTCCTCCTGCCTGTTGCGCAATCTGCGCCACCATCTGTGATTTTCCAACCCCTGGTGGCCCCCAGAGCATAACTGGGGTGTGGTTGCCAGAAGATACGCTATGGTACTCTAGATCTAAGAGAGAGAGTAGTTCAGCTGGTCTCATAATCTAATCTCCTATTACTTTAAAAACAACTCATACCCAGGATTCGTGCTCTCATCCCAGTAGTGATATCCGAGCTCATCCAGAAAAGTATGAAACTCTGGATGATCATCATCAGCTACTTGCACACCACAGAGCACTCGCCCATAAGCGGCTCCGTGATTTCTATAGTGAAAGAGAGTAATACTCCATCTACGCCCCAAAGTTGTTAAAAATTTAAGGAGTGCTCCTGGTCGTTCTGGAAACTCAAAACGGTATAGAAGTTCGTCACCATTTTCAATCTCCATATTTGGACTATGTCCACCAACCATATAGCGCAGATGCAATTTAGCTGTCTCATTATCTGATAGATCTTCTACTGGGTAGTCTCTACTTCGTAGGCGCTCAATTAACTCTTGCGGATCCTCACTACCTGCCAACTGTACCCCCACAAATATATGAGCATTATCACTATCTGCATAGCGGTAGTTAAACTCTGTAATCTGCCGTTTACCTAACAGAGTACAGAACTGCTTAAAACTTCCTGGGCGTTCTGGAATAGTAACTGCGAGCAATGCCTCTTTACGCTCACCAAGCTCCGCTCTCTCTGCCACATGACGCAGACGATCAAAATTTATATTAGCCCCGCTATCAATAGCAATAAGTGTTTGATCTTTTACACCACTAGTAGCACAATGCTTTTTCAATCCAGCCACTGCCAGCGCACCAGCAGGCTCCGCAATTGAGCGCGTATCATCAAATATATCCTTTATTGCTGCACAGATCTCATCCGAGCTAACCAATATCACTTCATCAACAAGCTTTCTTGCTAGACGAAAAGCCTCTTTACCAATCTGCTTTACCGCAACTCCGTCTGCAAAGATTCCAACCTGATCTAAAATCACTCTGCGACCCTTTTCCAATGCGTGGTGAAGAGTTGGAGCATCCTCTGGCTCCACTCCAACCACCCTAATCTCTGGATCTAAATATTTAAGATATGCTGCCATCCCTGCGATAAGACCTCCTCCTCCTACTGGAATAAAGATCGCATCAATCTTATCTGGATGCTGGCGCAGAATTTCCATCGCAATCGTCCCCTGCCCTGCAATCACCTCTGGATCATCATAAGGATGAACCAGTGTCATCCCTTTCTCTTCAACCAACTTCATAGCGTGTTGATAGGCATCGTCATACGCATCCCCAACCAGCACCACTTTTGCCCCATACTTACGCACCGCTTTCACCTTAATATCTGGGGTTGTTTTAGGCATCACAATTGTCGCCTTAACTTTCATCTGTTGCGCAGATAGAGCCACCCCTTGCGCATGATTACCCGCAGAAGCTGCGATCACTCCAGCATTCAATTCAGCATCAGTTAGAGATGCCATCTTATTATAGGCACCACGCAACTTAAAGGAAAATACTGGTTGCAGATCTTCTCTCTTAATAAGCACTCTATTTTGTAATCTCTCCGAGAGAGATGGTGCAATTTCAAGTGGAGTTTCACGAGCAACATCGTAGACTCGCGCTTTTAATATTTTTTCTATATATTTTTTTGGCATAGATGCAAGTATACTTACCTTATTAAGTTGGTGTTAAGTATTTCGTACGAAATTTTCATATATTAAACACTCTATTTTTTTAAGCTTACAAAGGATAATAAAATGACTCAAGATGAGATGAAAAAAGCGGTTGCCGAAGCAGCGCTAGAGTATGTTGTGCCAGGAGAGATTGTAGGAGTTGGAACTGGCTCAACCGCTAACTTCTTTATAGATGCATTAGCAACCATAAAGAGCAAAATAAAAGGGGCAGTTGCCAGCTCTGAAGCTACTGCAGAGCGATTGCGTGGACATGGGATTGAGGTATTAAATCTAAATTCCGTTAGCAATATGTCTATCTATGTAGATGGTGCGGATGAATCTAACAATCAACTTCACCTGATCAAAGGGGGTGGAGGCGCACTTACTAGAGAAAAAATAGTGGCTGCAGTTTCAGATAAATTTATCTGTATAGCCGATGAGAGTAAACTAGTCGATGTTATGGGTGATTTCCCATTACCTGTCGAAGTTATTCCGATGGCACAAAGTTATGTCGCACGAGAAATTATCAAACAGATTGGTGGACAACCAGTACTAAGGGAGGGATTCACCACTGACAATGGCAATGTAATTCTCGATGTACGCAATCTTAAAATAATGGAACCAACTGTAATTGAGCAGAAGTTAAACAACATTGTTGGAGTGGTGACTAATGGATTATTTGCACTGCGTCCAGCAGATGTACTGCTCTTAGGAACACCTAATGGAGTTAAAAAAATATCATGAAAAAAACATTCAGTTTTGCCCACCCAAAAAAGAAGAGAGCTAGAGTTGCTGATGCAATTAAGTATGAAGTCAAAAAGTATGTCAAAAGAGAGAATAAAAAAGAGCTCCCTGAGGGCGCTGACTACTGGGACTTTGACTGTATGTATGGGTCAGAAAAATCTTCCGCGCTGATTATCCACATCTCTGAAATTAACAAATATATCTCAAAAGCGGACTCAGAAGGGTTGGATAGCTTCTACCTAGAGGTTGTCTCTAAACCTGGGGTGCGGCAGTCGAAGCCAAAGTCTTGATAAAGGTCTACTCTAGTGTTGGAAGTTGACAAAATCCTTGAGCTGGCACATCTAGAGCGCTGTTGAATTTGCTGGACAAATTTTGGAAAGCGATAAGCCCTGTTAATTCCACAACACCGTCATCATCAAAGAAAATCTTTAGCCGTTTCATCAGTTCATCAGTCACCTGTTGATCTGAATAAGTAACCGCTTCAGTGTACTCAAGTACTACTCTCTCCTTCTCATCAAAGAGATCACTCTCTTTCCACTCTGCAAGTTTCTCTACTTTCTCTAAAGAACCAGATCGTTTAGCTAGAGTAGCCGAATTGATGTCAACACAGAAATGACACCAATTAATTTGTGATACCCGCACTGTAACTAATGAACGCAATACAGGGTTTAACGGAGAGCTTTTTCTATCCAATGCGCCATAAAGAATAGCTACTGATGCGAACAATTTTGGAACTCTCGCCCACAACAGACCTGGCTTAAGAATTTCACCATATTTTCTTTTTTGATTCCAGAAGAAAGGCCGCAATATCCACGGGTATTTATCTAGTTGTTTTACTGTAACTCTCATAATTTATAATAGAACCGTCTCTAATCCACCACTCTCTACCTGTGCTATAAACTGCTTCTGCCAATCTTCACCTTGAAGTTTTCGCGCTAACTCTACAACGAGGTAATCCACTTCGAGTCCCGTACTATCTTGATAGCGCATCAACCCCTGCTGACAAGATGGGCAGGAGGTGAGGATTTTTTTGACGACACCTTGATTCTCTCTCTCCAACTTCTCAATCTCTTGCTTCATGGTTTGCTCTTTTTTGAACTTCACCTGCGTAGCAATATCGGGGCGAGTTATGGCAAAGGTGCCTGACTCACCACAGCAACGATCTGAAAGTGCAACACTACGCTCAGTTAATTTCTCTGCCACTTTCTGCGGTGCATATTTTTTCATTGGTGAATGGCAAGGATCGTGAAAGAGGTAGTTTTCACTCTCTGCCCCCTCATTTTGCGGAAGCACCACATCGCGCTCCATCAGATATTCGTGGATATCTAAAATACGACAACCTGGGAAGATCTTCTCAAACTCATATTGCAGCAGTTGATCCAGACAGGTACCACAAGAGACTAGCACCGTTTTGATGTCGAGATAGTTAAGCGTATTGGCAATGCGGTGGAAGAGAATACGGTTTTCCATCGAGATCTGTTTTCCCTTTTCTGCGTCTCCTGCTGCGCGTTGCGGATAGCCACAACAGAGATAACCTGGTGGCAGAACGGTCTGTACATTTTCTGCGTAGAGCATACTGAGTACTGCCATCTCCACCTGCCCAAAGAGTCGCTCGGAACCACATCCTGGAAAATAGAAGACCGCCTCTGATTCTGCGGTTGTTGTTTTGGGATTTCGTAAAACAGGGATCGTTCTTTTATCCTCAATACCGAGCAGCGCTCGCGGTAACTTTTGCGCCATACTTCCTGGCATAGGACGATCTATAAACGGAACAACCTGCCCCTGCAGGGTGGGTTTTCCTGTTGTCGCTATCGGTCTTTTCTCTCGCTTTAAGAACCCCATTATTTTTACAGTGTGATGTGCCAAACGCTGCAGTGAGTAGCTCCAAGTAACCAACCCCAAACGCATCCCACGAATCAGAGTTGGGTGCGTCACATTCAGAAACTGCATAGAGAGCCATCCTATCGGCTTAAACCAACGCTTATTTTGACGCTTAAGGATGGTGCGCATCTGGATGGTAACATCACCAAAATCAATATTGACAGGACAAGGGGTCAGGCAGCGATGACAGACCGTACAATGGTCAGCCACATCATTCATCTCTTCAAAGTGGCGCAGAGAGATGCCACGACGCGTCTGCTCTTCATAGAGTACAGCTTCTATCATTAAACCTGTTGCTAAAATTTTATTGCGTGGAGAGTAGAGTAAGTTCGCCGCAGGGATATGTGTTGTGCAGACTGGTTTACATTTTCCACAGCGCAGACAATCTTTAATAGCGCTATTGAGATCAGCCAACTCATTCGCCTCTAAAATCAGCGCCTCCTGTGCCAGTAGTTGTAGAGAGGGGGTATAAGCGTTATCCATCCCTGATCCTGGCATCAGTTTGCCGCGATTAAAATTACCGTTAGGGTCGACCTCATGCTTATACTTCTCAAACGCCTCTCGTTCTGCTGGCTTGAGGTAATCTATTTTTGTCAGACCGATACCATGCTCCCCAGAGATCACACCGCCCAGATCCTGCGCCAACGCCATAATACGATCCACAATTTTCTCTGCCTTCTGCAGCATCTCATAGTTATTAGAGTGGACAGGAATATTGGTATGGACATTACCATCACCCGCATGCATATGGGTCGCTACAAAGAGGCGCTCTGATTTAACTTTGGCATGGAGCTTACTAAACTTATCACGAAGAGGCGTTAACTCTCTCCCTGAAAAAATCTCTTGCATCGGATGCTCAATCTCATCTTTCCAAGAGACGACCACCTCTCTTCTCTGTAATTGTCTAAAAGAATCCGTATCATCTAGCGTGTCAAACAGATTCTGCCATCGCGAGGAGACACGCTCTATCAGTGTCGTTGCCGCCGCTTGCTTTGAGAGAATAATCTCTCGACGCTCATCGCTATCTGCCACCTCTAAAGTGATACTCTCTGCTTTTAGCTCATTTTTTATTAAATCAGAGAGTGCCTTCACTCCTTCAACTTTATTCTGAATGGAGTGCTCTATATTAATTCTCTCAATACCATCCCCATAATCTGCAAGACGATCTAAGGGAATCACCACATCTTCATTAATCTTAAATGCATTAGTATGAGCCGCAATAGCTGCGGTACGAGAACGATCCAACCAGAAGCTTTTACGCGCCTCACGACTCACCGCAATAAAGCCTTCTCCCCCACGCGCTTCAGTCGCCGCCACAATCTGCGCCATCACCTGATGCAGATCCGCTTCCGCTTCACCACCTATGTCAGCCAACAACACCATTTTAGGAAGCTCTGGGCGTGCCGCTTTAGTACTGTACTCTACCGCCTTGACATAACGCTCATCCAGATGCTCCAACCCTGACAATACAACCCCATGACTATTTTTGACCAGCGCTATCGTCTCAACAATTGCGGGAACAGCCCGATGCAGATCTGGATCAAAAAATTCTAAACAGATTGTCTGCAGATGTGGCGACTGCTGATGAAGGATGAAAACAGCTGAGGTAATGAAACCATCACACCCCTCTTTCTGTGCTCCTGGTAAGCCGCCTAAAAACTTATTAGTGACATCTTTTCCTAACCCTGGCTTTCGTAGCTGCGATGCTGGTATTTTGATCGTTTTTGGGGTCCCTTTTTTAGTAATCCCATCTTTCGCAAAGTGCTGAACCGAAAACTCAGCATAAGGAAGCGCATCAATCTTGCCATAGTTGTGGTTAACCCGCTCAACCACTAACCACTCAGCTTGCGGTGTTACCATCTTCCAAGAGAGAAGATTATCTAGCGTGGTTCCCCAACGAACCGCCTTCTTTCCCCCCGCATTCATCGCAATATTTCCGCCAATAGTAGAAGCATCTTGTGAGGTGGGATC
Source organism: Thiotrichales bacterium (assembly GCA_018658305.1). Lineage (GTDB taxonomy): Bacteria > Pseudomonadota > Gammaproteobacteria > Thiopontia. The sequence goes on along the minus strand of JABHVM010000029.1, from coordinate 766 downwards.
GACTGCAAAAGCGAGACCCTGTGACTCTGCTACCTCACTTACTCGACGCGTCACCACCCCCGCTTCTACTTCAAGCGTATGGATACCATCTTCAGTTTTGATTTCACCTATCTTCTCAAGACGCTCGACATTAATCACCACGCTATCTGCATCGAGCGGTACCGCACTACCTGTATAGCCTGTGCCGCCACCACGAGGGATTACAGTTAGACCTAATTTGATACAGTTTTCGACCACGGCACGCACTTCGCTTTCACTATCTGGGGTGACCACTAAGAGCGGAAACTCAACACGCCAATCCGATGCATCAGTCGCATGAGAGACTCTCGCCAAACCATCAAACTGAATATTATCTCCACGCGTAACAGTAAGGAGTGCTTTGGTTATTTTTTTGCGAAATTTTTCTTGGCAACCAATCCACTCCCCAAACTCAGTCACCGCATCTCTAGCACTGTTAGCAAGTTGAAGTGCGAGCGCATTGCCATCCGCACGCGCAACAATCTGATCAAGTCGATGATTTAGTGCCGTAATCAGTGCTGATCGGCGCTTACGATTCTCAATCAAATCATCTTGAATATAGGGGTTACGGCGCACCACCCAGATATCACCCAACACCTCAAATAACATCCGTGCAGAACGCCCTGTTTGGCGCTGACCACGCAGCTCATTTAGTACCGCCCACATCTCTTCCCCCAGAAAGCGGATAACAATCTCGCGATCAGAAAATGAGGTGTAGTTGTATGGGATTTCGCGTATGCGCTGCATT
>JABHVM010000028.1 GCA_018658305.1 Thiotrichales bacterium | reverse complement strand
ATGGCTTTGGCCAGTGATGATTCCTCTTTAGGATTGACAATCAAATGCACATGGTTTGTCATTAAACAATATGCCCAAATATCAACATTCTGCTTATCGCAATTGTGCTTCAACTGCTTAAGATAATAGTGATAATCGGATGCTTGAAAAAACACATCCTGACGCCTATTACCACGCTGGGTAATATGATGAGGATAACCTGGGAGTACCACTCTTGCTAATCTTGCCATGGGTTGATTATAACAGGATTGGCAATTAAGTGTTGTGTCCCCTTATCTTGAAGCCAAACTTTAAAGGGAGATGATCAAATATGAATAGTAGATATATCGGTTAAATTAAGGGATAATCGCACACAATGGACAGAGACAATAGATCACAAATAGAGATACCAGCTGTATCTGGACTTATCTCCAGTATGGCAGAGCAGCTCCGTAACCAATTAGGTGAGCGGTTAACCGATGCTTGCATTATTGGGGTCCATACTGGTGGAACTTGGGTTGCACAGGATTTACATCGAGAGTTACAAAACATGAACCCTCTTGGTGAACTTAACATATCATTTTATCGTGATGACTTTACTCAGATCGGGCTCCATCCTCAGGTTACTCCATCTCACCTACCGTTTGAGGTTGATGAACAACTTATCATCTTAGTAGATGATGTTCTCTTTACTGGACGCACTATCCGCGCTGCACTTAATGAGATTTTCGATTATGGTCGTCCTGAGCAAGTTATACTTGCAGTGTTGGTAGATCGTAACTCTCATGAACTTCCAATACAAGCTGATATCATTGGCACACAAATTAATGTAGAATACGCACAACAGATAAAATTATGCAAAATTGCACACGAAACTAATAGTGATCATGATTATATGGAACTAACTGTAAAGTAGAGTAGATAGAGTGAATAGACCTAAAAATATTCAACTTGACTCAAATGGCAAACTTCGCCACTTCCTCTCTATTGAGGGGCTTAACCGTTCTCTTCTAACAGAGATTCTAGACAGTGCAGAAAACTTCACCAGCGTAGGCAAACAGCAAGCAAAAAAAGTACCGCTACTTCGTGGTAAAACTATAGCAAACCTCTTCTTCGAACCGAGCACCCGTACTCGTACCACATTCGATCTAGCTGAGAAGAGACTATCTGCTGATGTTATCAATATAGACATCAATCGCTCGGCTACAGCTAAAGGCGAAACTCTCCTCGATACTCTGCAAAACTTAACCGCAATGCAGATTGATATGTTTGTAGTGCGCCATAACTCCAGCGGTGCTGCCCACTTTATAGCACAGAATGTTCCTGACTCGATTAGTGTCATCAATGCTGGCGATGGACGCCATTCTCATCCTACCCAAGCTATGTTAGATATGTTCACCATTCGCAGAGAGAAGCAGGACTTCACTAAGTTGAAAGTTGCTATCGTTGGAGATGTTATGCACTCGCGGGTTGCCCGCTCCCAAATCCATGCACTCAACATACTAGGCTGCCCAGAAATTAGAGTAATAGCTCCTCGCACTCTTCTTCCTCTCCATATAGAAGATTTAGGAGTGCATGTTACAACCAATATAGACGATGGATTGGCAGGAGTGGATGTAATAATAATGCTCCGTCTCCAGAATGAGCGGATGAGCGGCGCTCACCTTCCTAGCAAACAGGAGTATTTTAAGGACTATGGCTTAACTAGTAAGAGACTTAAACTTGCTGCTGATGATGTAATTTTAATGCACCCTGGACCTATGAACCGTGGAGTAGAGATTGAGAGCTCTGTTGCCGATAGCGATAACTCTGTCATCTTACAGCAGGTAACAAACGGCATTGCGGTACGCATGGCAGTGATGGCGATGGCGATGCAGGGGAATATACTATGAGTACAATAAAATGAGGATAGCGATTCGTAACGGACATATTATAGATCCAAAAAATGGAATTGATGGTATCGCTGATCTACATATTGACGGAGAAGTTATTGTCCCACTCTCTGATTCATTTGAACCAGAACAGATTATTGATGCCACAAATAGAGTTGTCTGCCCAGGATTAGTTGACCTAAGTTTTAACCTAAATCGCTCTGAGGTTGGAGATAGAGAGCTGTTTGCAGCTGCAGCTGCAGGAGTTACAACCGTAGCTCTTCCTCCCAACTCCGCTTCAGTTATTGATAGTCAAGCAGCTGTTGAATTAGTGCGTAACCGTACAGAGAGAGATGGTTATGCTAAAACTGTCCAGGTTGGAGCATTAACAAAAAACTTAGAGGGGATAGAACTTAGCAATATGGGGGCTCTGAAGCGGGCAGGATGTGTTGCTCTCTCTAACGGTATGCAACATATTACAAACTCTCTAATAATGCTCCGAACTCTAGAGTATGCCGCTAACCACGATATTACCGTTATACTCCACTCACAAGATAGTTGGCTCAACAATAATGGCTGTATGCATGACGGCTCTGTTAGCACTAGGTTAGGACTTAATGGAATCCCCGATAGTGCAGAGATCGCTGGGGTTGCACGAGACCTTATCCTAATTCGTGATAGCGGTGTACAAGCCCATTTTAGTGGCATCTCAAGCAGAGGGGCTATAGAACTCATTCGCAGTGCACAACAAAATGGCGCTAACATAACTGCTGATGTTGCAGCACACTCACTCTACTTAACTGAGGTTGATGTTGGAGAGTTCAACAGCCTCTTCCATCTTATCCCTCCACTTCGCAGTGAACGAGATAGAGATGAACTAGTAAAAAGTGTGGTCAATGGATCTATCCAAGCAATCTGCTCAGATCATCAACCTCACAATGAAGATGCGAAAGCTGCTCCATTTGCAGACACTAAACCTGGAGCAAGCACTGTAGAAACTCTCCTACCACTAACGCTACGCCTAGCTAGAGAGCACGATATATCTATCTCAGAAGCTCTTGCAACAGTGACCTATCGACCAGCAAACATTTTGGGAATAGAGGCTGGCACTCTGAGTGATGGAGCTATTGCTGACATTACAATTTATGATCCTACAGAGTGGTGGCAGATTAATGCAGATACGCTCCAGAGTGGAGGAAAAAACAGTCCATTCTTAAACTGGGAGATGCAGGGAAAAGTTCATCACACAATTATTAACGGTAAAACCGTATACGAGAGAAGTTAATGAGTTACAACCAAAACAAGCGTAACACCCTACTCCAAGAGGAGTGCGCCATCCTAGAGCATATTCATCTTGCAGGGGATCAACACATTCTAAAACTATCTGCACCAGAGATATCTGCCAAAGCTCTACCTGGAAGTTTTGTCCATATAGATTGTGGAGAGCAGTTTACGCTACGCCGCCCAATCTCAATTATGCGTGCAGTTAATGGCAATATTGAGCTACTCTATAAAAAACTAGGGAGTGGAACCGCAGCCCTCACCACCCGAGAAATTGGTGAGAGTATTAATCTTATTGGACCTATTGGCAAACCATTTGAACTCCATCCAAAGAAGAGTCGTCCTCTCCTGATTGGTGGTGGCGTTGGTATGCCTCCGATGGTATTTATAGCAGACACAATTCATAACTCTATACAGAGCAGTTCAGAATACAGACCTTTTGTAATTTTAGGTTCAGAAGCTCCATTCCCATTCACAGCAACTCCATCTCAGATGATGATTCCAGGCATTCCTGACGGAGTGATCGGCTCAATGCCACTACTCGAAGATTGGAAAATCCCTAACCGCCTTGCCAGCTTACAAGGCTACGCTGGCACTCACAATGGCTATGTAACGGATCTTGCTCGCCACTGGCTTGACTCATTAGAAGATGAAGAGCTTGCACAAGTTGAGATATTCAGTTGCGGACCTCATCCAATGTTAGAGGCAGTTGCAAAGTTAGCTACTGAGTACAACCTTCCCTGCCAAGTCTCACTCGAAGAGTTTATGGCGTGCGGTGTGGGCGGTTGTGCTGGCTGTGTGGTCCAAGTAGAAACAGCTGAAGGCCCTGCGATGAAACGAGTCTGTGTAGATGGACCAGTATTTGAAGCGAAGAGTGTTTTCCCAAACAGCTGATAGAATAGATGGGATAGAGATGACCCCGTACTATAAACTATGCAGCAACCTCAAAGGCAATGGGGTTTGAGCGTTTTAGAGCTAACTTCACCTCTTCACCTGTTTCAAAAGTAGGGAGTCCATCGGTGGTAACATCTACTTTTTCGCTGCCGCTCACTTCCACCACATAACGGGTCTCCTGACCAGTAAACTCGCGGTGCACGACTCGGCAAACTTCTCCTCCATTCCACCCATCTAATTGTGAGGCTGATTCACAGCGGATCAGGTCAATCTCATGGGGGCGGAGTAGCACTTCAAAATGACACCCATCATTACCATCTTGACTCTTCTCACAGCCGCTATCAAGCTTGAAGCTCCCAACAGAGGTGCTGACACTACCGCCAGCATTCACTCCTTTCAACCAACTTCCCCCACCAACAAAATCAGCGACCCAGCGATTCACTGGTTTTGCATAGATCTCTGCTGGCTTCCCCCACTGCTCCATTTTTCCATCACGCATCAGACCAATATGGTCGCCAAAGATAAATGCCTCCTCTTGATCGTGAGTAACTAAAATTGCTGTAGTATTAGTATCTCGCAAAATTTCACTAACTTCTCGCACTAGTGCTCTGCGCAGATCCGCATCTAGATTTGAGAATGGCTCATCCATCAACAACAGCTTTGGTTTCGCCGCAAGGGCGCGCGCTAAAGCAACCCGTTGTTGCTGCCCTCCAGAGAGTTCATGTGGAAATCTACTTTCAAACTCTCCCATACGAACTAGATTTAACCATTTTATGCCCTCAGTTTTTGCTGCACGCTTCGGCATACTCTGCAGACCAAAGGTGACATTATCGATAATATTGAGATGCGGAAATAGTGCGTAGTCTTGAAAGATCATTCCTGTATTGCGCTGTTCTGGTGGAATATGAGTCAAAGCTGATGAAGCGACCCGATCTTCAATCCAGACCTCTCCCCCATCTACCTCATGGAATCCTGCTACCACATTGAGAAGTGTACTCTTACCACAACCACTTGGGCCGAGCAGACTTGCCTGCATCCCCTGTTGTAGATCGAAGCTTATGCTATTAAGCACCTTTTGGGTACCGTAACTGAAACTTAAATTATCTATTTTCAGAATGTTTTTTTCGCTCATAATTTTCCTCTCATTACCCTTCTTTATTATCATATCTTTTAAATGGTGAACCTTGTCACTACTCTCGACTACTTGCAATACTTCTGCTCAACAGAATTACTGGTCCCAACCCAGCTAACACAATCATTAAAGCAGCAATAGATGTCTCTCGTAGCATTTCATCAGAAGCGAAGTAATATACATGCGTTGCTAAAGTTTCAAAATTAAATGGGCGCAGCAGAAGGGTTGCTGGGAGCTCTTTCATAACATCTACAAATACAATTAGTGCTGCAGTTAAGAGTCCACCACGAATCATTGGAATATGAATTTTACGCATCGTAGAGAAGCTACTCTCCCCTAATGAGCGAGCAGCATAATCCATAGACGGTTTAATTTTGCTCAAACTAGCGTCAATGCCGCCCGTGGCTACAGCCAAGAAACGAACCACATAGGTGAAAATAAGTGCGAATAGAGTTCCACTAAATATAAGACCTGGTGAGTAATCAAACCACTTGTCAAGCATCTCATTAATAAATCGATCTACTCCACCGAAGAGAATAACGACTCCAACCGCTAACACTGCGCCAGGCATTGCATACCCTATACCAGCAAATTTGTGAGCAAGTTTAACCCCTCCCTTACTCTGGAGGCGTTTGCTATATGAAACTAACAACCCAACCACCATGGTAAGAAAAGCGGCTACGGTTGCAACTAACATCGTATTCATAGCATAAAGGTAGAGCTGAGGGTCCCAGTAATTTTCTAGTGCCGACCATGCATATCCAGATAAAACAGTAAATGGAATAAGAAAGCCAAATAGTACCGGAAATATCACTACACTCATAGCTCCAACTTTTAGCCAGCCATGGAGTTTAACTCGCTCTATCTTCTTTCTGCTACCCTCCTCTTGATACTGGCGTTGATTGCGCCGACTAATCTGTTCAAGCCCAATTAGGAGCAGAACCATTCCCATAAGTAGAGTTGCAATTTGCGCTGCACCTCCCATATTATTCCTATTTAGCCAAATATCGAAAATACCAGTCGTCATAGTCTCTACTGCAAAAAAATCTACTGTTCCAAAATCATTTAGAGTTTCCATCAAAACTAAAGATGTTCCAACTGCAACGGCAGGTCGTGCAGCTGGAAGAGAAACCCTAAAGAAACTTCCCCAAGCACTACAGCCGAGTAGCCTACTTAAATTGCTCGCACTGTCCGACTGCTCTAAAAAAGAGGAACGAGCCAGTAGATATACATAAGGATAGAGGGTTAAGGTAAACATTACCATCGCGCCACCGATAGAGCGAATCTCAGGAAACCAGTAATCCGACTTATACTTCCACTCAAACAGCTCACGCAGATACCCCTGCATTGGGCCAGAGTATTGCAATATATCTGTATAGAGATAGGCTAGTAGATATGAAGGAAAAGCAAACGGGAGGAGTAATGCCCATTGAAAATAGCGTCTCCCTATAAACTCACATCTAGTGACAATCCATGCTGTAGCCACGCCAAGAATAGCACTTGGAACCCCAACCCCGACCATCAATATAAGTGAACTCTCTAAATAACGCGGCAAAGTTGTCTCTACCAAATGCCCCCAGATATTATCTGCTGGAAAAAGTGCCTGTAGAACAACCATAGCAATTGGAAACAGCACTGCAAGCGCAATTATCCAGCTGGTAAAAGCCCACGGTAACCAGGTGCGTAGTTTAGATATACTAACGACCGAACCCAACCTCTGCCACTAACTCCGAAGCAATTTTAGAATATTCTGCAATGGTAGCAAGTGGAACTGAATCTCCTTTAAACTTACCGCCACTCAAATATTTTGTTACCAATGGGGAGCTAGGAACACCATTTTTAACGGGAAACTCAAAGTTCTCGTTGGCATACATATACTGCGCCATATCACTAGCAAGCCACTCCATCAAACGAATTGCATTAGGCTTATTAGGCGAATGTTTCAACAGTCCAATCCCACTGATATTAATATGTGCGCCACGCCCCTCTTGGTTAGGAAAGATCACATTCACCCCTTTTGCCCACTCAATCTGCTCTGGATTTTTACCGCCATTACCGGTAAACATCTTACCGAAGTAGTAGGTGTTGGCTATAGCAAGATCACACTCGCCTGCAATCACACCACCCACTTGTGCACGATCATTCCCCTGCGGCTTGCGTCCTAGATTTTTATTGACGCCTGCCAACCACTTCTTTGCCTCATCTCGTCCATGCGCTGCTACCATTGAAGCGATGAGTGAAATATTATAAGCATTACTTCCTTTGCGCATACATATTTTGTAGCCTAAATCTGGATCACTCAACTGCTCATAAGTCGTTATCGCACCCTCTGGCACGGTTCTCTTTGATGCCATAATTACTCGCGAACGCTGAGTTAGTGCAAACCACTCATTATCAGTGTCGCGCAGATTAGTTGGGATATTGCTTTTTAGAGTATTACTATGGACTGCCTGTAATAGTCCCGCATTTTTAAGTGCTGCAAGACGGCTGATATCAACCGTCAGCGCTAGATCAGCTGGACTATGCTCTCCCTCAGATTTAATCCTCTCCACCATCCCTTTTTTTGCGTAGACGGTATTAACCTTAATACCAGTTTCGTTAGTGAACACCTGCAACATAGGATCAATAAGGTGTGGCTGACGGTAAGAGTATATATTCACCTCCTCTACAGCAAAGGTTTGTGATGAGAGAGAGAGTAACCCCGCAACCCCTCCTAAAGTAACTATTTTACTTATTTTCATTATATATCGTCTCCTATTTTAGATCACAATTAAAATTAACTTCTCTACTTAAAAAACCAAGCTCAAACCATTCGTACTTAATGATAATCATTATTACTTAGAATGTCAATCTATTTTTTAACTTTTTTTTAAATTTACTCCTACCCCACCTTTAGATCTGATAGGCAGACAATCCACTAACGCAATCCTGAACTCATTAAGTTTTTTAGGATCATTTTCTGTACACATTTTTTAGAGATGCAATCTAAACAGCGAATCTCCGCAGCACTTATCAGTCCACTATGACTAAGTATACAATTTAACATTTCAGCATCAATTTCGATACGAACTTTATGCTCGCTATCACCTCGATCACTTTCCTCTACCTCTACCTCATTCGCTACACTACTCTCCACGGACCACTCTTCGACAATATTTATCATACATTTATCTCCTGTAACCCTTTAATTAATGAACTCACTCCTGAGCTGCGCAACATAACCAACTGTTTACCATGCTTTTTGCAAAGTGCTTTCACATTAAGTGCTGCACTATGACTAACACAGTCAACTGGACAGAACACCGTATCTGCCCGTTCAACATCTCCATGCAGTCGACTATGAGCATCTTCTAATCCTCCATCATGATGGATAAAATCACCCTGCCCAGACTCAACCACCTCTCGATAATAGCGCTTGATTCCGATACGCCCTCCCACATAAAGCACGCAACGCCCACAAAGATTTAACGTTTCTCCACTACAGCTATCACATGAACTACCTGTCACCGCCGACTGCGTCTGCAATACTTGCCTTTCTACAATCTCCAACTCTTCTTGCATCTCCTGTGAGAGTATCGTTTGATATTTCAAACTCTTTTCTAACGCCTCTATCTCTGCCTGCTGCTCATGCTTATACATCTGTGCGCGAGTAGCACGCTCTGCATTTAGTTCGGCAATATATAGTGTGGACTCTAACTGCACCTGTAAACTTTCAATTTCACCCAACTCTTTTCCTGGTTTTTTGTCTGGCGACACTAAAACATTCATCTGTTGCCGCTGTTGCATCTCTAACTTTTCAATTAATTTATCTTTTTTAACTAGACGCTCTTCTGTTCGTCGTTTTTCAATCGTTGCATCCTCTTTTAATCGTTCAATTATCTTTTCTTGATCACGCACTTGACGAATAACTGTTCGGTTAGTACGACTCATCACATGAGAGAGCATATGTATCTCACCGTGTATTTTGTCCAACAATTTCTGCGATGCAAGCGGGTGAGTGACGACTGCCCAAAACGACCCTGTCAATTCTCCTCGGTCTGAATATTCACGCCAAACACCCTCTAACTCCTCATCAGTTTTTGCTCTAGAAAAGTGATTAATTGCCGTACTGTATTTACGGTCTAATAACTTCTCCATCTTTTTAGCAACAACACTACTCTCATGCGCCTCATAGACAAAGCAACGATGAATATAGTAATCTTCTTTTACGGGAATATCTATTTTACAACTCTTTGCCAGCTTCCACAGCTCATTTATTGTTAGACAGTTACCTACAATTGGACAAATAAACGCTTTATCTAGATCTTTCAGCTTATATCGCCACTTCCTAGACGTTTTTAACAACTTATTTTCATATTGTTCACACATACCTATCCACTCCTAAATATTACCAAAATCAGACTTATTAGCCTAACCTCATAAAATTGGTGTGATCAATGACGATTGCTATCACGCAACAACCATAGCTTGTAAATTTAAGAGCGTCGAAAGGGAGGATTCGATCTAATAAATTAATGATTGGAAGCATTCGCCCTGATCACAGGCATATACTAATACAAATGATTCTTATTGTCAACTATTTTTTAGCTTTTTTTCGAAGGACCTTTACCGTACCCCTCTAACAACCCTAAATCCTATTGAACGACTTCGCTCTAATGGATAACTAAATCCTCGATTGGCTGCTCGCAAATCTCCCTCTGACAAAATACTCATCCAACTACCACCACGATTCACTTTATAATTTCCCACACCACGACCATTCGGGTCATACTTGGTACTATAGTTATAGTAGCGATCATAGTACCAATCTTCCACCCACTCCCAAACATTGCCGTGCATATCGTATAACCCCCAACTATTCCTCTTTTTTACTCCAACTGGATGAGAATAATACCCTTTAACTGCAAAACTATTCCCTCTATACCACGCATAATCATCAATAGCAGCATCACTATCTCCCCAGTGATAAACAGTATTACCACCAGCTCTTGCTGCATACTCCCACTCCGCCTCTGTTGGCAGACGATACTGATTAGTACCCTCTCTTTTATTAAGCCAGCCTATAAAGTCTTTAACATCGTACCATGAGACTGCAGAAACTGCAGCCCTCTCTCGATAGTTACCATTACTACTATTACCTTTTATAAAATCGTCAGTTACAATATCATCTCTTCCAGCTTCCTTAATAAACTTCCTAAACTGACTAACAGTCACTTCATATACTCCCATTTGAAATGGCTTAGTTATAATAACTTGATGCTGCAAAGTCTCATTATCAGAAGCAAGCTCATCAACAGCTGCATCTGATGGACAAGAAATACCTATCTGTTTCCCATCAATTTGTTGCAATTCTTGGTTCAATTCATCATACTCCACACTGAGATGACAACTACCCATATAAAATGAACCAGCAGGAAGCGCTTTAAAATCCATTCCAATTGAGTTTCTATAAATATCGCCAGCATTAGCTGTAACATTAACTGCTGACAAGCATATAAGTAGCAATAGATTAGTTAATAATTTACATTTCATGGGCAGAAGCATCATAGATCTCGGTT
>JABHVM010000027.1 GCA_018658305.1 Thiotrichales bacterium | reverse complement strand
TTCACGCAACTGCTGGTGATTCTCTATGATTCCATTATGGACAACCGCAGCTCTACTATTTGCAATATGAGGATGAGCATTAGAGGTTGCTGGTACTCCATGTGTTGCCCAGCGTGTGTGAGCAATTCCAATAGTTCCGCTAAGAGTAGAGCTATTAATTAACTCTTCAAGGTTTTTAACTTTTCCTTCAGCACGAACTCGTTTAATACTATTTTCACTATCTAGAACAGCAATACCTGCAGAATCATATCCACGATACTCAAGGCGCTGGATCCCCTCTAGTAGAAGTGGAGTGACACTATGGTCACCCTTTTCTAGCTCTGTTTTGGCTGTTATAGCTCCAACAATTCCGCACATTAGATATCTCTCTATTTAGTTCTGAATGGTGATTTGAAAATAAGTTAAGAATTTTACTTTAATTTACTGTTTATAGGTAAATATTAATTAGAGCTCTCTGTGTCTAAATATAGCAATAATGTTTTTAAAGATAGTAATAATTTATAGCTCCTTATTGAGTTCTAAGGGAAGTGTTACCCTAAAACAGCTCCCCTCAACCTCATCTCTATCTTCAGCTTTCACTGATCCATCATGGTGAGTAGCAACCATCCTTACAATGAAAAGACCAACTCCGAGATGAGGGCGGTCAGGGTTGCTCTCTAGCCTAGCAGATACCATAGATTCAAATAGAGTATCTCTAATCTCTGCATTAATGAATGGCCCCTCATTTTTTATCTCTATCTCTATATTATGGGTGTCACTGATTACATTAATCTCTATAGGTTTTTCTGGGTAGCTATAGTCCAAGGCATTATTTAGAAGGTTATCTAACATCTGCTCAATAGCATAAGGCCAGCCATTCAGTAGTAATTTGTTATTTGACTTAGGGCTGGACTCTGAGTTAGAGGAGTTGAGAAATGATATTTTAAAATATTGGAGAGGATGACTATTCTGGTAGTTTTCTAAATACTCATCAAGAAGCTCTTGTAGATCGAATATCTCTCGGCTGCCTGGAGTAAGAGCATCTTCTAGGCTGGAGGCTTCGGCAAGACTCTGCACCATAGATCCAAGTCGCCCAATACCGCGCCTGGTTTTTAGGAGATATTTTTTACTACTCGCTGTCTCTGGAATCTCTCTCTCTAGATTCTCTAAAGAGGTTGAGACAATGTTAAGTGGATTTAGAATCTCATGTTTTAACATCCTTGGCATTCTCTCTAAGTAGTGGGTGTAACGCGATAGCCTACTCAGCATTCCAGAAATACTTCGGGAAAGATCGCCAAGTTCATCTAGCGAGCGGCTATCACTAACTATCTGCTCAGAGAGAATTCTGCCACTGCTGTCGATAGCATTCGAGGTCTCTTGTCCAATCCTATGTAGGCGTATAGTGAGGCGAGTTGCGATTGAGATAAGAATTAGTGAGGCGATAAGTATGATTAACATAGTTGATCCAATTGCATTCTCTAAACTTATTCTAAGTTCTGCGAGAATGCGTAGGTTGCTCTGCTCAGCTATAACAGCCCCAAGCTCACCAGACTCCCCATGAATAGGGTATACAATGGTGATAACATCTGCAGCCCCATCATAAGAGGGGCGCACAAAACGCTGCTCTTCTCCAGTTCTGAGAGCTATCTCAATAGCACTCCAAGAGAACTCTCGTGTATCTCGAATTGGTTCATCAAACTCATCAATTGGAGAGCCAAATATCCAATCAAAAATAGTTGCTGTAATGGGGTTTCGTTCATCATCTCTAGTTAAAGTGGTGAGAAGCTGTCCTGTGGTTGCAACAATACGGCGGTGTCTATCAGTGATAGAGAAGCGTGCATCAGGTAGATCGATGGCATTAATTGTGCGTTCCATTGAAGGGGCTGGCAGAAATACCCTATTCAAATATGCTTCAGTCCACTCTTTGAATGTGCCAATTTCAGTCTCTATATCTCTACTCTTTTCATCGTCTACATCAATAATTGAGAATGATAGTGAAGCAGATTCGTTAATTAATTTGCGTGGAATTTTAAGTTTTATAAGGTATCCGTGTTTGGTTGGAAACATTGATGCAGTAAATAAATTGTCGTGTTTACCAGTTAAAGGTTTATCCCACTGCTCATCCATACGATATATTCCCATGCGACCACGACTGTATGCTGTGGCTATAAAGTTTTGTGCTGGGATATTATCTTGCTGGAGGTAGATGCGCAGATGATCTCCACTATCTACTCGTAACCCTTTAAACTTGCGAAAGAGGTGGTGGTCATCATTAACCATAAAAATAGAGTAGATGTTACGCTTATCTGAAGATACTCCTAGAATATGATCAAATGAGAGATCATTTTTTGTGTAGTTGTTGCCACCTTGTAAGATGTGGCTCTCCCCATAGTTAACAGCTCGTTCAAGTATTGGCTGCCATTTTTTTATCTCTGGAGTGTCAATATCTGGAGTCTCTTTCAGTTCATAGACATAGAAATCTTGTTCACTACTAAGTTCATGAGGAATTCCTGTCTCTGGATTAAAAAGCTCTGGATTGTTGTGAAGAACGGTAGCAACAGCTTGGGATGCCATCGATAGCGCATTCTCTTGTCCGCGCTGAAGAAACTCTTTCATCTCAGTCAACATCTTATATCCCATAATTGGGATAGTAAGAAATAGTAGAATTGCTAAAATTAGCTTATTGCGAATTCCACCCCAGCTTCTGACTGTTAACAGTCCCAACGGTAACCAACTCCGAATATGTTGCGAATGCAGTTGAATTCAGGATCTAGTCGCTTAAACTTGATTCTTATTCGTCTTATATGACCGTTGATAGTGTTCTTCTCCACAATAGTCTGGCGAGTTACAGGCATAAGTGCTTCGTAACTAAATGCCTCGCCAGCAGACTCTACCAACGCTTCAACCAACCAGAACTCTGTTAAAGTAAGATCTAAGCTCTTTCCTTGCCAGTGAGCGGTCATAGATATCTCATTAATAGTTAGTTCACCAAAGATTGAGTTATTGTCAGTTGGAAAATGTTCGCCTTGGTTGGTAAGGCGG
>JABHVM010000026.1 GCA_018658305.1 Thiotrichales bacterium | reverse complement strand
TTCAAATAGAGCATCATCCGAAAGCCCCTCAAAACGGAGCTTATCACACGCATCTGCGCCGTTGGAGACCAACTCGCGCATAAAAATCTCTTTATTACTATAGAGTGAATTGATCACCAACTTAAGTAGTTGCTTGACCTCCGCCTGGAACCCCATAGTCTCTTTATGTGTATCTGTATCACTGCTCTTTGCATCTGTAGCCATTTTAAAAAATCTCCATTCTTAGTTGCTATAAGTCTTCATAGTATTAACTTCGAGAACATCAATGGGGATGGTTATCTACTTTTCAAGTCCCATCCCATCTTTAATCTATCTCTATTCGAAACTAATCACTATAACTAGCGCGTACTATACCCCAAACATTACCATCGTCAGTGCTAGATCCAACCCTAAAACTAGCAGTGATGCGTGTACTACGGTGCGAGTTGTTGCTCTTGCTACCCCAGCTGAGGTTGGTTCTGCATCGTACCCCTCAAACAGAGCGATCCAGCTAATTACAAAACCAAACACTATACTCTTAATTATTCCGTTTAGAATATCATCATAAAAATCTACTTGCGACTGCATCTGCCCCCAGAAAGCGCCACTATCTACTCCCAATAGTTCAACTCCCACAAAATAACCGCCGAATATTGCTAATAGAGTAAAAATTGCAGAGAGCAGTGGTAATGCTAAAAATCCTGCTAAAAAACGAGGGGAGATTAGACGACGAACTGGATCTACTGCCATCATCTCCATTCCTGCTAACTGCTCTGTGGCTTTCATCAATCCGATTTCTGCGGTAAGTGCTGATCCTGCGCGTCCAGCATAGAGAAGTGCTGCCACTACTGGCCCTAACTCTCGCACCAAAGAGAGTCCAATTAAAACTCCAAGCGAATCTTCTGCTCCATAATGTACTAGAGTGGTATATCCTTGCAAACCTAAAACCATCCCTATAAATATTCCCGCAATTATCACTATCAATAGCGAATTAACCCCTATAAAATAGAGTTGCCTTATAACTATACCAAAACGAGGAAGTAACACTACTACCCCTGCAAGCAGCTGAAAGAGGAATAGATGAGCTCTACCTAAGCGTTGTAGTGAATTCATAAGAGCTCCTCTAATATAGGTTGAGCCGGATAGTGGAATGGAGCAGGACCATCAGCTTCTCCTCTAATAAATTGGCGCACCCAGGGAGAGCTCTCTTCTCTTATTTGTTGCGGACTTCCCTGCGCCACTACCATTCCATCAGCTAATAGATAAACATAGTCAGCAATAGATAAAGTCTCATCAACATCATGTGAAACGATTATGCTGGTAGCTTGCAGTACTCGATTGATACGACGCACCAGTTTCATCAAAATTGCCATTGAGATTGGATCTTGCCCTGTAAATGGCTCATCATACAGCACTAACATTGGATCTAATGCGATTGCTCGTGCCAATGCTACACGCCGTGCCATCCCCCCTGATAACTCAGATGGCATCAAATCACGCGCTCCACGAAGACCGACTGCTTCTAGCTTCATCAACACAATATCCTGCAGCATCGTCTCTGGCAACTCTGTATGTTCCCGAATAGGAAATGCTACATTTTCAAAGACGCTCATATCTGTAAGAAGTGCTCCACTCTGAAATAGCATCCCCATTCTACGGCGTAGTGAGTAGAGATCTTTACGCTCAATATCTGCAATCTCTATACCATCAATTTCGATAGAACCATCGGTAGCTGCTAGCTGCCCACTTAATAGGCGCAACAGTGTTGTCTTTCCACTACCGCTCGCTCCAAGTATTGCCACAACCTCACCCTTACGGAAATTCAGATTTACCCCTTGAAAAAGGGGAGCACTCTGCTCTCTATGGTAGGAAAATTCAAGGTTACGCACTCGCACCAATACATCTGCGGGAGAGTCTCTCTTTTGCATTCGTTTACTACGCTTGTATTTAGACTTTGCCATTTTATCCTAAGAGTGAAGAGATAGTGGTTGCAGTTGACAAATTTGCATCTAAACCACGAGATGGATAAAATAGAATAAGATCAATATTTAGACTTTTTAGATGTTCGATAATTTGACGCATAATATTTGGAGTGAGCTCATCAGTAGCGTTAATTATTGCAGCACTCTGCTCCACTTCTGAACCTCTGCGCACCGCCATAATTTCGAGTTTAAGAGAGTTAATCTCAATATTAGAAACTCTGTAGAGAAGACCACACCATCTCTCACCCAACAGCTCTAACTTTGGTTGTTGTTGCATTAACCACAACTCAACATCTCTATCACTTAAGTTATCTGGCGGCAGTAGATAAAACTCAAAACGCTCCAGAGTATCATCTTCCCACTCTTCCACAGTATCAGCATCAACACTCTCAATAACAGCTGGAAGAATAGCTACAGCATCTATCTCGTTTGATATATAACTTACCCTCCAATCTACAGGGAGATCATCTGGAAAGTAGTTACTCTCACTAAAACTATCTTCTAGCTCCGCACTCTTCTCTGCAGGATCACCCCAACCGACTGTGCCTACTCTTAATAATGGTACCATCTACTCTACTTTAATCCAGAATGTGTGAGATTAAACCATCAGCTAACTTAGGCTCAAACCAAGTTGATTTTGGTGGCATAACCTCATTAGCATCTGCAACATCCATCAATGCTGTCATTGTGGTTGGGTATAGACTAAATGCAACCTTCATCTCGCCTGAATCAACTCGCTTCTTGAGCTCGCCAAGTCCGCGCATTCCGCCCACAAAATCAATGCGGTTATCCCTGCGCGGATCACTAATCCCCAGCAATGGCTCAATAAGATTATTTTGCAGAAGACTCACATCAAGTGAGGCGACAGGATCATTATTATCTATTAACTCTGAGTGAATATCTAACTGGTACCACTCTCCATTTAGATACATTCCAAACTGAGTTGGTTTGCTTGGACGCACCTCTGTTGCACTGAGAGCGACATCAAATGAACTCGCCACATTCACTAACAACTCGTCAGCTTCGAGCCCATTTAGATCCGTTATAACTCTATTATAGTCAAGAATTTTCATCTCATCATGAGCAAATGCTACCGAGAGAAAGTAATCAGCGCTATCTTTGTCACTATCTTTGGCAACTCGTGATGCTGATGCTGAACGATGGTGTCCGTCTGCAATATAGAGCGCGTCCATCTCATCAAAAGTTTTATTTAATTGAGTGATTTTCTCATCATCATCTAAGAGCCAAATTGTATGTCCAATACCATCATCAGCTACTAGATCATAGAGTGGATCAGCAGTAGTTGTCTCATCAATGATAGACTTTACAGCTGAGTTAGCTCGATAAGTTAGCAATACAGGTCCTGTCTGTGCATTAAGTGCGCTTATTTGACGCACTCTATCATCCTCTTTTGCAGGGCGGGTAAATTCATGTTTACGCACCCGATTAACATCATAAGCCGCAACTGAAGCACCAAACACCAACCCTGTCTGTATATGCTCGTCCCAGCG
>JABHVM010000001.1 GCA_018658305.1 Thiotrichales bacterium | reverse complement strand
ATCCACTCTCTCCATTGACGCTCAACAGCTATCAGATTTTTCAGAGTAACATCCAAACTATCAACTTTTGGAACAACCTCAACCATTCCACCATTCACAGCTCTGACTAAATCCATCAGATCTTCTGGCTTAGAGAATCTTTTTGTAATCGCTGACACCTCATCACCACTGCGCTGATATAGATTTCTTCTCCAGAAATCTTCTACTATCTCTCGACTAACTGCAGAGATATTACTACTCAGTTCACTTTTAAATGGCTGCCCACTCTCTAATGGATATTCGCTCAACACTCTATTACAAAATCCATGAATTGTGAGAATTGCCGCCTGATCTATATTAGATAACGCATTGGTAAGCTCTTCGATATCATCTTTCAACTGACCCAGCTCACTACGCTTGGCAATCCACTCGGCAATTGTTGGATCGCTATTTTCAACTTCCGCTGCTGCACCATTTATGAGCCCCTCACGCGCCTCATACAGTCTCTCTCTAACCCTCTCTCTCAGCTCTTCAGTCGCAGCTTTAGTAAAAGTAACCACTAGAATTTTATCAATAGAGATCTTCTTCTCAACTACTAAACGGAGAACCATAAATGCGATCGAGTATGTCTTGCCAGTACCAGCACTGGCTTCAATTAGAGTGGCTCCTTTACTAAATTGGTGACTAATCAGATCAAATGATTCACATTTCATAATGTCACCTCCACCATATACTTCTTGATTTTAGAGAGCAGAGTGGAACAGTAATATTCAAAATCCTCATCAAATATCTCTTCAGCAGCTACCCCCTCTCTAATCTTCTCAACCTCTGGAGATGGATCCCACGCATCAAAACCTTCTCCCAAAGACTCTCTGCGCAATTTAGTTAGAGCTGCTTTTAGAGCAACATCATCGCCTCTCTCTTGTTTAGATATGTACTCCCATCCAGCATTAATCCATAATGATATAGGTCTCTGCAAACCTTGCTGATATATATCAATTACTGTTTTAAGCTCTTGCTCTCTATTAAAATCAGCAGCATCTTCCCCACCATCTGGCACACCGAAACGGTAGTGGACAGCACTCTTGCTCTCACTCAACCCCAGCAGATGAACCTCTCTATTAGAGAGAAGATAGCTAATCCAAGCTGCTATATAGTGTTTAGGTTTGAGTTTTACATAGTGGATTAGCGCTACCCCTCTCTCATACTGTCCATCCAACAGCCCTGTAATCTCAATTTCACTACCACTCTCTCCTACAATTTTATGCTTAACAGTAAGAGGAGCTATCCGCTCACCAATATCTATTTTTTCCCACTCCACTAAAAACAGCTCTATACTGTCGAGCGTCTCTTCTATTTTCTGCGCGCCAATTTCTCCACTCAACCATCCACCACTTGCCAATATTTTTTCTGCCAAACTCTTCCTTGACGCACCTTTCTCGCCTCTCATTAAAGTATTCAGTATCACTCTCTCTATCTCATACTTCTCCAGCCCATCGATATCAAAAGGCTCCGCACTCTCTACTGACTGCTGAATGTCAGTATAGTGGAGATCAACTACTCGATTGATAAAGTGCTTTTGTGGATCCCGATAGAATGAGAGCAGATCTCTAAGTTCAACTAAGCTGCCCTGTTGAGAATTGAGTTCAGTAGAGCTGGTCTCTAGACTCCCTCCCCTCCACCATTTCTGTTTTTTTCTACAGTTGCTGTTCAGGGCATCTCCAGCTTTAGCTGCATATTGATCATAACTCCTCAAACTACCACCTCTATCTCCAGAAGAGAAGTAGCGGTGAGAGAATGGGTGCATAGCCTCAACCACACTCTTCAACTCCACCACCTCCTGCAACTCTGCGACAACTACTGATGGTGGAATAGGAGTGTTACTCTTTAAAGATTGTCCAACATAACTAAGATAGAGTGATTTACGAGCTGACATTATTAAGTCAAGAAACTGATAACGATCATCTACTCTACTAGAGCGATCTCCAATACGATAACCACGATTTGGCAATTCGCTATTTGAACTCATAAGGTCAAAGCTCGGACTACGCCCTAGTTTTGGAAACTCGCCATCGTTGAGTCCGAGCAGAGCTATCATCTTAAATGGAATAGAGCGCATCGGGAGCATTGAACAGAAGGTGAGCTGCCCATCCATAAATCCTGACTTGTTCTTCTGTTCACTGCTACTACTCTCTAACCACTCAATCACCACCGCTAGAGAGTAACTACTCTCAGATGGGAATTCGCTCATCCCCTCAATAGTCTTGCGAAGAGAGTTGAGCTCTCTCTCATCCACACTATCACTCTCTGCTATAAATATTCTATCAATCAGCAATAAAAGGTGTTCACTCCACTGCCTAAGGGTGAAGTTCTCCTCAAACTTGTTAGCACTCTTAAAGAGAATATCTCTTACAAAATAGTCCAACCCCCCAAGTGGACGCGCTCCTCCACCCTCAATCTCAACACTTCTCTCCTGCATTACAAAGCCCATTATTAGTTGACTCAAACCAGCATCCCAACTATTTTGAGAGATCTCTGGTAGCCCCATTTTTTTACGCTGTTGCGCATCTACTCCCCAACGAATATTTACCTCCCCAATCCAGAACCTAATAGTAGAGAGATCATCTTCTGTAAGGTTAAATGTTGGATAGATACTGTCTCGCTCCAGCAACTCAATTACCGAATCCCACTCAAAACGACCTATCAAAACTTTTAACAACTCAATAAAGCTATTTAGCAGAGAGTTACTATCCATCAAACTACGGTCTGCAACAGAGTAGCGGAAGTTTTCGTCATTAAAAAGAGCAGAGATAAATGGCTCATAAATAGAGATATCCGGAGCCATAACTACAATATCGCGGAGTTCTATATTGTGATCGCTATCCAACTTCAACAATAGGTAATCTTTTAGTACCTGAACTTCTCGCATCGGAGAGTGGCAACTGTGAAGTGAGATAGAGTTATCTGCTGGTATTAGTTTATTGTTATCAAACTGATAACGCGGATCTTCTCCTCTAACAATACTACTTTGCAAACGATGAAGTTGGGTTTCAGGCTCATTGGCGGCACTATCTATAACTCCACCCGCCTCCTCTTCAAAACTATCAAACTCCCAATCAAACTCTCCCTGCTCCAAGATCATCTGTTGAAAGTCTCTCCCCTGCTGCCCTAAAAGAGATAGCAGAGGGTGAGATTGCCCCTCTTCACTACCAATATCGTCACTATCTAAGTTAGAGATAGAGAGCGAGTAGAGTTGATCTCGCTTCAGTTGAGCTCTAGATTTTATATCTGCCCAATAAGTTCCACACGGTTGCAATAGATAGAGATGAATATCAGTATGCAGAGATAATGCTTGGATAAAATTAAGAAATAGTGGTGGCATAGTATTTATCCCAAACAGAGATATTCGCTCTGGAATTTTATCAGCAAACTCAGCCCCAACCTCTATACTTCGCATCAGCTCAATCACCTGCAACCATGATTGCCCACGATCAACTATCTTCTCGCCACTACTCTTCATATCGTGTAATAACTGATCCCAAAGCTCTTTCTGCCAAGGAGAGTCGCTCCACGGAGCATCTACACCATCTGCGAGCCAATCTGGGCGCATAATTTGGTACTGATCAAATATCTGCGCCAACTGTTGTGCCAACTGAAAACGCCGTCTTTCAACTCTACCTTTAGCACTTGCTGTCTCACAATCTTCATCTCCAATATAGTTTTCCAACTCTGGAAATCTATTAACTATATCACTACGCAGAGCCTGCTCAAACCTCCACACCATATTTTCACGCTCAAACGCAGCAGGGTTTAACCCTCTTCCAATTTGAAAAGAGAGAGTATTAAAGAACCGTGCCGGAAAAAGAAATTGATAGTTACCCCACACTCCAAAACGGTCAGCTAACATCTGTAACAACCAGCGCTCCATACCTTGAGACTGAATAAGAAAGAGCTCCTCCTTAAATGGTGATGATAGCGGTCTCTCCAAAACCATAGCAAGATGAGAAAAGAGGTTTTCTGTTTTATTAGAAGTGTGAAGCGTAAAAGGCATATTCTTTATATTAGAGTTTTATAACTATTCAGTTGCAGAGTTTTTTATCAAAATTTTAAGTTGTTTATAGTTTACCAAATCATTAAATTAAAAAAGGCGCCTCACCATTAGTGAGACGCCTTTTTATAATACTACAATAGCAGAGTAAGTTTACATACTGCCATATTTTTGGTTGAACTTATCAACTCGTCCAGCAGTATCTACAATCTTCTGTTTACCTGTAAAGAATGGGTGACACTTTGAGCATACATCTAGATGTAGCTTGTCATCTGACATAGTGGAGCTGGTTGTAAATGCGTATCCGCAGCTACAAGTTACATTGACTTCTGTATATTCAGGGTGGATTCCACTTTTCATGACTTTTCTCTTCTCTACTTATAATGTATATTAATAATTACTCTAAAACAAGGGTGCAGATTATACTCTAAAAAACAGTAGTTGCAACCCATTTATTAAAATATTATATAAAAATTCTCAATAAATATTGCTCACTTCCAATCAACGCTTCATTGCATCAAAGAAATCTGCATTTGATTTAGTTGCACGCAACCTTTCAATCACAAATTCCATCGCTGCCAACTCATCCATTGGATGAAGTACTTTACGCAATATCCAGATCTTTTGCAACTCATCAGCATTAGTCAAGAGCTCTTCTCTACGCGTTCCAGACCTATTGATATTGATTGCTGGGAACACTCTCTTTTCAGCAATACGGCGATCTAGGTGAAGCTCCATATTACCTGTCCCTTTAAACTCTTCATATATCACATCATCCATTCTCGATCCTGTCTCGACCAACGCTGTTGCAACAATAGTTAAACTACCGCCCTCCTCTACATTACGCGCCGCACCGAAGAACCGTTTTGGTTTATGCAGGGCATTAGCGTCTACACCACCAGTCAGAACCTTACCTGAAGATGGTGCAACTGTATTGTAGGCTCTAGCTAGACGAGTAATTGAGTCAAGCAAGATAACTACATCTTTCTTATGCTCAACCAGCCTTTTCGCTTTTTCAATCACCATCTCTGCAACCTGTACATGGCGCGATGGCGGCTCATCAAATGTACTAGATACAACCTCCCCTTTTACTGAACGCTGCATCTCAGTCACCTCTTCTGGACGCTCATCAATCAATAACACGATCATCTCTACTTCTGGATGATTCTGCTCAATCGCTTTGGCTATATTTTGAATAATTACTGTTTTACCAGCTTTAGGTGGAGATACAATCAACCCTCGCTGCCCCTTACCAATAGGAGATGCTATATCAATTAGACGAGCGGTGAGATCTTCTGTACTACCATTTCCTCGCTCCATTGTGAGTTTATCATTGGCGTGAAGCGGGGTTAAATTTTCAAATAGAATTTTATTCTTACCCTTTTCTGGATCTTCACCATTTATACTGTCCACCTTCTGCAGAGCAAAATAGCGTTCACCTTTCTTAGTTGGAGCGCGTACAGTACCAGTTACTGAGTCTCCAGTTCTAATCCCAAAACGCCTAATTTGATTTTGCGACACATACACATCATCAGGTCCAGCAAGATATGAACTATCAGCAGAGCGCAAGAATCCGAAACCATCCTTCAATATCTCCAACACTCCGCCAGCCTCAATATGCTCGCCTCGTTTAGCCAGCCCCTTTAGAATGGTAAATACCAGATCCTGTTTTCTCTGACGGTTTTGAAGATTGATATCTTTCTCTTGTGCAATTGCCTGCAGCTCAGGAACACTCTTGAGCTTTAGTTCTACTAGATTCATTATGGTTTAGTTTCCTATATGGAAGTTTGGTTGAAATAAAAAAATTAAGTACGACCTGTGCTGAATGTTCGAATTGAACAACACAGTGATAACACGCCATAGATTATGAATCTTAGACTATAGAGATATTCTGCATCTATAGGCGTGGATTTACAAATTAGTTATAAGCTATAAATTATAAGTTCTCTTCTAAAAATGCTGCAAGCTGAGATTTATTCACAGCTCCAACTTTAGTTGCTTCTACCTCTCCATCTTTATAGAGCATCAAGGTTGGAATACCACGAATACCGAACTTAGGTGGAGTATTTGGATTCTCATCAATATTGAGTTTTGTTACTTTGACTTTTCCTGCATACTCACCAGCAATCTCTTCAAGCACTGGCGCAATCATCTTACACGGACCACACCACTCCGCCCAGAAGTCTACCAACACAGGCAGTTCGCCTTTTAAAACTTCATCATCAAAACTATCATCACTGATATAGACAATACTGTCACTCATTATTTATCTCTCCTTATGGGAATGTTATTTTAAGAACAATTATATTCTGTATTGAAATTATTCTGTATTGAAATTATCTATTGTGTTGAGTGAATTACATACTCAATCACATCTCTGTATTGACTATTTCAGCTTAATAATCACAATAATGCAACCATTTATTTCACCTTACTGCTCCTCCACACTAAACAAAAAAAATACTAAATTATTGATATTAATTAATATATCAACTTTCACCTCCTACTAAACCATATATAGAGTAATTAGATAATTTTATGTACTAATGCTGTTTTTTGCGCATCTTAAACCAAATTATAGCAGCAACTCAATTTTACATTAAGCTAGTCAATCATACGCGCTCTTTAAGTTTCTGCTATTCTCTACGGCTATGAATAGCACAATAGAAAAAGATATAGACAACAGTTCACACTTATCAAATACTAAATTCTCAACCCTAAAACTCTCTCCCCAGCTCCTACAGGGGATTGAGGAGATTGGGTTTCAATACTGCACTCCGATCCAAGCAGAAACTATACCATTAGCACTTGCCGGTAAAGATATAGCTGGACAGGCGCAAACTGGTACGGGCAAGAGCGCAGCATTTCTCCTCGCCACAATGGATAGATTAATTAGAGAGAAACCTCCAGAGTGGAAAAAAGCTAACCAACCACGATCCCTGATGCTTGCCCCTACTAGAGAGCTTGCAATCCAAATTCATAAAGACGCAGTTGAGCTTGGAAAATTCACTAAACTCAAATTTGGTCTAGCTTACGGCGGTACTGGCTATGACGAACAGCGCCAGACTATTGAAGATGGAGTTGATATTCTTATCGGTACTCCTGGTCGAGTTATCGACTACTTCAAAAAACATGTCTTTGATCTCAAAGCAGCAGAGGTGATAGTGCTCGATGAGGCTGACCGCATGTTTGACCTTGGTTTTATTAAGGACATTAGATTCCTCCTCAATCGCGCCCCTAAACCTGGTAAACGCCAGAGTATGCTCTTCTCAGCAACCCTCTCATTTAGAGTTATGGAGCTTGCCTACGACCATATGAACAGCCCAGAGCAGGTTAAGATTGAGGCAGAGATGACTGCTGCAAAAGTAGATGAGAGCATCTACTACCCCGCTAACGAAGAAAAAATTCCCTTATTAATTGGGATGATGAACAAATTCAGACCAGAGCGCAGTATAGTTTTTGTGAATACAAAATTTGAAGCGGATAAAGTTTGGAGTTTTCTAGAGGGGAATGGATACAAGACCGCAGTATTATCTGGTGATGTGCCCCAGAACAAGCGCCAGAAGCTGCTAGAAAAATTTCAGAACGGAGAGATGGCTGTTCTAGTTGCGACTGATGTTGCAGCACGCGGCCTCCATATTCCAGAGGTTAGTCATGTTTTCAACTATGACCTACCTCAAGATCAAGAGGACTATGTTCACCGCATTGGGCGTACCGCACGCGCTGGTGCTAGTGGTGATGCGATTAGCTTTGCCTGTGAGAAATACTCATTTTCCCTTCCAGATATTGAGAGCTTTGTTGAACATAAAATTCCTGTTGGATCTATTACCGCAGATATTCTGGCGGAACTTAAACCACCGGTAAAACGCCCAACTCGGAATAGGGGTAGAAAACCAAATACTGGTGGACAGAGAAGAAGGTAGATACCTCTCAGTTACAGTAGTGGTGGGACTGGCAGCAGCTCCCCAAATCCATTAATAGCCATAAAATCCCCTACATCTTTTGGGGGATTTTTTGTATCTGGCTTATACACCGCCAGTAGATGAGCAATTCCATACCGCTCTGCAGAACGAAGTACGCTTAGACTATCATCTACCAATAGAGTATGCTGTGGATCAAATGGTTCCTCCTGCTGAAACCTAGACCAGAATTCTGGCTCCTCTTTTGGTAAGCCAAAATCGTGGGAGCAGTACGCGGCATCAAGATATGGGGCAAGCTCAGTTTTGCGCATTTTAAGTGCCAAACTCTTAGAGTGTGCGTTAGTAACTATCACAACTCTTCTTCCAGAACTACGAACCTCCTGCAAAAAATCTCGTACATTAGGGTGCTCTGCTATCAGATGATGCACCTCCTCTTTAAGTTGTAAAATATCTAACTCAAGATCTTTACTCCAGTAATCTATACAGTACCAGTTGAGCGTTCCTTCAATCGCTCTACTACGGCCAGAGACCTCACTCTTAGCTTCATCTAGTGAGATCCTATTTTTCTCTGCGAAACGCAATGGAACATGCTCCAACCAGAAGTGGTTGTCAAAATTAAGATCCAACAGAGTTCCATCCATATCGAGAAGAACAGTTTTAATTTGCGCCCAATTGACCATAGTAGTATAAATTTTAATGTTTAGTTGTTAATGTAGTGAATAGGGTACACTTATTACCATTATAAAGTATGATTAAAATATTATGAATAAGAAGCAGACACCACCACAAATTACGAAGAGAGAAGTGTGTACGAAGAGCCGCCTCTTCACAGTCGAGACGATTGGACTTCGTTTTTCAAATGGCACAGAGGTGGAGTGGGAGAGACTCACAGGCTCTAAGCGTGGAGCCGTATTAATAGTACCAATGCTTGATGCTGAAACAGTTTTACTGATTCGTGAATATGCCGCGGGAGTGGAACGCTACGAACTGGCTCTACCTAAAGGAAAGATAGATGACGGCGAATCAATTATAGATGCGGCAAATAGAGAGATGATGGAGGAGATTGGATATGGAGCCAAACATCTTCGCCATATAGATTCAGTAACCGTAGCACCTGGATACTTAAGTCACACTACCCATATTGTGTTGTGTAGCGAGCTATATCCTAAAAAATTAGAGGGTGATGAACCTGAAGAGATTGAGGTTGTACCTTGGAAACTAAACAAACTTAACGAACTTATCGTAAGAGATGATGTAACTGAAGCACGAACAATCGCAGCTCTATATATGGTACGGGATATAATGAGAGGAGATGTGTAGTTATGATTAATTCAGATATTGGCAAAGAGTTAGATCTAGCAGAGATAGTCAAACATATTATTAAACTCTCCGAAGAGGCAGGAGCTGGAATTCTAAAAGTTTATGAGAGCGGATTTTCAGTGACTGATAAGAAAGATGATACTCCGTTGACTGAGGCAGACCTGGCTGCTCATAACATCATTACCAAAGGGCTTGCAAAACTAACCCCGGATATACCAGTACTCTCTGAAGAGTCGGATGAGATAAGTTTTGCCGAGCGTTCAAGCTGGAATCGCTACTGGCTTATCGACCCACTAGACGGGACTCGTGAATTTATAAAACAGAATGGAGAGTTTACCGTAAATATCGCGCTTATAGATAGAGGTGAATCTATTCTTGGAGTGATTCAGGTTCCAGTAAACTCAATTCTCTACTATGCTTGGCGCAACGGTGGCGCTTGGAAAAAGATGCCAGACTCTCCTGCAGAAAAAATTGAAGCCCGTTACCCATCAGAGGAGCAGCTAGTAGTTGCAGGAAGCCGCTCCCATAGCAATGAGGTTATCACAAATTTTTTAGACAAGGTGGGATCACACAGAATATTTCCGATGGGAAGTTCTCTAAAATCTTGCCTTATAGCAGAGGGTCAAGCGGATCTATACCCCCGTTTAGGGCCAACTTCAGAGTGGGACACTGCTGCTGCACAGTGCATTGTAGAGGAGTCTGGCGGACAACTTACTGACACAGCAATGCGCCCACTTCGTTACAATACAAAAGAGTCACTCCTTAACCCTCACTTTTTCGTCTTTGGCAAGGGAGAGCATGACTGGTCTAACTATCTTTAACCTCAACAGCAATCTCTTCTAACGCCTCCATCTGCTCAATAGCCTGCTCTAAATCTATCTGGTCAGGATTATCAGAAGACTGTACACTCATAAGATCCCATAACTCATCCTGCTCATAGATCACCGTTGATCCATCTAAATCTTGATAGTATGCTGCCCATGGAACAAACTTAGTTAATGGAAAGGTCTGCCCAATCTCTGGAGATATATCTATATTAATACCAGAAATAAAGAGAAGACGTTTTCCACAGTAAGAGTCATCTTGCATAATAGTACGGAATGCTCTATCAAACTCAACTTGAGAATTTATCTGTGCTGCGAGTAGCGCAGGGGTAGAAGAGGTAACGATATATGGCATCTTGGGAAGCAAGTTTCTCTCAAGGTGGTCATGCCCTTCATCTTCATCAATAATATTACGCTTAAAGGAGAATAGCTCTGCACTTAATGCACCACCAACAACTTGAGTTTCTCCATCTTCAAGAGTAGAAAAATTAAGCGCAAACTCAGCTTTCAATTTAAACTGCTTTGAGGTGCTGCGAACATTTAGAGGAGAGTAACCGCCAACCTCATCTACTTCTATAATTTTACCTAACTCAAGAAGCAACCCTTCACTTCTCCTCTCATCCAGCAACATATTATCTATAGTGGCCAACAGCTCATCACCATCCCTCTCTATAATAATATTTTCGCACGCAAAGCGATACTCTTTTATATACCACTCAGATACTCCAGCTATCTTGCCACAATCTGAAGTAGATTCACAATTATGGGTCTGCAATCTGCAGTAACTACCAAAACTTTTAAACTCAGGATCATAACCGACATGACTTGCCTGAATAATTACTAAATCCTCTCCATGATGCGCATGTGGTCCATGCCGATCTGTTGCTACAATACCACCAACTCTGCCGTGGTTAAACGGAAAAGCACCGAAATGTTTAGCGATAAGAATAATAGGGAAACCTTGATTCTCATCTGAGCAGAAAGCTCGTGACGGCATTATTTTACCTGCCTCGAATCCAAGAGATAGACATAGATTATAGAGCTTAGGCACAAACTGACTATAGCGCAGCATACGCTGATCTAACTTAAAATCACCCAGACTATTCACTACTTTTCACCTCTATTAAATCTTATTTTCATCTCATATTTCTCCTAAAATATTAATCAACTCTCTCTATATTACTCTAGTTTCAACTAAAAAGTGAGAGTAGATCATTTAGGAAATTCTCGCCGTGAACAGAAACTTTAACTCTTACTCCTCTCGACCCTATATCTTCTGCAGATTCTGGCTCAACCTCTAACAGCCCATCTATAGACGCTTGCTTGATTTTATCTTCAACCACACTCCAACTACGCCCACTCCGCTCCTCAAATTGTTGCTGAGTAAATGGATCTTTTAGGCGGAGCTGGTTGAGCATAAACTCCAGAATAACATCTTCATCTTCCACACTTTCACTATGCACACTTTGCTGCTGCTCAATCTCTGCCAGATAACGCTCTGGTGAGCGGCTACGAGTTGTGCGCTCAATAGTACTAGTAGCCACATCTGTGATTTTGCCATGCGCCCCAGCTCCAACTCCTAAGTAATCTCCGAAATGCCAATAGTTTAAGTTGTGATGACATTCGATACTATCTCTACAATATGCTGAAACCTCATACTGCTTCAATCCTGCCCCACTCAATATCTTTTTTCCTTCCTGCTGCATCTGCCACACCTCCTCATCTTGCGGTAGCGTATGAGGTGGAGTGTGTCCAAAATGTGTATTTGGCTCTAAAGTAAGTTGATACCAAGAGAGATGCTCAACCCCAAGCTCTATCCCTTGCAGTAGATCAGCCAATGCTTGTCGTTGAGTCTGTTCTGGCAAACCAAACATCAGGTCAATATTTATATTCTCGAAACCTACTTGGCGAGCCATTTTTACTGCACTCAACGCTTCATCTCCACTATGCACTCGCCCAATCAACTTCAGTTGTTGATCATTAAAACTCTGCACTCCAATTGAGAGGCGATTCACTCCAGCTCTTCTATATTCAGAAAAACTCTCTACATCTGCTGCACCAGGATTTGCTTCAATCGTTATCTCAACAGATGGAGATAACGGCAAGAGCGCGCGAACTCCTGAGAGCAGACGCTCAATCTCTACTCCTGGAAATAGACTCGGAGTTCCGCCACCAATAAAGATAGAGTAGATCTGTCGCCCCCACACCTTCGGCAGTTGAGACTCTAAATCGGCCAGCAGCGCATCCACATATCGCGCAAATGGAGGTGGCTCATTAAAACTATGAGAATTAAAATCACAATAGGGGCACTTCTGCAGACACCACGGAAGATGAATATAAAGTGATAGCGGAATCGCTACAGTGAAGTTGAGTTGGCTCAGCGTAACATCTCCACTAATTTTTGTAGTGCCTGCCCACGATGACTTAGAACATTCTTCACCTCTGCACTTAGCTGGGCTGAACTGCAGTTCTGTTCTTTAACAAAGAAGAGTGGATCATAACCAAATCCATTATCACCTTGTGGCTCAGTTAAAATGTGCCCCTCCCAAGTTCCTTGCGCTATTAGCGGAGTAGGATCTTCTGGATGCTCCATATAGACCATCAAACACTGAAAGCGAGCAGTGCGCTCCTGCTCTGGAACAGCACTTAATACTTGAAGTAACTTTTTATTATTAGCTAAATCTCCACCCACCTCATCCTCTCCATCTCCACTCACCCCACTCTCTCCATCTAGTGTTGCATAGCGAGCAGAGTATATTCCTGGTGCGCCTTTAATAAAATCAACCTCTAGTCCAGAATCATCTGCAATTGCTGGCATCCCTGTATGAGCTGCAGCATTGCGAGCTTTTAGAATAGCATTCTCCACAAAGGTTAGACCAGTCTCTTCTGCCTCCTTTACGCCAAATTTATTCTGGGGTAGAACCTCCACCTCAAACTCTTGAAGAAGTGCGCCAAGCTCTCGAACTTTTCCTTGATTGCCTGTTGCTAATACAATTTTATCTCCCCTATTAAAACTCACTGAAGCGCAGCCTGCTGATGCTCGATCAACTCTCCGATTCCCTGTTGCGCTAGAACTAACATCTGCTGCATCTCATCCATACTAAATGGTGCCTCCTCCGCTGTCCCCTGAACCTCAATAAATTTACCACTGCTATCCATAACCACATTCATATCTGTCTCTGCATTTGAGTCTTCCGCATAATCAAGATCAAGAACTGCTGCACCCTTATACATACCAACCGACACCGAGGCGATTGGAGTAGTTATAGGATTACTAGCTACTGCACCACTCTCGACAAGATAGTTAATCGCATCACTAAGCGCCACAAAACCTCCTGTTATTGATGCAGTGCGAGTTCCTCCATCAGCCTGAATAACATCACAATCAACTGTTATCATCTGCTCACCAAGAGCATCCAGATCAACTGCAGCGCGCAGTGAACGACCGATTAAGCGCTGTATCTCCATAGTGCGTCCACCCTGCTTTCCACCAGCAGCCTCGCGGCGCATTCTACTTCCTGTAGAACGAGGGAGCATTCCATACTCTGCCGTAACCCACCCCTTGCCCTTACCTTTTAACCAGTGCGGCACTCTACTCTCTACAGACGCAGTGCAGATAACCTTAGTTTCACCAAACTCAACCAACACCGACCCCTCCGCATGTTTAGTATAATTTCTAGTAATCTTAATATCTCGCATCTGGTTAACTTCTCTAGCACTAGGTCGCATCTGTAAACTCCTTAAATTAAAAACTGTGAACCACAAAAATGGTCACGAAATAGTTATTATCCTGCAATTGGCAACCATATTCAAAATGAATTTGCAAAAGAGTCTAATTTTAAACTATGCTATACGCCACAACTTTACTCTGCTCGGTATAGAAGAGTAATAAGATTTAAGATATTCAACAATAGAACAATAGTACAAGTTAAATATAGAGGTAAATAAAATTGAGTAATGGAACACTATATATAATTTCAGCACCTTCTGGAGCTGGCAAATCTAGCCTATTAGATGCGGCGCTCAAAGAGATTGATGGGGCTCAGTTATCTATCTCCCACACCACTCGTCCTCCGCGTCCAGGTGAGGAAGATGGAGTGCAGTATAACTTTACAACTATTGAAGATTTTAAGAGTGGGGTTGAGAAAGATCAATTTCTAGAGTATGCGGAGGTGTTTGATAACTACTACGGCACTTCAGAACTCTGGGTAGATGATACTTTAAGTGGTGGAGTAGATGTGATTCTTGAAATTGATTGGCAGGGGGCGCGCCTGGTGCGCAAAAAAATAGCCGAATCTGTCACAATATTTATTCTTCCCCCATCCCAACCGGCACTCAAAGAACGGCTTAAGGGACGAGGACAGGATAGTGATGAAGTTATTGCAAGACGCTTACAAGATGCGATGAGCGATATGGCACACTATGATGAATATGATTATCTAATCATCAATGACGATTTCGAACAGGCGAAAGAGGAGCTTAAAACTCTCTTCCTAGCCACCCGCCTTCAACAGAAACGCCAAGCAGAAAATCACCAAGAACTACTTGTTAGCTTGCTCAATTGATCATATTTAGATACAATAGCCAACCTTTTAAACTTATTGAACTAATAATATCTCATTGAGATGGAGTAAATCGTTATGGCTCGTGTTACCGTAGAAGATTGTCTAGAACAAATTGATAACCGCTTTGATATGACTTTAATCGCTGCTGAGCGTGCAAGACAGATCTCACTAGGTGGAGCTCCGTTAGTTCCTGAAGATAATGATAAGCCAACAGTCATTGCGCTTCGTGAAATTGCTGCAGGCCTAATTAATCGTGAAATTCTAGATGATATTACTGCAAAAGCCAAAGATGCGGCTAACGCAATGCCTGAAGAGGATATCAGTAGTGATGAAGATGAAACCAATGACAAAAATGAATCTAATGAATCTAATGAATCTGCAGAGCCTACTGAAGAAGAGATCGAGACAGCCACTGATGTAACGGTAGCGGCAGTAACAGAAGCAGAAGCAGAATAAAAAGATCGTATCATGTTTCTGATCAGTGATCTAGTATCTCTACTTGAGAGCTACCTAGATCAGAAGCATATTGAAGAGATCTACGCCGCCTATCTCTTCTCTGCTGAGGCACACGATGGACAGCATCGTTTAACTGGCGAACCCTACATATACCACCCCATTGAAGTCGCTCGCATCCTTGCTGAGATGCGGATTGACCACACCACAATCATTGCTGCAATTCTCCACGATGTTTTAGAAGATACTAACCATCCAAAAAAAGAGCTGATTCAACGCTTTGGTAAAGATGTTACTGAACTGGTAGATGGAGTAAGTAAACTGACCCGCCTGCAAGTCGCTGACCCTAAGCAGATGCAGGCTGAAAACTTTAGAAAGATGATGTTGGCGATGACTCGTGATATTAGAGTGATTCTAATAAAACTTGCAGATCGTCTCCATAATATGCGCACCCTCACTAGCATGAAACCTGCAAAGAGACGACGCATTTCAAGAGAGACCTTAGAGATCTATGCCCCAATAGCTCATCGTTTAGGGATGAATAAAATTGCTACCGAATTTAAAGAGCTCGGCTTTTTGAACTACTACCCAGCCCGCCATCGAGTACTCAATGATGCAATCAAAAAAGTAAGAGGCAATAACAGGGAGGTGTTAGAGACCATTGAAGTATCTATCAAGCAGCGCCTCTCAGACACAGAGATAAGCGCAGATATACAGGGGCGTGAAAAACACACCTATAGCATCTACCAGAAGATGAAAGATCAAAAGCTACCTTTTAGTGAGATCTATGATGTCTATGCCTTCCGTATTATTGTGCCAACGATTGAGAGTTGCTACCAAGTGCTTGGAGTGGTTCATGGGATCTATAAACCTGTTCCTGGCAAATTTAAAGATTACATCGCAATCCCTAAAGCAAACGGATACCAATCTCTCCACACTATCCTATTTGGACCACAAGGAGTTCCTGTTGAGATTCAGATTCGCACCCATGAAATGCATAAAGTATCAGAGGATGGAATCGCTGCGCATTGGGACTATAAGACTGAAGGCTCTGATAACATCACATCTAACAGCAATAAAACTGGGCAGCGGGCACGCCAGTGGCTTCAAGACCTACTAGAGCTCCAGAAAAATAGTGGGGATTCCATAGAATTTCTAGAGAGCGTAAAAATTGATCTTTTTCCTGATGAGGTCTACATTTTCACTCCTAAAGGAAAAATAATCTCCCTCCCGAGAGGAGCAACTGTACTAGATTTTGCATATCAAATTCATACCGACATTGGAGATCATGCAATAGCTGCTAGAATAAATCGTAAACCAGTCCCACTAAATTCAAGAATATATAATGGACAGACCATTGATATAACCACCTCATCCAATAGAGCTCCTCATCCAAACTGGCTTCAGTTTGTCACCACCAGTAAAGCTCGCAGCAACATCCGCAGCTACCTAAAAAATCTACAACAAGAAGATGCTATAAAGTTGGGAAGAGAGCTCTTAACAAATGCCCTGCAAAACAACAACATATCTGAATCTAAATTTAAAGCTATGGATATATCCACACTCCTAAATAAAATGAAAATAGAGAATATGGATAAACTCTATAATGATATTGGAATGGGGCAACGCATAGCTGAACTAGTGGTTGGTAACATTATCCACTGCTGCAGCAATAAAGATAGATTAGAAGATAGTAAAGGCAAACAAAAGAGCAAGCATAAAAGTAGGTGGAATCCACTATCTGTACTCTCTCCAATATTAAAACGCAAAGATAGAAAAAGAAAACGAAGTAGCCCATTAACAATTCACGGAACTGAGGGGATGGTAGTTCACTTTGCCAACTGTTGCCATCCCATAAATGGAGACACTATTATTGGACACATAACGCCTGGCAAGGGGTTAGTTATCCATATGCATGACTGTAACAATGTATCCCATCTACATACCCATCCAGAACAGTGGGTACCAGTCGAGTGGTCAAGCCAAGACAGCCAAGAGTTACCGACTAAAATTCGGGTAGATGTTGCTAATAAGAGGGGAGTGCTAGCAACAATAGCGACCTCTATCTCGGAGCTTGAATCAAACATTGATAATGTAACAGTTGATGACCAAGATGGCAAAGTTAACATCATAACTTTAACTATTAGAGTATCTGACCGGAAACATCTAGCACTTATAATTCGTACAATTCGTAAACTAAAAACAGTAAAAACTATTCGCCGTATAAAATGAGGTTAAGAGAATGAACAGAAAAATTATTCATACCAAGAGTGCACCACAAGCCATAGGAACTTATTCGCAGGCAGTACAGAGCGGCAATACCGTCTACCTATCTGGGCAGATCCCACTCATTCCTGAGAGTATGGAGATGGTAACTGGAGGAGTTGAAGAGCAGATAAGCAGAGTCTTCGACAACTTAACTGCGGTTGCAGAAGCTGCCGGAGGAACTCTAGATGACATCATCAAACTAAATATATTCCTCACTGATCTCTCAAACTTCCCGCTAGTCAATGAGGTGATGGCTCGTTACTTCACAGAGCCATACCCTGCACGGGCGGCAATTGGAGTTGCCTCCCTCCCTAAAGATGCTGAGGTTGAGATGGATGGAGTGATGGTATTTGAGTGACATATCCACACTCAAAGGAGTTGGCCCTAAACTAACAGAGAGACTTGCTAAACTTAACATCTATGAAGTTGCAGACCTCCTCTTCCACCTCCCTACGCGCTATCAAGATAGAACCGTAATAACCCCAATATCTCAATTAGAGGCTGGCACAGAGTATGTAATTGAAGGAGAGATAACAGGAAGCTCGGTTCGCTTCGGGCGCAAACGCTCTCTTCTCTGCTCTGTAGAAGATGGGAGTGGCACTATAACTTTCAGACTATTTCACTTTAACAGAGTACAGCAGAACTCGCTGAGCAGAGGTAAAGTTGTCCGCTGCTTTGGTGAAGTACGCAGCAGCGGAGCAAGCAGCACAATCTTAGAGATGAGTCATCCTGAATATCAGATTTTAACTGACAATCAAAATTCCCCAAAACTCGCAGAGAGCCTTACTCCAATCTACCCAACCACAGAGGGTCTGCGTCAACGCACTCTCTACTCATTAACTAGCCAAGCACTTACTATCTCCCTCACTAAAGTGGAAGAGTATCTTCCTAAATCAACTTTAGATTCAATTCAAAATTTTGGAGGAACAACTCTTCCGCAAGCTCTCCGCGCACTCCACCGCCCAGAGCCAACCATCTCTACACAACAGTTAAATATATATCGAGATAGAATAGTATTTGAAGAGCTCTTAGCACGCCACCTTTCACTCCATCAACTCCTCAATAAGATTAAACTCAGAGATGCATCCCCTCTTAATGCTGATCTTAGCTGGCTACAACTATTTCTAAATAAGCTTCCATTCAGTTTAACTGCTGCTCAACAGAGAGCTACCGACACCATCCTTGCCGACCTTCAACAACCTCACCCTATGCAGAGATTACTACAGGGTGATGTTGGATCAGGTAAAACTGTAGTAGCTCTAATAGCTACACTTCACGCATATGCATCTGGAGCACAGAGTGCACTTATGGCTCCCACTGAACTTCTCGCAAAACAGCACTATAAAAACATAACAGCTCAGTTATCTCAATTTACAGAGATTGGATCTAAGCCTAAAGTTAGCTTTCTTTCAGGGTCGATAAAGGGCTCTGCACGCAGAGAGATATTAGAGCAGTTGGCAGATGGAGAGATTGATATATTAATTGGAACTCACGCCCTATTTCAGAAAGAGGTTAAATTTAAAAAACTTGCTCTAACCATTATTGACGAACAACATCGCTTTGGAGTTGAGCAGCGTCTTGCGCTCCAGCAGAAAGGTGAAGATACTAAAACAGCAACTCTACCTCATCAACTTATAATGACTGCCACCCCAATTCCTCGCACCTTAGCAATGTCGTTCTATGCAGATTTAGAGAGCACTGTTATTGATGAACTCCCGCCTGGTAGAACTCCAATTAAGACTGTAACCATCCCAGAGTCACGCCGTGAAGATATATTAGAACGAGTTCACGCTAGCTGTATTGCTGGAAAACAGGTCTACTGGGTCTGCCCTTTAATTGAAGAGTCTGATATATTGCAATGTCAAGCAGCAGTAGATAGCGCACAAAATATAACGGAACAGCTTCCCAACCTAAAGATCGGCTTGGTACATGGTAGACTTAAAGCTGATGAGAAAGAGCAGGTGATGAACGAGTTTCATCAAGGTAATATAGATATTTTAGTAGCCACAACTGTCATCGAGGTTGGAGTAGATGTCCCAAATGCAAGCTTAATGATTATAGAAAATTCTGAGAGACTTGGACTCTCCCAACTCCACCAACTACGGGGCAGAGTTGGGCGCGGCAAAGTGGAAAGCAGCTGCGTACTACTCTATCGCTCACCACTAAGCAGAGTTGCGACCGAACGCCTGCAGACTATTCGCAACTCCAACGATGGATTTCAGATAGCTCAAAAAGATCTAGAGATGCGTGGTCCAGGAGATTTTCTAGGAAAACGTCAAACTGGCATCCCTCTCCTGCGTTTTGCTGACTTAATAAGAGACCAGCATCTTATACCTCTAGTAGAGGAGCAAGGAGCTATACTACTAACTCAAATTGACAACCCAACAATAGCTTCAAACAGTGAAAAACTAATTAAGCGCTGGCTACCAAATAGTGAAAAAGGGGTCAGGTCTTTACTTTTGCATCTCTATCCAAGCTCTTGTGAATAATCCTACTCACACTCGAATAATGCAGGTCAAAGTAATTTCCAATATCTTGTAGCGTATATCCTCCACTAAAATATGCTTCAGTGATCGCCTTATTTCTACTCTGATTTTTTACAGAATAGTGCTCAAGAGGTTGCGGTATCGCTCTCTTCTGCACAACAGGAATCTCTCTTAACGGCATATCTTTTGAGATAAATTTGCTCTGTATTTCATCGACAAACTGCTCATCCCCTAAAAATATCTGTCCTCGCAACATTTTCCATGGCGATGGTTGAGAAACCCCATTTGCTACAAATTTCATATATTCATAAATGGCTGTTTTATTGTCTTCCCCGAAATGAGATAGCAGCCAGTCTCGATCAAACCAAGTTGGCGCAGGAACCAGTCCAACCATCACCCGATAACTACTCCAAGCCCAACTTTCCGCACTATCAACCATTCTTGCACGCACTGGATTTAAAACAATATACC
Organism: Thiotrichales bacterium; assembly: GCA_018658305.1. Classification (GTDB taxonomy): domain Bacteria; phylum Pseudomonadota; class Gammaproteobacteria; genus Thiopontia. The sequence continues at coordinate 572 of JABHVM010000001.1, read as the reverse complement.
TAGCAAGTTCAAGCAGATACCTATCCTCATCAACCAGAATACCCTTAAATCTACCTTGAAACAGGTGACCTATATGAGCATTATTACGATTAAAGCGTTGCGTATACACCCCATTCAGATAGCGCATTCCTTTGGATAAATTAGCCTCCGGCGTCCCCACCAAAAGGTGGTAATGGTTATCCATCAAACACCAAGCATGAACACTCCAGTTAAAAATATCACACGACTCTTTAAGCACCTGCATAAATAATTCACGATCAGAATCACACAAAAAAATCGGATCGCGACTATTTCCTCTAGATGTTATATGGTGCAACGCACCTGCAAACTCAATTCGTAACGGTCTTGCCATAAATAAAATTATACAATAGGATTACGCAAAAGTAAAGACCTGACCCCTTTCTCGTGACCCCTTTCTTGTGCCTTTCTTGAGTCAATGCGAATGGACATACTCAAGCAAGACATCATTTATGCGTGTTTGCCAACCTTTGCCTGTAGCCTTAAAAAAATCCAATATTTCCTGATCATATCGTAATGTAGCGGACTTCTTAGGGCTAAGTGATTTAGGCCTT
>JABHVM010000025.1 GCA_018658305.1 Thiotrichales bacterium | reverse complement strand
GACCATATCGCTCTCTGTCGTGAGATCATAACTACACCCCTGAGCCATTTTCACGGCAACGGTCAAGAAATGCGTCTAGTGCTGTTTTGTCGTATCTGATTGAAGAACGGTTACTAGTTCCGAACTTTAGGTATGGTATCGAATGCCGCCCCGTGCTTCTCCACTTTGCTAGTGTTTTAGGGGTTGATCCAATATAGACTGCTGCCTCTGCTGGGTTTAATCTCTCTGGTGTTTCTGTCTGCATTTATCGTACCTCGGTTTAATTGAGTATGTACGATAATTATACGAAGACACATAGTAACATAAAAACATGTAGGATTACATACTTTCAATGTCCTCTAAATGTTCTCTGTCATGCAAGGCAATACGCTAACCTCTTTTTGTCCGCAACATAAACCTTATCTAACTTACGATCTACCCCTCTAGTTCGGGTATCGTCTGAGTAACAATTATTGGCTTTTTTCTCATTACTTAACACTACTTCAAGTGTAATCCTTTAATTTAAAAAATAGGTGCAGTGTCAGGTGATTAAAGGGCACTTTTCAAGGTGAGTAATTAGCTCAACTCTAGGCACTGCATATTCTGTCAACCGTATAAGCGAATCACTTTTTCGGACTGGTTTACTCTTGCTTGTATGTAGGCTGCAATCTTATTTATTGCCTGCCTTAGTGTCTCGGTCTCGGTGTGAATATAGCCACCTGTTATATCATTGCTGGTTGTGTGGTTAGTTAAGCGGTCAATCATTGTTTTTGGTGTACCAACCGCCTCTGATATAGTGGTGAATGTGTGGCGTGTCATGTGAGGGTTGAAGTGAAAACTGATCTTGCTATTAATTTGCTCTAGTGGCTTCTTTGGATAACCTGCAAATCCCTCTCTATTTTTTGCTGGAAATAGGTACTTGCCCCCACCTGTTACCTCTTTTAATTCTTCAATAGTTGAGAGTAACGCTGTCGGTATTGGTAGCTCGTGATCTGTACCGTTTTTAGTGTCCTTTTGCAGAATTAGATTATTTTTTAGGTCTACATTCTCCCACTCTAGCGAATAGGTCTCGGTTATTCTGAATCCCATATAGAGCATAGTGAGAAATGCTACCTTGTGCATAACTGGGGTAATAGTCTCCACTGCCTCTATCCATTCCTGTAACTGGTGAGACTGTATCAGATCATTTCTTCTATTACTTTTATGCCATAGCCTTGCTGTACTTAAAATCGCTGTAGGATTATTTGCTATTGCTCCTATTGCTTGTGAGTAATTGAGTACTGCCCTTAATGGTCTAAACGCTCCATTAGTTGCAGTTTTTCCTCTCTTGGTCAACTTCTTGTGACGGCTGATAATCATTGTCTCGGTCAAGCTAGAAGCTGGTAACTTAAACCAATCAGAGAACCCCCATTTCATTTTACGCTGGTAGTCTGCCTTGGTGACTGGCTTTAGATCGTGATTATCAATATATAAATCTAGTAACTGTTGCAATGTTTGAGATCGTGTCTTAGCTTTCCTCTTCTCTTCATTAGGATCAACTCCTTTATTTATCTCTGAGAGAATATCACTTGCCATATTTCTAGCTGCTTCAACCGTCCACTCTGAAACAGCACCAATCCTTACATTTTTTAATCTGCCTGTTTTATCCTTTTTACTCACATAGTAGGTTTTTGAACCAGTACTTGAAACTCTTAAATTAAGTTTTGTCTGTCCTTTATCGTGATAGGTGGTGCGTACCTCTTTACCCTCATTTTGTAGTGGTGGCTTAATACCCTTAACTCTGGATTGTGTAAAATTGATCTTCTCAGCCATAATCTGCCCCTTCAAAATAGAAAAAATATTTCCCTCTGGATTACTTCTGGATTACTTCTGGATTACTTTCAGAGAGAATATAAGGTTATTATAGGTAATAATGAGTATAGTGTCAAGTGCTAACAATATAAGGGTTTTAGTTAATGTTCAACTGGTTTTTGTAGGTTTTTTAAGAGGTTTTGGCAGCTTAATTATTAAGCATAACAAGGAACTCATAATCCCTTGGTCCTTGGTTCAAGTCCAAGTAGGCCCACCAACTAAAACAAAGTGTTACAATCAAAAAGGGGGTCAGGCTTGCAAGTTTAGCAAGTTGAGACAACCGACAACTATACTATCTCCTGCTGAAGCTGAGCAATTTCTGACTCTAGACGATCATACTCTTCCATTTTATGTTGGAGGAATGAGATAGTAAGCCTGCGTTTCTCCTCTATTCCCTTTGGAGTGAGAAGGTAGGCGTAGGATTTTTTATTGTCGCTATGGCGAAAATTATTGGCTTTAATCAGACCCTTTTCGATCAGTTTTTTTATACAGTAATTAACTTTACCGAGGCTCACGCCAATTTCTGCAGCAACTCCCCTTTGGGTTAAAGCTGGATTCTGTTCAAGAGTTCGGAGGATGGTGATATCAGTGTGTTGATTAGGCATTGTTATTTTAGTTTTACTGTTTTAGTCTAATTTAGAGAGGATACCGCCATGCCGGCACATGTGTCCAGCTTGATTTTATCGGTTTTCTGATCCGTTACTATATACGATGTTCAGCGCTTGAACAAGCTTTATTTCCGCTCTTATTTCCATACTTTACCTCCATCCTTGGATTTAGGTGTTCTAGACGGTAAAGTTATAACTCCTCTCGGTACCATACATAATCATCTACAAGATTATCTTCTACAGCCTCCAAAACCAAAAAGTTACCAGTACACATAGGCGATACTGGACAACACAACAATTCCAATCAAATTTATTACAAAACCGATTCTTGCCATCTCCCGGATCCGAATCACCCCACTCGACATTACAATTGCATTGGGAGGGGTGGCGATTGGCAACATAAATGCGTAACTGGCTGCAATGGTGGCCACCATCAGAACTACCTGTTCGTCGATCTCAACCTGCTGTGCAAAGGCGTGAAAAATTGGCAGCATGATGGAGATCAGTGCGGTATTACTGGTAACCTCGGTTGAGAAGCTGACAAACAGTGCCACCGTAAAGAGCAGAGCAAAATAGGGAAGCCCTTCCATCCCTAACAAATAGCCAACAATATTATCGGCAATCCCTGACTGCATAAAAGCATTAGCAATGGAGAAGCCAGCACCAAACAGAAAGATGATCTCCAGTGGAATCTTCTTAATATCCTGCCACTCTAGGAAGCCAATCCCCGGAGCAAACATCAATAATCCAAACCCCAATAGTAGCATCTTTTCATTGAGCCCAAGCCCACTGTAGATGGGCTCAATAGGTGAATTGACCACCAACAACAGCACCAAGCCATAGAGGATCCAAGTAAGTCGCCGTTGTGGTCTGGTCAGAACAGGAGCAAGCTCCGGTTGGCTCTCGACCTCCTCATTCTGAACCCCGATGGAGAGCACAAACGGGACGATCAGCAACATCAGCAGCGCGACCGGAAAGGTCAGAGAGATCCACTCCAGAAAGGTGGGAGCGACCATTCCGATATCCTCCATATACCCCATCAAAATCAGATTGGGCGGTGTTCCAATGGGAGTCAATACTCCGCCAATACTGGCTCCATAGGCCGTTGCAATCAGAAAGCGCACCTTGAGCCGCTTATTCTCTGTCAGGTAGAGGGCGATCGGAAGCAACATCAGGGTGATAGTGGTATTGGAGAGAATTGAGCTCAGCAGCGCTGCAGTGATAGCCAGTGAATAGATCATCCCCCGCGCACAACAGGGAAAGAACTGCAGCAGACGGTGGGCAATCACTTTGTGCAGCCCCGTCTCTTTGATAGCAATCGCAACAAGGAACCCGCCAAGAAAGAGGAAGATCACTGGTTTTGCATAATTGAGTGCAACCACATTGAACTCCAACACCTCAAAAGAGGGGAAGAGGATCAACGGCAGCAGGGAGACCACCCCCATCGGCAGCCCCTCATTCGTCCAGAGAATAACCAGAAAGGAGACTATTCCGAGCAAGAGTGCATGTTCAGGCAGAAAGAGTGTGGTTGCACCCCAGCCAACCAGTAGACTACCCGCCAGTGCCAGCAGAATTCGCCGATACATCAATAGGGTCAGGCTTGCAAGTTTAGCAAGTTCAAGTAACGCTCCACCCTGCTCTTTTCTGCTCCTCTCCGGTACACTCGCTCTCTCGTCTGCTTGAGTTGACGACTGATGACGGTTAGGTCGCGTGATAGATGGCTTGCAACTTCGGTTGCGGAGAGCCCTGCATAGTCTACTGCAAGCAGAGCAATCATTGATCTAGCATGTGAGACGGCTCTTCGTTGACTGGGAGAGGAGATCTCTTCGGCATTGACGCCCCCCTCTTTGGCGACCATTTCGGTGATCTCTTCCAGTGAGCAGCGTAGTTTTTGTTTCGTTGACTCTGTTTGCTGCGCTGCGGTTACTTTTAGTATAAAGCGATCGCTCCCTAGAATTCGTCCTTCTGCGGTGCCGGTAGAGAGTTGAGCCAACCTCTCTTTGTCCGCCTTCTGCTCAAGAAAGTCTCGGTATTTTATTCTTGCGCCAGAGAGATCTTCTCCAAATTGTTGCAAGACCCATTCAGTTGTCAGCCACGGGAGTACATTATTTCCCAGATAGGCACGATGACTCGACCATTGGTAATCCTCTAGCTGATCAACGACTCCAGCACGTTTCGGATTGAGGTGAATATAGCGTACAAGTTCAAGCAGGTAATCATCAGCATCAACCAGTAGCGCTTTATATCGCCCTTGAAACAGATGACCGACCCGTTCATATTTTCGATTGAACCATTGAGTATAGCGTTGCGAAATCTGCTGCATCATTTTGGAGATTGAGCTCTCGCCTGCCTGAATCAGCATATGCGTATGGTTATTCATCCAGCAGTAGGCGTGAACTCTGTGGCCATATTCTGACAACCCTTCCGTCACATAACTCTGATACTGGAGCATATCTGCATCTGCAAGAAATATTACCTGCTTGGCATTGCCACGAGCAAGCACATGGTAGAGTGCTCCTGGATAATAGATTCTAGGTTTTCTAGGCATAGAGAATATTATAACATAAGTTTTCCAGTCTTGCTAAACTTGCAAGCCTGACCCCATTATCTTTTAATTTTGTATACGAATCGGGATCTTTAAATTGGATCTCTTTTATATCGTATACAAATAAACCTGTTAGGAGAATAATATGGAAATGAAAAATAGTGAGACAGGAAAGAGGGTTGCCATTGCGCGCAAAAATGCTGGGTTGACGCAGGATAGACTTGCTCAGTTGTTAGGGGTTACGCGCGGCTCCTGCGGTCACTGGGAGCAGGAGATCAATACCCCTAGTGTGAGTAATCTTTCTAGGTTAGCTATCGAACTCAATGTCTCTTTCGAGTGGCTCGCTACAGGACGCGGAAAAATGGAGATGGAGCTCAAAGGTGATATTAATGATGTCAGTAAACCAAGTTATGGACCTGAACAAAATTTTCTGAATAGTGAGAAAATTAGAATTATAGCTGCCTATGATCGTGGCGACAGAGGGAAGAGGGTGTTAATTTTGCAAACCTCTGAACATATTTCACCGAAATAGTGAGCATTTCTACTTTGCGTTGACAATATACACTTTAGTACTTGACAATATTCTTGAATAGTGTTATTATTAGTCTCAGTTACTTTAACAACTACTTTTTAATTGAATTTTTGGAGATTATTATGAAAAAAATTATTGCTGCTATTGCTCTTGTTGCTTTTGCTTCTAGCGCTTCTGCGTTTTTTGGTGGAGATGACAATCAGTCTGGTTATGGTACAGGTTCTGCTGACGGTGCTTTTGATGGTCGTGGACGCGGTGCTGGTAAAGGGAGCGCTGATGCAGAGGGTAACTTCAGCATGAGTATCAATGCTTCTGGTAAGGGTTCTACTAATATGGAAGCTGATATGGATGCTTCTGAGAATGCTCGTTTTGACGGCAAGAGCGACATCCGCACAGAGAACACTCCTTCTTACCCATACTACGCTGCGCCAGTTGCTGCTCCAGCTCCTGCTGCACAGTAAGAGATCGTTCTTAGTTTTTAAAACTTAGATATTAAAAAAACCCAGCAGAACGAAGCTCTGCTGGGTTTTTTTGGGTCTGTATATTAGATCGTTTTAGCTTTCTCTACTGCCTCTTCAATTTTACCAACCATATAGAACGCTTGCTCAGGAAGGTGGTCGTACTCACCATCGATAATCGCTTTAAAGCCAGAGATTGTATCTGCTAGCGAGACATACTTGCCAGGAGTTCCAGTAAATACTTCTGCTACGAAGAATGGTTGTGACAGGAAGCGTTGAATTTTACGCGCACGACTTACAGTCTTCTTATCATCTTCCGAAAGCTCATCCATTCCGAGAATCGCGATGATATCTTTTAGCTCTTTATAGCGCTGGAGGGTTGTCTGTACTCTACGAGCTACAGTATAGTGCTCCTCTCCAACCATATGCGGATCAAGCTGACGACTAGTTGAGTCGAGAGGATCAACCGCTGGGTAGATTCCAAGCTCTGCCACTTGGCGAGATAGCACTACCGTTGCATCAAGGTGAGCGAAGGTGGTGGCTGGGGATGGATCAGTAAGATCATCTGCAGGTACATACACTGCTTGAATTGAGGTGATTGAGCCAACTTTGGTTGAGGTGATTCTCTCTTGGAGCGCACCCATCTCTTCCGCTAGAGTTGGTTGATATCCAACTGCTGATGGCATCCGTCCTAATAGAGCTGAAACCTCTGTTCCCGCAAGGGTGTAACGGTATATGTTATCAATGAAGAGAAGCACATCACGCCCTTCATCACGGAATGCTTCAGCCATAGTCAAGCCTGTAAGAGCTACACGAAGACGGTTTCCTGGTGGCTCGTTCATCTGTCCATAGACTAGGGATACTTTATCAAGTACTCCACCCTCTGTCATTTCGTGATAGAAGTCGTTACCTTCACGAGTTCGTTCACCAACTCCTGCAAATACTGAGTAGCCGCTATGCTCGATTGCGATGTTACGGATAAGTTCCATCATATTAACTGTTTTACCAACACCTGCACCACCGAAGAGTCCGACTTTACCACCCTTAGCGAATGGGCAGACAAGATCGATAACTTTAATTCCTGTCTCTAAGATTTCAGCTGCTGCCGAGAGATCTTCAAATGCTGGAGCTTTACGGTGGATTGCCATTCTCTTCTCTTCGCCGATATCGCCTTTCTCATCAATCGGTTCACCGAGAACATTCATAATTCGCCCTAGAGTTTTAACTCCAACTGGAACCTGAATTGGAGCGCCGGTGCCAGTAACTGAGAGTCCGCGTTTGAGCCCATCTGTGGTACCCATTGCGATAGTTCGTACTACACCATCGCCAATCTGCTGCTGGACCTCTAAAGTTAGATTTGGCTCATCTACAACTAGTGCATCAAAAATTTTTGGCAGTGACTCTTGTGGAAATTCAACATCTACCACCGCACCGATGATCTGGACTACTGTTCCTGACATCTTTTAGACCTCTCTCTATTTAAAAAATTCATTACAACTCAATATTAATTACAAACAAACATTAATTATAAACAGACGGCAACTACTAACTATACAGCTGCTGCACCGCCTACTATATCTGCTAACTCCGAAGTGATCGCTGTCTGTCGCGCTTTATTATAGACTAGCTCAAGCTCATCAATAAGATCACCTGCATTATCTGTTGCGCTCTTCATCGCCACCATCCGCGCTGACTGTTCACAAGCTATATTCTCGACTACACCTTGGTAGACCATAGATTCAATATAGCGCTGAAGGAGATGGTCCATAACTGGCTTTGCATCTGGCTCATAGATGTAGTCCCAGTGGTGTTTATAGTTGTTATCACTATTTGCTTGTAGTGGTAAGAGTTGGGTTACGGTCGGCTCTTGGGTCATAGTGTTTACAAATTTATTGTAGACCAGATAGAGGCGGTCGATCTTCTCACCATCATAGCTATCAAGCATTGCTTTAATCGCGCCGATTAGACGAGAAATCTCTGGCTGATCTCCAAGCTGAGATGCCTCTGAGACTAGATTCCCCTTCATTCTACCAAGAAAGCCTAACGCTTTATTGCCAATCGCGCTGTACTCAATATCAACACCCTGCTTGCTCTGCTCACTAAACTCGCGAATTGTTCTGCGGAAGAGGTTGGTATTGAGTCCACCACATAGTCCTCGATCTGAAGAGATTACTATATAACCAACTCGTTTAACCTCTCTCTCTTCTAGATAGCTATGTTTATACTCTGGATGGGAGCTAGCGAGATGTCCGACTACTGCAGAGATCTTGTTGCTATAGGGGCGTGATGCCTCCATCCGTTCTTGAGCACGACGCATTTTACTTGCGGCGACCATCTCCATGGCGCTCGTGATCTTCTGCGTACTTTTTACGCTCTGGATCTTCTCCCGTATCTCTTTGCCGACTGCCATTATCTGCTACCAGCTCTGATTTTTCTTAAAATCATCTAACGCATCGCGCATAGATGATTCAACATTACTGTTATAGTCTGTACTCTCATTGATACTCGCAACCAATTCAGAGTATGAGCTCTTGATAAATGATTGCATTGCCGCTTCAAAGGTAACTACATCAGAAGGATCGATATCATCGAGATAACCTTCATTAGCTGCAAAAAGTGAGAATGCCATTTCAGCAGTTGACATCGGTTCATACTGCTTCTGTTTCATCAGTTCAGTAACTCGCTGTCCGCGTTCAATCTGTTTACGAGTCGCTTCATCAAGGTCAGAGGCGAACTGGGCAAATGCCGCTAGCTCACGATACTGCGCCAGATCCAGACGAACTCCGCCACCAAGTTTTTTGATAATCTTAGTCTGCGCTGCACCACCAACTCGAGATACAGAGAGCCCAGCATTAATTGCTGGACGAATGCCTGAGTTGAAGAGGTCTGTCTCTAGGAAGATCTGCCCATCAGTAATTGAGATTACATTAGTTGGGACAAATGCTGATACATCACCCGCTTGCGTCTCAATAATAGGGAGTGCAGTTAGTGAACCTGTCTGCCCTTTGACTTCACCATTGGTGCGCTTCTCTACTTCAGCCTCATTAATTCTGGATGCTCGCTCTAGGAGACGAGAGTGGAGATAGAATACATCACCTGGATATGCCTCTCGTCCTGGTGGACGGCGCAGAAGAAGTGATACTTGACGATATGCCCATGCCTGTTTGGTTAGATCATCATAGACGATCAATGCGTCTTCACCCTTGTCACGGAAGTACTCTCCCATAGTGCAACCAGAGTATGGGGCAATGTATTGAAGTGCCGCTGAGTCTGAAGCTGCTGCTGCTACTACAATTGTGTGTTCCATCGCGCCGTGCTCTTCTAGACGACGCACTACCTCTGCAATGGATGATGCTTTCTGTCCAACTGCCACATAGATACACTTAATTCCGCTCCCCTTCTGGTTGATAATTGCATCAACCGCAACTGCGGTTTTACCAGTCTGGCGATCTCCAATAATTAGCTCGCGCTGTCCGCGTCCAACTGGAACCATTGCATCAACCGCTTTAATTCCTGTCTGGACAGGTTGATCTACAGATTTGCGGGAAATTACTCCAGGTGCGATTTTCTCAATTGGGGCAGTCCCAACGCTATCAACAGGACCTTTACCATCTATCGGATTACCAAGAGAATCAACTACGCGCCCTAAGAGCCCTTCCCCAACTGGAACTTCAAGAATTTTTCCAGTACAACGAACTGTCTCACCTTCAGAGATATGTTCATAAGAGCCGAGAACTACTGCACCGACAGAGTCGCGCTCAAGGTTGAGAGCAAGTCCGTAGGTGTTACCTGGAAACTCAATCATCTCTCCTTGCATTGCATCACTTAGACCGTGAAGTCTAGCAACACCGTCTGCCAAACTAACCACAGTGCCTTCAGCTCGCGCCTCTGCAAGGGGTTCAAAATTTTCGATTTTCTTACGGATCAGCTCACTGATTTCCGAAGGGTTTAATTGCATGAATAACTCCTTAACTCATTAACTCATTAATCAAGCTAGCTCTGCAATACGCCAGCTAACTGTTCTACTCTTCCACGCACTGAGAGATCAATCACTTGATCCCCTGCATGCACTATAACTCCACCTATCAGAGTTTCATCAATCTCTGTAGTCATATTTATCTCTCGCCCCATTTCAGCTGCTAGCGCGGCTATGATCTGCTCTTGTGCCATATCATCTAATTGGTATGCAGAGGTAACCTCAACATCTAATCTATTATCATCTGCCGCTCTTAGTTTATCAAATAGGGCTTTAATCTCTGGAGCATAACCGAGACGGCTACTCTCTATGAGCACTTTAACAAAATTCTCTCTATTTTCTGAAAGAAGCTTACTATCTAAACCAAGAATCAGCTCTGTCATCTGCTGTTGAGAAAATCGGGGGTGGTTTAGTCTAACTGCAACTTCGCTATCTTGCACTGCTATCGCTAGAAGATCTATGGTTTCGCTCCAAAGATCTACTGCGCTCTCACTCACAGCTTGTGCATAGATTGCTTCAGCATAAGGTCTAGCAATTGTAGTGCGGGCTTCTTTACTCACAACTTCGCACTCAGGGTAGCTAAGATCTGCTGATGGTCAGTTTCGTTAACTTCTCGCTCGAGAATTTGAGATGCGCCAGCTAAAGCTAAGAGGGATACTTCAGCGCGTAATTTTTCTCGTGCAGTATTGGTATCTTGCTCAATAGTTGAGTGAGCGGTCTCGATAATTCGTTCTGACTCTTCAACTGCCTTACCTTTTGACTCCTCAACTACTTCATTAGCTCGCTGTTGAGCGCGGCCAATAATTGCGCTCGCCTCTTCGTGAGCCTCTTTAATGACCGCTGTTGCCCGCTTCTCTGAGAGCTCATGCTCGTGATGTCCGCGCTCTGCTGCTGCAAGTCCATCTACAATCTGCTTCTTACGCTCATCTAGTGCTGCCATCAGAGGTGGCCACACAAACTTCATCACAAAGAGCACAAAGAGGAAGAATGCTATCGACTGTCCAATTAAGGTTGCATTGATATTCATCGACTATTCCTAGTAGTTACCCAGCGACCGCAAACAGTACATAGAGAGCAAGACCAACTGCAATCATCGGTACTGCATCAACTAGTCCCATAACAATAAAGAACTGGGTACGCAACATTGGGATTAGTTCAGGCTGACGCGCTGCGCCTTCCAAAAAACGACCTCCAAGAATGCCGATACCTACAGCCGCGCCTAGCGCACCTAGACCCATCATAAGGCCACCTGCGATAAACATTAGTGCTTGTTCCATTTTTTTCTCCTGTCTCTATTATATTTAAGGGTTAAAAGTTAAAGCTAAAAATCTGTACTCATAAAATCAATGCTCATGGTGCGCCATCTCCATATAGACTATGGTTAGAGTCATAAAGATAAACGCCTGCAGAGTGATAATCAAGATATGGAAGATCGCCCAGCCTAGCTGGAGAAGTCCACCAAAAGCTCCCAACACCATACCGCCACCATACATTAATGCTATTAAGATAAATATTGTCTCACCTGCATACATATTACCAAAAAGTCTGAGCGCTAGTGATACTGGTTTTGAGATTAATGAGATCCCCTCTAGTATTAAGTTTGCAGGAAGCCCCCACTTACCAAATGGCTGGAAAGCGAGCTCGCTAAGAAAACCGCCGAGTCCTTTATTTTTGATACTGTAGTAGATCATTAAATAAAATACTGCAAGTGCCATTCCGAAGGTTATATTTGGGTCAGTAGTTGGGACGACTTTAAAGAATACAAGATGCGGATCCATACTTAGCGCATATTCACCAAAGATCCCTGCAATCATTGGGAGCCAATCTACGGCAACCAGATCCATAAGGTTCATTAAGAAGACCCAGCAGAAGATAGTTAGAGCTAGCGGCGCTATCAACGGATTTCTACCACTGAATGACTCTTTTACACTAGTGTCAACAAACTCTACAATCCACTCTACAAAGTTTTGAAGACCACCCGGCACTCCCGCAGTAGCTCGTTTGGCCGCTAGACGGAAGAAGAAGAAAAAGAGGGTGGCAAGGGCAACTGACCAGGCGAGTGAATCTAGGTGAAAAGCCCAGAACCCCATCTCTTTGATGTCGGCAGCACTTTTAGCAAAGCCCCACCCTCCATCAGCATACTGACCATAAGTTAAATTGGTTAGGTGATGCTTTATATACTCGCCTGAAGTGATAGTTGTGCCTGACATTCTCTATATTTTTATATTAATTTATTTTTATATTACTTTTATACTGCTGTTGTATTATTTAATATGACTCTTTAAGTAAAGTATTGTTCCTAAAAATTATACTCTATTTAATACTACGATACCAATTATCAATCCAATCTGCCCTACAATAAAACCAATCAGAAGCTGAAGTGGATCCAGAGCTATACTAACCATTCCAAAAAAGAGGAGAGCCGTTACTAAAACTAAACGCTCCAGAGCTGTCATATAGATAGTTGCTAACTCTCTATCTGCATCCTCGCCATCTCTCCTGCCTCTCTTCTCAGCTCTAAGCTTACGCCACTGGAGCCATAACCAATTAATTAATGCTACTGCAACACCGTAAGAGAGAGCCATTATAGAAACCATTTTGAGCTAGGTCAATTAAAAGTTGTTATAAATATGTTATTTTGTAAAAATATTACCTTATTGGATGTGGGCGATAATACCATCTAACTCATCTAAAGAGTTGTACTGGATCACGATTTTGCCGCGCCCTTTACTGCCTTGCTGCAGAGTTACTGCTGCACCTAAACGCTCTGATATATCATCTTGCAGACGGCGCACATTTGGATCT
>JABHVM010000024.1 GCA_018658305.1 Thiotrichales bacterium | reverse complement strand
TGTTCCTCTTCTGCTCATTCCAATCTAAACGCATATTAGACTCCCAGCGATTAACCTGCATCTTTGACCATAAAATAAGCTCAGGATTACATGCAGCTTTGGTACATAATTTCTCTGGGTTAGGTGTAATACCTACTCTCTCTAAATCTAAGCGATCTGCATCCCAACAAGTTGCTATCGTTATATCTTCTGGATTATATCCACCCATTGTGTGACCACAACAAGCTTCGTACAGTTTATCAAAAGCTGAATCGCTTAATTCAAATAATTTTTTCTTACGAAGTTTAAGCGCAAATTTCGCACCCCGCTCTCCATGCCCCTCATCCCAACCATCATTTTTTCTCTGACTATCATGAAATAGTGCGAATAGCTCTACAACGGCTCTATCAGCCCCTGTCTCTTCCACCAATATCATTCCATTCTTACGCACTCGCATCCAGTGGGCAGCACCGTGTACCCCTCTTAGATTCATTGAATATTTTGAGATAACACTCTTCACTAACTCTGGTGTTAAGATAGAGTGCTCATCAATTCTATATAGGCGATTAGAGTTTTTATACACGCGGATTCAACCTTGTAGTGCCCACCATTAGAGTAAGTTTTGTCAGAGGTAGGATAGCATAAAAAATATGGTATTAATATTTTTTATGTGGATATAAAAAATAACACCACGTAAAAAAGATCTTTTATCGCGACTTACTAACTAAACAACGAGTTACAAATAACTTTAAGTTCAATTTTTCATTACAACTATACTCATTAATAATCAGCTAATTACATAACTATAGTAATCTTGTTTATAGATCATCTTTATAACTAGATAACATAAATAATAGAATATAAGTTCTTCACATTGATTGTGGATAACCCTGTAGATAAAAGTTTGCGAGGTATCTCAACAATGAATATAGGCAAGCTGTAGCAGGTTGCTACTTTTTTAAGCTACCTATTTATGGGGTATATTTGACTCGCTGTCTGACCGCTTCAAACAGGACAACTCCTGATGCAACTGACACATTAAGACTACTTACTTCTCCAGCCATTGGAATTTTAATTAATTGACTGCAGTTCTCTTTAGTAAGTCTACGCATTCCGCCACCCTCTGCCCCCATCACTATAGCTATAGGACCTTTTAGATCAACTCCGTGAAGAGTGTCTACTGCCTCTCCTGCCGCACCTACGATCCATATACCTCGATCAGCAAGAGCTTTTAGAGTTCGTGCAAGATTGGTAACTTTAACAAATGGTAGAGTCTCCACTGCACCACTTGCCACTTTGCGCACTACAGGAGTTATGCCAGCTGAACGATCTTTGGGGACAATTACTGCATCTACTCCAGCAGCCTCTGCACTTCGTAAACAAGCTCCTAAATTGTGCGGATCAGTTACTCCATCTAAGATTAGCAAAAATGGTAGCTCATCGCGACTATCTATACTGTCTAGAAGATCTTGCAGTGCGTTCTCATCGTATGTTTTTAAAACTGTGGAATCTTTAGTTTCGACCACAACCCCTTGATGGACTGCTCCTCTAACTATACGATCTAACTCTTTTTTATCAACTAACCTAACCCCTACTCTACTTTTTTCAGCATCACTACGTAGCTCTCGCAACCTTCTATCTTGGCGTTTTGCATCCACCAAGATAAAATCTCCTGTCGCTGGAGAGGATGATTTCAACCAAGCTTTTACTGAATGTATGCCAAATATATGTGTCATCTTTACCTGCAATATTAATTACTAATTTGAACTTTTCTTTTTAGGACGAGATCTTCTTCTTTTTGGCTTACCAGCCCCTTTTTTAGTATTTCCTTTAGATCCAGCATCTACTTTTTTCTTAGAGTTTCTATCATTTTTAGAGTTTCTACTTTTTTTAGTCGCTCCACCATTTTTAGAGTTATCTAAATGGAGAAAATCAATCTTTCTCTCATCCAGGTCCACTTTTGCTACCTGTATTCTTATTGTATCTCCTAGACGGAATCCTCTGCCTCCGCTCTCTCCTGTCAACTGATGACGAACTGGATCAAAATGGTAGTAATCATTTTGTAGAGCTGTGATATGGACAAGACCATCTACAAAAATATTATCTAAAGTTACAAATAGACCAAACCCAGTTACTCCACTGACCACACCACTAAACTCTTCACCCACATGGTCCATCATATACTCACATTTCAACCAATCAATTACATCTCTAGTTGCGTCATCCGCACGACGATCGTTGGTTGAGCACTGCTCACCGATGCGTACCATATCTTCTTTACTATAATTAAAGTTTTTACTCTTATTAAAACCAGAGCGAATAGCTGTAACCACTTTTTTAGCCGTAGATTTTGCTGCGTTGTCTAGCAGATATCCGATAGCACGATGCACTAAGAGGTCTGGGTAACGTCTAATTGGGGAGGTAAAATGTGCGTAGTCACTATGCGCCAACCCGAAGTGACCAATCTTATCTTCTGGTGAGTAGACTGCACGATTTAGGCTGCGAAGAAGAACGGTCTGAATAAGGTTAAACTCTGGACGCGCACGAGCTAGATCCAAGACCTGTGCATAGTCTGCAGGCTGAGGACGATCTCCACCAGGTAGTGCTAAACCAAACTCTTTCAAAAATAGGCGTACATTATCCAATTTATCAGAGGATGGCTTCTCATGAACACGGTATAGAGTTGGTATTTTATTGCGCTTTAGATAACGAGCTGCTGATACATTAGCTGCAATCATAAACTCTTCAATCATCTTATGAGCATCATTGCGTATCACTGGAACAATAGACTCGATCTTCTTATCTTTACCGAATACAATTCTAGTTTCAGTAGTTTCAAAATCTATAGCTCCGCGTTTAGAACGCTGTTTGCGCAAAACCTTATAGAGCGCATGAAGCTCTTTGATCTCTGGTAGATAGGTCTGGTATATCTCTGGCAGATCATTATCACCATCTAGTGCTTTACCAACTTCACTGTATATCATTCGAGCTGCAGAACGCATCACTCCACGATGAAATTTAGAGTTAGAGATGAGCCCATCTTTATCAATCCTCATTTCACAAACCATACAGAGACGATCTACATCAGGATTTATTGAACAGAGTCCATTGGAGAGCGATTCTGGCAACATAGGAACTACATAATCTGGGAAGTAGACGGAGTTACTGCGCACCAGAGCCTCTCTATCTAGTGGACTATCAACTTCCACATAATGGGATACATCTGCAATGGCGACCAACAACTTCCACCCTTTTGCAGTACGACTACAGTGGACTGCATCATCAAAGTCTCGTGAGTCTGCGCCATCAATAGTTACTAGTGGGATGTTACGGAAATCTTTACGCTCATTCGCAACCTTCTCTGGAACTGTAGCTGGAATAGCTGCCGATTGCTGCTCAACATCTTCTGGCCAAAGGTGCGGAATATCGAAAGCACGAATCGCTATATCAATCTCCATTCCAGGAGCCATGTGATCACCAAGAACTTCTACCACCTTACCAACAGGGCCGCCTCTTTTAGATGGCTGTTCGAGCAACTCTACTAACACAATTTGATCATCCTCAGCATTAGCTGCATATTTTTCAGGAATCACAATATCGTGAGTTATTTTTTTATTACTCGGAACCACTGTTCCAACTCCACTCTCTACAAAGTAGCGCCCTACTACTTGCTGCGTTCCATGTTCAAGAATCTTTACTACATGTCCCTCTTTTTTACCACGACGGTTAACCCCCATCACTGAAGCTAGAATACGATCGCCATGCATTAATCGACGCATCTGTTTTGCGTGGAGAAATAGGTCATCGCCCCCATCATCAGGGATTAAAAACCCAAATCCGTCAGGATGTCCTTGCACTCTACCTTTAACTATATCCATTCGTTCTAGTAGTCCATATCCACCATTTCTATTTTGTGCAATCTGTCCATCACGCACCATTGCAATCATTCTTCTGCGCAACCCCTCTTTTCTCTCAGCATCATCATACTTAAAGTTAGCAATCATATCTTGCAGTGATTGTGGAGCAGAGCTCTTCTCTAATACCTTTAAAATATCATCTCTTTCAGCAACTGGGGTAGCGTATACTTTTGTTTGGTGGTTTTTCATTCTTATTTTTAATCTCTTACTTATCTGTTTTATTTACTTTTCAATACATATTGACACAAACTAATCCAATATTATACACCCTTATACTCTATACTTATACTTATGACTAATAAACTACTACTAACTACTCTAACTTTATTAACTATACTCTTAAGTGCATGTGATAGCTCACCTGACAAATCTGCGCTTGCACCTGAGCTAGAGGGGACACTTATCAGCTCTGCAGCACCTATTGCGATAATAAATAGCCAACAAGAGATTAAGTATCTCTACTTCACTCCTATTGATTGCGAGAGCTGTTGGAAAATTTTGGAACAGATGAATAAACATCGTGAAGAGTTTCCAGCTGGCTCTATAGGTGGAATCATTATGAGCGAAGATATATTTGCGGTGTATGAAGCTACACGCGCTCACTTTATAAACCTACTCCCGATCTATGCCGACCATGATGAGAATATAGCTTATGACTATGATGTAGAAATTGAGAAGGCTCCTCTCTGGGTAACTATTGACGAGAGTGGAAAAATAAGCAACCGCTCCCCGACGATACCAGATGCGGTAAAGTCGGTTTTGAAGTGATTATTAAGGTACCTTTTAAGTTTACTTAACTTTACGAGAACGGATGATTTAGAACTATCGTCTCTTCTCTGTCTGGACCAGTTGATATTATATCTACAGGAACTCCACAAAGCTCTTCTAATCTGCTCAGATACGCTTTTGCATTATCAGGGAGATCATTATAACTCTTAGCCCCTAAAGTTATCTCACTCCAACCAGCCATCTCTTCATACTGAGGATTACATCTCTCAAACGCCTCAGCCCCGATTGGTGGGGTTTTTCTTATCTCTCCATCCATCTCGTAACCCGTACATATTTTCAAGGTCTCCATTCCATCAAGAACATCTAGCTTAGTAATACAGAGACCTGTAAAGCTGTTTATCTGTACTGCACGCCGCAGTGCCACTGCATCGAACCATCCGCAGCGCCGCGCTCTTCCAGTTGTTGCACCAAACTCATGCCCTTTTTCTGCCATGTGTTTACCAGCATCATCCATAAACTTATCGCCATCATAGAGCTCTGTTGGGAATGGACCAGAACCAACTCTAGTAGTGTAGGCTTTAGTAATTCCAAGAATATAGTCTAAGTATCGTGGCCCAACTCCAGTTCCTGCAGAGGCTCCACCAGCAGTCACTGTTGATGAAGTTACATACGGGTATGTACCATGATCAATATCTAGCAGCGTACCTTGCGCACCTTCAAAGAGTATCCCTTTACCACTATCTTTATATTCAAATAGCTCTTCCGTAACATCAGTAACCATTGGGCGCAGTTCATCAGCCATAGCTAAAGACTCATCTAAAACTTTTTGATAATCTACTGCATCAGCTTTGAAATAGTTAGTAAGCGCAAAGTTATGGTACTCCATAACCTCTTTTAGACGATCAGCAAAACGGTTCTCATCCATAAGATCTTCTAAACGAATTCCGCGACGAGAGACTTTATCTTCATAGGCTGGACCGATACCACGCCCTGTAGTACCAATCGCTTTTTTACCTCGTGCAATTTCACGAGCCTGATCTAATGCAACATGATATGGAAGAATAAGTGGGCAAGCCTCACTAAGACGCAATCTCTCTCGAGCTGGAATGCCATTTTTTTCTAACATCTCAATCTCTTCTAACAGTGCATTTGGTGCTAACACCACGCCATTACCGATAAAGCAGGTTACATTATCTCGTAAAATACCTGAAGGGATAAGATGAAGTACTGTAGTTTTGCCATCAATAACTAGAGTGTGCCCAGCATTATGACCTCCCTGAAAACGGACTACTGCTTCCGCTCTATCAGTTAATAGATCAACAACCTTACCTTTACCTTCATCGCCCCATTGAGACCCAATAATTACTACGCTCTTTGCCATTTTAATCTTTCTCTTCTTAAGTTAAAAAATATTTTATCGTTTGGTCACAGACCAGCTTCCATCACTCTCTACTAGTTTACGGTCACAACCAATATCTGCCGCACCTTCTCTCTGTCCTAATAGCTCACAGATAACTCTCTCACCACTACTACGCAGAGACTCTATTTTTCTGCGCAACTCTTGGCGTACAACACTGCTTGTAGCTTCATCTAGATGTGGTGCAAAAATAGCAGGCAATGGGTACTCTACATTATCTGCTTCTAAATTATTACTAATAAGGTTTTTCAAGTCTGCGCTAAATCCTGTTGCAGCTCGCGCTCTTCCAAATACTGCCCCCACATTATCGTAACGACCGCCTTGAGCTAAAGCCACACCTTTTCCTTCTGCATACGCAGCAAATACCACTCCTGTATGGTAGTCGTAACCACGCAACTCTGCCAGATCAAAGTGAATCTCCAGCTTAAAATCTTCAGTGCCGACTCTATCAGCCAACTGCTCTTGTACTAGTACAGCAATTTTCTGTAGTGTTGCAACAGATGGTTGAATAGAGCTATCCATTTTTTCCGCACGCTTTAAAACTTCATCTCCTCCATTCAGATCTTTAAGTGCAATTAGCTGTTCAGCAATAACTTTATCTGCGGAGTCAGGGAGTGCGCTTCGGACTATATCTTCAACTTCAGCAGATGCCTTGCGTTGCAGAGCATCAAAGAGCATCCTCTCCTGATCTGAATCAAACACAACCTGCTTAATTAGAGATCTATATATTCCGACATGCCCAAGATCCAATACTAGAGATTTCTCCCCAGAAGCGATCAACATCTCTACCATTAACAAGATCACCTCTACATCACTCTCTACTCCTGAGTGACCGTAGAGCTCTGCTCCTAATTGAATTGGACTACGCGTAGCTCCAGATATTTCTGGACGAGTATGGAGAACAGAACCCAGATAACAGAGCCTAGTCGGCCCATCTCTATTGAGACGATGAGCATCTATTCGTGCCACTTGCGGCGTCATATCCGCCCGCACCCCCATCATTCTGCCTGTAAGTTGATCAGTCAGTTTAAAAGTCTGTAGATCAAGATCATTACCAGTGCCAGTCAATAGTGACTCCAGATACTCAATTAGTGGAGGAATAACTGTCTCATAGCCCCAGCAGTGGAATAGGTCTAGCAACTTACGACGTAGAGCCTCAATTTTAACTACTTCTGCAGGTAACAGCTCTTCTACTCCGTCAGGGAGTCTCCAACGATCCAATCCGCTCATAAATATCCGTTCATAAAATTTAAGTTTGTATCTTAACTACTGCTTCTAATAAAGTAGAGTAGAGTTGCCCCTGCCACCATACTAACAATTCCTATCTTCCTTAAGCTTATCGCTTCCATCTCACCCATTCGTTGCATAGTTGAGCGCCACCCCTCTGGATTGAGGGTTGGCATTAAACCCTCGATAACTAGCACCAGAGCGATAGCAGATAAAAAATCTGTCCAGACCATTAGCTATATCTGTGGCTATTTTTCAGCGCTCTGTTTGCCGCCAAAATATTGAAAGAATTCACTATCTGGTTCCAATACTAACAGGTCACCACGATTACTAAACACCTTTTCATAAGCATCTAAGCTACGATAGAAAGCGTAAAATTCAGGATCAGCTCCATAAGCATTGGCGTATGTCTCAGTCGCTTTTGCATCACCTTCACCACGCATCTTCTCAGCTTTCTGATTCGCCCCTGCAAGAATGATTGTACGCTGACGATCAGCTCCTGCACGAATTCTTTCAGCAGCCTCAGCACCTTTTGAGCGATAATCTTTAGCTACACGATCTCGTTCAGCCTCCATTCTACGGAACACGGAGTTGCTAACCTCTTGCGGCAGATCTACTCGTTTAATTCTGACATCTACTACCTCAATCCCAAACTCCTTAGCCTGAAGTGCAGAACTTTTAGTAATAGAGTCCATAATCTGATCTCTCTCACCACTAACAACCTCCTGTACTGAACGCTTACCAAACTCGCTTCTCAGCCCATCTTTAACGACCTGAGAGAGGCGCTGATTAGCAGTCCAAAAATCACCGCTTACAGATTTAAAGAACTTCTCTACATCACCTATACGCCACTTAACGAAAGAGTCAACTAACACATTTTTCTTTTCCGCAGTTAGATAGCGCTCAGGATCTGCATCCAGAGTCTGGATGCGTTTATCAAACTTACGCACATTATTTACTAACGGAACTTGAAAGTGAATACCAGTCGGATAGTCTACTTCTGCAATCTCACCCAATCTAAACTTAATTGCCAACTCTCTCTCATCAACAATAAACGCTGACATTGAGAGCACAAATAGAGCTAAAACTACAACTCCTAAAATTAATTTTACTTTATTCATTACTTTTTTCTCCCTCTAATTTATCTACTACGCGAGCGGTCACTTGAAACTGTAGAGCGTCCACTATCTTGCGCTATACGATTTCTACGACTAACACCATCTGAATTATTACTCAAATCGCCACTATTTAAATTATTGCTCTGACCCATCATCTTATCAAGCGGGAGATACATTAGACTATTGCCGTTATCCACATCCACCAACACTTTACTAGAGTTAGAGAGCACACCCTCCATAGCATCTAAGTATAGGCGCTTGCGAGTAACTTCTGGAGCCTTTTGATACTCTGTCAAAACTTGATTAAAGCGCGAAGCTTCACCATCTGCTTTAACCATAACCTGTTCACGATAAGCCTCCGCCTCAGCAATAATTCGTGCCGATGCACCGCGTGCTTTTGGAAGAAGATCATTACTGTAGGCTTCCGCTTCATTAATTAGTCGCTGCTTATCTTCACGAGCCTTAACTACATCTGCAAATGCACCCTGCACCTGATCAGGTGGCTGAGCATCCTGCATATTTACGGTGGTTACTTGCAACCCTGTATGGTAGCGATCAGCAATATTTTGAATAAGATCTCTTGAACGAGCTGAAATCTCTGAACGCCCTTCGGTCAATACAAAATCCATTTTGCTCTTTCCAATAACATCTCGTACTGCACTCTCAGTTGCTTGGCGTAGAGTTATATCTGGATTCAGCACACTAAAGAGATAATTTTTAGCATCTTTTACTCTATACTGAACTGCGAATTTAATATCGATAATATTCTCATCCTTGGTCAACATCAAAGATTCGCGTGGAACCGAGCCCACGGACTGAGTGCCACCACGAGAGCGATAGCCAATCTCTATATTACGAATCTCCTCGATATTCACCTTCTCTACTGTAGCTATAGGATAAGGTGGAATCCAGTGTGGTCCTGGTTGTGTACTAGTAAAGTATTTACCGAAGTAGAGCTCAACACCTCGTTCTGCAGGATCAACGATATATATTCCAGATAACATCCAGAGCAGAAACAGTACTCCAAAGATTGCGCCTAAGCCAATTGGGCTTGCACTACCTTCACCTTTACCATCTTTTCCACCATCTCCCGATCCACCTTTGCCAGATTTCTTACCTTTATCTCCTCCACCAAATATCTGTGCTAGAGAGTCCTGCATCTTTTTAACTACCTCATCTAAATCAGGTGGCTGATCTCCGCCGGAGTTTCCTCCACGAGGTCCTTTATTATTATTCCCCCAAGGATCATTACTTGGCGGCTGATTATCACCCCACCCCATCTTCATTGTATCTGCCTTATTTACTAACTCGTCCTTCATGGATAATTTCCCTAACTTAGTTGATAACATTTATACTCATAAAACTCTTTCAAAAAAACTTCTATATTATACGCTCATACCACTACAACTTATATTATATATTCACACAACTCTCTATTATACGCTCACGCAATTTTAGATAATCTAATGTTTTAGCTGGAAGTTCAATCTCCATTTTCCACCCCCCTTCATCAGAAAATTGTTCTGCTAACACTCCCCCTTCTCGATGAAGTTGAGCGTGGAGCTTACCCTCTGTTGGTTTTAGTACAATATCTCCTCTAATTGGACTACCACTAAAGCGCTCTGTTAACACATCTAGCAAGAGCTCGATACCTTCACCCTCTTTTGCAGAGAGCCAGATGCGTACTACCTCCCCTTCACTGTTTCGTTCTACACGCGGCGCTAGCGATTCTGCAAGATCTATCTTATTATAAACTTCAAGCTGTGGAATCTTATCTGCGCCAATCTCTGCAAGTACTAAGTTTACCTCATCGATATGGTCTTGACGGTCATCGTGAACTGCGTCAATTACATGAATTAACAGATCAGCTTCACAGGTTTCAAGCAGAGTTGAGCGAAATGCTTTTACAAGATCGTGGGGGAGATTACGAATAAAGCCAACCGTATCCGCAACAATCACCTCCCGTCCCGCAGGAAGTTTTAGCTTACGAAGAGTTGGATCTAATGTTGCAAAAAGTTGATCCGCAACATAGACTCCTCCATTCTCACTATCCATACCTGTAACTACACTATTAAATAGCGTAGACTTGCCAGCATTAGTGTAGCCGACTAGAGAGAGTGTAGGGATAGCTGCTCGTTCTCGAGCTCTTCGTCCAAGCTTACGAGTTGCATCAACCTTATCTAAGCGCTTACTAATCTGCTTAATTCGTTGAGAGATCATCCTCCGATCACTCTCAAGCTGAGTCTCACCAGGACCACGCATTCCTATACCGCCCTTCTGGCGCTCTAGATGAGTCCAACCACGAATCAGGCGTGTAGATAAGTGGCGCAACTGCGCCAACTCAACCTGAAGCTTACCCTCATGTGAGCGCGCGCATTGAGCAAAAATATCAAGAATTAATGTAGTACGATCTAGAACTCTACACTCAAACAGAGACTCTAGATTTCTCTCTTGCGCAGGAGATAGAGAGTGGTTAAATATAACCACATCAACTTCATCTCCAGCAACTAGATCTTTAATCTCCTCAACTTTTCCGCTACCAATAAAAGTTTTCGGATCTATAGAGTTGCGTTTAACAACTAGAGTATGCAGAATATCCGCGCCAGCAGAGTTAGCAAGAAGCTCAAACTCCTCCACTATCTCATACGGATCTTTTTCATGCAGGTCAAGGTGAACCAATAGGGTTCTCTCGCCCCCCTGATGGCGTTCAAAAAACTGGGACAATTTATCTTAATCTATTAACTTATGGTCTATCTTATTCTGCTATTTCTGCACTATCGTTATTAACTGCGTCAATTTTAACCGTGCGTGATGGCACAATAGTTGATATTGCATGCTTATACACTAGTTGATTTACTCCACTTTTAAGTGAAATTACAAATTGGTCAAATGACTCAATATACCCCTGCAGCTTAATACCGTTAACCAAAAAGATTGACACTGGTGTCTTATCTTGGCGTAGTGCATTCAGAAATGGCTCTTGTAGTTGTTGGCTTTTATTACTCATCTTTAGTTACTCGCTCTTTCTTTTATCTTCACTTAATGTATACCTATCATTCGTGTGTATATTAAATATACCACAACTATCAGCCATAGATCAACCACTCTATCTCTGACTGCCAATTTCTTAACCAAGTAAGTTGGCGTTTTGCAAGTTGCCTAGTTGCAACCAGAGACCTAAACATCATCTCTTCCATCTCTAGC
Organism: Thiotrichales bacterium; assembly: GCA_018658305.1. Classification (GTDB taxonomy): domain Bacteria; phylum Pseudomonadota; class Gammaproteobacteria; genus Thiopontia. The sequence goes on along the minus strand of JABHVM010000024.1, from coordinate 6,974 downwards.
TCTCCATCCAGATACTGCCAAATCTGGCGATATCCTACGGAGCGCATTGATGGGGTATCTAACGATAGATCGCCTCGCTCTCGTAACGCTTTTACCTCATCAATAAAACCCTCTTTCAACATTATGGTTAGGCGTTGCTCTATTCTATGGTGTAGAACTGATCTATCTTCTGGTGCTATTGCCACCATTTTAACTGACTCTGCGGGCAAGCCAGCTCTCTTCTCATTTTTTTGCAGGGTGGTAATGGCTATTCCAGATAGTTCATACACCTCTAATGCGCGCATAATTCGCTGTGGATCATTGGAACTTATTCTCTCTGCAGCTAACGGATCTACCTTAGCTAAACGCTGGTATAGAGTATCTAGACCATACTCTGTAATCTCATCATCAAGTCTATCTCTTATCACTGGATCTGATTTAGGCAGAGTAGAGAGCCCAAACTGAAGAGCTTTAAAGTAGAGCATTGTTCCTCCAACTAGTAGAGGAACACTCCCTCTTGACCTAATATCCTCCATCTCTCGGAGTGCATCTTTGCAAAACGAGGCTGCAGAGTAGCTCTCTACTGGATCAACTATATCTATCAAACGGTGTGGGGCTCTCTGTAGAATATCTCTATCTGGCTTTGCAGTTCCTATATCCATTCCTCTATATATTAGTGCAGAGTCTACACTGATAATCTCATAATTATGATTCTCTGCTAACTCAACTGCAAGATCAGTTTTACCTGCAGCAGTTGGTCCTGCGAGCAGAATGGTTTTGTCACCGTAGTTGAGAACTGTTTTAAGATTACTATTCATCTACTGCCCACGCAAGAAGAGCCCATCAAGCTCGAAGTGAGTTAGTTGACGCCAAGTTGGTCTGCCGTGGTTACACTGCCCGCTGCGCTCAGTCTGTTCCATATCTCTAAGCAGTGCGTTCATCTCAGGTATAGTCAGTTTTCTGCCTGCACGCACAGAGCCGTGGCATGCCATGGTGGCAAGAACTTCATTAATCTTCTCTTTAATTCTAGCTGTAGATTCATACTCTTTCAAATCCGCCAACAGATCTATCGCTAGACTTTCTGCATCTCCATTAGCTAACAGCAGGGGCACTTCGCGCAACAGTAATGATTCAGGTCCGGAACGATCTATCGTCATTCCCAAACTATGAAAGAGCTCTTGCTGCTGCTCTGCAAACTCAGCATCTAATTCAGAGACCGCAATAGTTATCGGAACCAACAGCTGCTGAGACGGAATGCCATCACGTTGAATTGCCTGCTTCAGACGCTCATAAGTTATTCTCTCATGTGCAGCGTGCATATCTACGACCACCAACCCTTCACTATTTTCCGCCAAAATATAGGTATTATGGATCTGTGCTACTGCATAACCTAATGGGTATGTATCAGAAGAGGAGTACTCACTCCCCCTCTTCTCTGCAATCATATTTGATTGAGCTTGTAGCTGAGTAAATATGCTCACCTGTTTTAGTGCAGTTTCAGAAGAGGTGACTGCTGGAGTTACTGATGAATTTATCGAAGATGATACCGATAATATTTCACCACTCTCTCTATCTACAATCTCTTCTCTACTAATATGGATAGAGTCTCCTCCAGGACGCACTTCTGCCAGAGCACTCTTAACTCTGTTTGACACAAACCTATGGACCTGTTGACTCTCTCTAAAGCGAACCTCATGTTTGGTAGGATGCACATTCACATCAACTAATTCTGGATCCATCTCTAAAAAAAGAAGATAGGCTGGATGCTTCCCGTGAAAAAGTACATCTTGGTAGGCTTGGCGCAGAGCGTGACTCACAACTCGATCTTTAATAACTCTCCCATTGATAAAGAATAGCTGCTGATCGGCTTGACTGCGTGCCGCTACTGGCTCAACAATCCATCCATGAAGAGAGAGAGCGCCTGACTCTTGTTTGAGGTAGAGAGCGTTATCGATAAATTTACTCCCCAGCACAGAACTTACTCTTCGTTCCCACTGCTCAACTCCATCAGCTACAGTATATTCACGCGCTACTTTGCCATTTCGTTTTAGCACTAGTGCGATCTCAGGATGAGAGAGAACCATACTTCTCACTACACTATCAATATGACGAAACTCAGTCTTCTCGGTGCGCATAAATTTCTTGCGTGCAGGAGTATTAAAGAACAGATCTCGCACCTCAACTGTAGTCCCCTGTGGGTGAGGATCTGGGGTTGGTTCCTCCATATCAAGACCACCATCCCCAAACACTCTCCACCCCTGCATTGCGCTATCTTCTGCAGCACAAGATATTAACTGCAATCTTGAAACTGAAGCGATACTTGGGAGAGCTTCTCCTCTAAAACCTAGCGTTGCTATCTTGCCTAAATCTTCAATATTTTTCACTTTACTGGTCGCATGTCTATCTAACGCCAGTAGTAGATCATCTACAAATATCCCTCTACCATTATCTCTCACCTTAATTAGGCGCTGCCCCCCCTCTTCTATCTCTATCCAGATCTTAGTTGCACCTGCATCAATACTATTTTCTAAGAGCTCTTTTATAACTGAGGATGGTCGTTCCACCACCTCACCAGCAGCGATCTGATTAGATAGTTGGGTCGATAATCTTTGAATACGACTCACTATTGCACCCTCAACTTCTGTCCGATTTTAAGTGCATCTTTGATGCCGGGATTAAGTTTACGCAGATGTTTTATAGTTATATTAGTAGTGCGTGAAATTTTACTCAATGAGTCTCCCTGCTTAACCTTATAGTAGCGTTTTGCAACACGCTTCATAGATTGTGTCGTGCTTGTGGTAGGGGTATGATTAGTAGGAGCTGGGTAACGCTGTGCAAAAACTTTTACTGAGCGCATCATAGCCTCTGCCAGCTTCTGCTGATAAGCAGCTGTACGTAACTTATTCTCCTCTCGTGGATTAGTTATAAAACCTGTCTCTACCAACATAGATGGAAAGTCTGGAGCTTTTAAAACCGCAAAGCTCGCTTTGTGTACTTGGTTACCATGAAGATCCCCAATCTTACGCAACTGATTCAACACCAATTCCCCAAGCTCTAAACTAATTTTTGCATTGGCTGCTCGCTCCATATCTCGTAGAGCATAACCGAAGCCGTTTTTATCCCTTCTACTATCTACTCCACCAATACGGTCAGCACGATTCTCCTGACGAGCAAGCCAGCGCGCCATTTCGGATGATGCTCTCTTCTGAGATAGGATAAATACTGATGCGCCGTGCGCTGAACTCTTCTTAAATCCATCGGCATGGATAGAGATGAAAAGATCAGCTTCGCTCTTCCGCGCCTTACGCACTCGACCGCCAAGACTGACATAGTAGTCACCTTTTCGTATCATCACTGCACGCAATCCTGGCTCTTGCTTGATCATCTTCTCCAGGCGTTTCGCCACTGCCAATACAATATGCTTCTCTTTACTACCTCTGCGCCCAACTGCCCCTGGATCTTCTCCACCATGTCCAGCATCAATAACTATTGTAAGATCTCGGCGGGAACCAGATTGGGGCTTTACAGTTAGTGCTTGTGACTCTTGTGACTCCTGTTTTAAATTATAGAGATCTAAAACTAATCTATGCCCATAACTCTCATTTGGTTGCAGCTGAAAAGAGCGCGCTTCAACTCCTCGCAATAGCATAAACTCAACTATAAAATCACCGTTACTAGCAACAGTTGTCTTAACCGATTTAAGACGAGAGTCATTTTCTACGGGTGCATCTAGCGCCAAGATAGGCTGCGCACCACTCAACCGTAAGGTTATTTTTTCTGGCTTCCCAGAACTTGCCAATTTGTATTCAACTTGTCCATCCAGATCTAAAACTACTCTAGTATGGTCTGGAGCAGGCCAGAGACGAATTCCATAAATTGAGGTAACTCCAACTGCAGTTGAGATAGTCCCAAGTAGAGGAGCGGAACCGACAAGCTGAATAAATGATCTTCTATCCATTACTCTCTGCAACCTTAAGTAGAATATCTGCATCTCCTACAGAATCAACTATCCGACCCTTTTCACTCTCTGTAATAGTAAGAGTTAAATTTGGTTCTGGTAGAAACTCAGCTCCCTGTTCTGGCCACTCAACCAGAGATATAGACCCATCTAAATAATCTCTAATCCCCATAAACTCCAACTCTTCAGGATCATTCAGGCGATATAGATCGAAGTGATTGACTTCAACTTTAGCAAGCTTATATGGCTCAACTAAAGTGTAGGTCGGGCTTTTAACACTGCCACTGTGCCCAAGTGACTGAATAAATCCACGGGCAAAAGTTGTCTTACCGACTCCTAAGTCACCCTGTAGAAATATAAGTGTAGAGTTAGTAGGTGAGGCATCAGTAGTTGCCGTAACTACTTGAGCAAAGATAGCACCGAGACTCTCCATCTCAGCTTGTGAATAAACTTTAAAAATCATGGCTAAGTTTCACGATAACGGTGGCGAATACCGCGAATTATCTCTTGAATTGAGATGAAGATATCTATCAACTCTGGATCAAAATGTTTCCCAGACTGTTCTTGCATATAGCTCAAAACCTTATCTTCACTCCATGAATCTTTATAGGCACGCACTGAGATTAAAGCATCGTAAACATCTGCAACTGCAACAATTCTTGCGTGGAGCGGGATCTCTTCGCCTTTAAGTTGGTGAGGGTAGCCAGTACCATTCCAACACTCATGGTGATAGAGGGTGGTCTCATAGCTCATACGATCTAACTTAATATCACTATCGTTAAATAGGGAAGCTCCGCTCGAAGTGTGCCCCCTCATAATATCGAACTCTTCATCAGTTAACTTAGCTGGTTTTTTTAAAATAAGATCAGAGATGGCAACTTTCCCTATATCATGCAACATTGCCGCAATATGGAGAGGCTCTTTAAATGCACGAATCTCTTGCTCTTCAATACCTCTATTTTTAGCCCACGCATCATATATCTCTATGCTATAAGCTCCTACTCTATTCACATGCGCTCCAGTCTCCTTAGGATCTCTCAACTCTGCCATTTTTAACATTCTCATAAATGTCGCATTTCCAGCTTGCGCGCGCTGAATTGCTGATGAGGCTATTCTTCCAATATGATAGATATAGTTTTTATCATCCTCACTAAAGGAGAGCTTATCACTTGGGTTGATGAGCTGAATTACTCCAATCAACTCTCCTCCCTCTTTCCGGAGTGGTGCTGAGATAATAGAGCGAGTTCTATAACCAGTCTCTTGATCAAAGATAGGGTTGAAGCAGTAACTTTCTGTAGCTGGAATATTATAGACATCCTTAATATTTAATGTTTCTCCAGTAGAGGCAGTATAACCAGCAATGGACTTTTCATCAATAGCCACCGTATGATCGGCATAGAGATATTGACGGTTATCATATTTAGTTCGTGCCAAGAGGTCATTTTGCACATAAGAGAAGCGCAAAGCCCCATCCTCTAGCAGATATATAGAGCCAGCCTCTGCCATACACTCGCTTCTTGCATCATACAGCAGCTGGTCAAGCAGTGAGTTAATATCCTCAATCAACACCAGGTTTTCTGAAAAATTTAACAGATACTCTAGACGCTCAATCTTAAGCTGAGTTTTATGGTCAATAGTATTCTGCTCTGTATGTGAGTGCATTAATTATTATAAGTGTCCTGTTGAGAGTTTCTATAGATAAAAAGATAACTAATATCTCCATATATTACTCGATATGATTCATATAGTATAGTCATCATATAGCCCTCTCTCTCTTGCCTCACGGTAATTCACCTTGTGATATAACGGAAGCTTTAGTTAAATCAGAAAGAGGAGTGCTAAGATGAAGTTTGCAGATCCAAAAAATGACATAACTACTTGGCACTTACAGAAGGGAGTACTTGCTTGACAAATAACTATAAGTGAGTTACAGTCTATAGTTATTCATTCATCTACTCCGTGTATATTTAGTTATTACTGCATAACACCTAATATATAGATGTAATATAGAATATTGAATATAATTAACATAAAATTATGCAGAACAGTCAATACAACATATTTTATATATAATATCGGAATAAGAGGCAATATTGCCTTATACTAATTGTTACATGCTTTCGAGAAATGAGGAAATAAAATGAAGTATTTGAAAATAATAGCACTAGGGCTATGTGCTCTTTATATCACCGCCTGCACTTCTGTGCATACAAAGACAACCGCATTTTATACTCCTGCGTATGCTTCATCAGGAAGCATATTTGTCATTTCAGCAGACGCTGAAAAAAACAACTTGTTAGAGTTTGCAAGTTACAAAAAGAAGTTTGAAGACAAGCTGGTATCTTACGGTTATTCAATTGCAACTAACGCAAATGATGCAGAATATATTGCGATAGTGGCTTATGGAATTGATAACGGTAAAAGTGCAGTCATTTCAACACCTATATTTGGTCAAACTGGTGGGGGAACAACATATTCTTCAGGTACTGTTTACGGTACAGGTGGAAGTGCCTCATATTCGGGCAGCAGTTACACAATGCCAACATACGGAGTGGTAGGTTCTTCTACTAGTTCATCTACAACATACACTCGTGCGATTGCACTTGATATTGTAGATGCAAATTCACTAAAAGCTGATCAGCCAAAAAAAGTATATGAGTCTAGGGTAAAAAGCTCAGGAAGCTGTAGTGTTATTGCGGGTGTTTTCAATGAATTGTTAGAAGCTATGTTCAAAGGGTTTCCTGGTGACAATGGGAAAACAAGATCGGCTCAAATTCCATATAAGGGGCAGTGCTAATGCATGTAACAAGTTGCTGCATCGGACTTGTTAAAGCTGTCATCTTTTTTGAAAAAGACTCAAAAAAGCCGCCAACTTCACCAAGCCGCTGAGCAAGGCGTTAGGGTTAAGAAGGAGCGAACATGAAAACAAATTCGAAGCTAGCGATTTTAGAGTTGGTGTCAGGCATATTTGGCTGGGTGTGGATCATAGCATCACTTGCTGCATTGTATTTTCTTGCTATCTCAGTATTCTCTGATG
>JABHVM010000096.1 GCA_018658305.1 Thiotrichales bacterium | reverse complement strand
GGTATAAAAATAGGGGCACTGATAAGGGTACTGTTTTATAGGTATAAGAGTGTAACGGTTATAACAAGGGAGAGTGTTAATGAGTCTTGGTTTAGAAACGCATCTTGAAAAAAGTGGGGTAGGTCGAAGAGATTTCCTTAAGTTCTGTACATCGATGGCAGCAGCTCTCTCACTTCCTACAGCTTCAGCTAAGGCAATTGAGGAGGCGCTCTCTGCAGTCAAGCGTCCAACTGTGATCTGGCTCTCATTTCAAGAGTGTACTGGTTGCACGGAGTCTATCACCCGCTCTCATACCCCAACCATTGAAGATCTTATTTTTGACTTCATCTCACTTGATTATCATCACACGCTTCAAGCCGCTGCAGGCGTTCAAGCAGAGGAGGCGCGTGAGTATGCGATGAAAGAGGCGTATGGTAAATATCTATTAATTGTAGATGGTTCAATCCCTGTGAAAGATGGTGGAGTCTACTCTACTATTGCAGGTCGAACTAATTTGGATATGTTGGAGGAGGCTGCGGCAGGGTCTGCGGCAATTATCTCAGTAGGAACTTGTGCTGCTTTTGGTGGATTACCGATGGCTGCACCCGATCCAACTGGAGCCGTTCCTGTCTCTGCCATAGTTAAAGATAAACCCATTATGAATATTCCAGGCTGTCCTCCGATTGGCTTGGTAATGACCAGTGCGATTGCCCACTTTCTTACCTTTGATCGTCTTCCAGTGATGGATGAGTTGGGTCGCCCACTCGCTTTCTATGGAGATACGATTCATGACCGCTGCTATCGTAGAACATTTTATGATCAAGGACTCTTTGCTAAAGCTTTCGATGATGAGGGGGCACGTAAAGGATGGTGCCTGTATGAGTTAGGGTGTAAAGGGCCTACTACTCATAATGCTTGTGCTACGATGAAATGGAATGATGGAACTAGTTTCCCTATCGAATCGGGACACCCCTGTCTCGGCTGTTCTGAACCAGACTTTTGGGATGCGGGAGGATTTTATGAGGCGCTCTCAGTGCCGCAAGGAAATATTGGAGATACAGTACTTAAAGCAGGAGCTGCCGCAATAGGGGTAGGCGCTGCGGCGTCTGCTTTTAATCGTCATAGCAAAAACAGAGCGGTTGATGCTCATGAAACTATAGCCGTTGCAGATCTTAAAGTGGCGAAACCAAAATGAGCGATATTGAGTGGCTAAACTGGGTGCGAGGCCCCGCCTTTAATATAGCGCTCGCTATTTTTATCTTTGGAATGGGAATACGACTATTTGAAATTCTCAGTCTTGGGCATAAAACAGATCTTTCTGCTGCTCGTGGTAGTGGCGTCTCTGGGGCACTCCGCACTATATTTAGTCGAAGTTTATCTCGAAAAAGTATCTTTACTCGTGAACCACTACGAATCCTAAATGGATATACTCTTCATATTGGCCTTTTTGTCGTCATCTTTCTCTACCGCCCTCATATAGAAATCTATGATGTAATCTTTGGCTTAAGTTGGAGTGGTCTCCCCTCTGGTATTGTCAATGCAATTACTGCGGTGACGATTCTCTCTCTGTTTGTAGCGCTCTTGTTTCGTCTGTATAGCCCAGTTCTAAAACAGATTTCAACCTCTGGAGACTATCTTAGTTGGTTGATTACGCTGTTACCTCTGATAACAGGATATTTGGCTTATAACCATCTGCTCTTTGACTATACCCAGATGCTACTGATCCATATTTTAACGGTTGAACTGTTATTGATTCTTGCCCCCTTTACCAAGTTGACCCATATATTCAGCTTTGCACTGTCACGTTGGTATCAAGGATATCAAGCTGGACACAGAGGAGTCGAATCATGAGTGGTCCATCTATTGAAAAAGGGGTGCAGTTTATTAAGGAACAGATTGATGCACCCATTGCCAGTTTCTTTAGCTCCTGTGTCCACTGTGGGCTCTGCGCAGAGGCGTGTCTCTTCTATACCGAGACTTCTGATCCAAAGCAGACGCCAATCAACAAGGTGGAACCGATGCGACGCATCTGGGAGCAGGAATATACTTTGTTGGGGAAGGTTAAATCAGCACTAGGGATTTCTAAACAGGTTGATAGAGAGACTTTTATTGAGTGGGAAGAGCTTGTCTATGATGGTTGTTCACTTTGTGGACGTTGCTCGTTAGTTTGTCCAGTGGGAAATGATATTACGGGAATGATTCGTAAACTCAGAGAGGGGTTCGCTGCAGCAGGTTATGCGCCAGAGGGGTTGATTGGGGCAAGTGAACGAGCCGTTGAAATTGGAAGCCCGATGGGGATTAAACTTCCAGCCGTGAAGGCGCAAATTAGGCACTTAGAGGCGGACACTGGTCTGACTGCACCGTTAGATCTAATTGGTGCGGAGTATATGGTGCTCCTCTCATCAATGGAAATTATAAATTTTCCAGAGTATTTGGAAGGAATCGCTCGGATTATGAGGCAAGCAGGTAAGAGCTGGACTATCTCCTCTAAAGCATTTGAGGCGACCAATAGCGGAATTCAGATTGGCGTATCTGATATTGCTAGGGTATTAGTGAAACGGGTGGTAGATGCTGCAGAAGAGTTGCAAGTCAAAACGGTTATCAGTCCTGAGTGTGGTCATGCCTACACAGCCATTCGTTGGGAAGGTCCAAACTTGATTGGACGCCCCTATAATTTTGAGGTGAAACATATCCTAGAGGTGTTGGATGAGCTAAGCAGCGCAGGATTGATTAGAACTGAGGGGATGGAGAAGGCTAAACTTACCTACCATGATCCCTGTCAGATTGCACGTAGAGGAGGTATTGTAGAGCAGCCTCGTCGCCTGCTGAATAAGGTGGCGAGCAACTTTGTTGAGATGAGTGAGAGTGGGGTGATGAACTGGTGTTGCAGTGGCGGTGGAGGGGTGAGTGCTAATGAACGAGCCGATGAGATAAAGTTGACCGCTTTCAAACGCAAAAAAGCCCAGTTGGATGAGTTGGAAATAGATGTATTGGTTACCGCCTGTGCCAACTGTCGCCTCACCCTAGAGGAAGGGTTAGAAGAGAATGATATGGATATACCTGTGATCGGCTTGACAGAGATGATTGCAGAACATTTAGTAGAGGATGGCGTCAGAGATTCGGACTCTGTGGGGAAGAGGGAGAGTGGCGATGAAAGAGATTAGTAATGACAGTGAGTTTAAAAAAGTCATTGATGAGTTGACGCTTGAGCAGCAGCGCGAGGTGGGAACTAGATTTGTCCATAATGTACTGCAGCGCAGTGAGAATTTACGGGTAGAAGGTATTATTGCTGCCGTCTCTGCTAAGGATCAGACAGGGAACGTATTAAGCGCTGCTTATAGAGATGCTCGAGATGTGAGTCTCAAGGCGCACACTCGTTGTGATTCGGAGTGTAACTGGAACGAGCAAGCAAGTTATTTTATAGCCCGAGCTGCGGAGGCGTGTGTCGAGCCGAAAAAACGGTCACATGGTAAAAATCCAGCTTGGAAAGCGGCGATGCACTGTCGTATGGCACGTACCTGTATCGTAGCAGAGCAGGGTGATGAGTCTAATCATAGTGAGAGCGAATTGCAGTATGAGATATTAAAAAGTTATCTTAATTTAAATAGAGTAGAGAGAATTGAGGAATAAATTATGAGTGAACGCATTGTAGTTGACCCTATTACCCGAATCGAAGGGCACCTCCGTATTGAGGCAGAGATGGATGGCGATAAGATTGGTGCTGCCTACTCTTCTGGCACTATGGTGCGAGGAATTGAGAATATCCTAAAAGGAAGAGATCCTCGTGATGCTTGGGTCTACACACAACGTATCTGCGGTGTCTGTACGTTAGTACACGGTATTGCTTCGGTAAGAGCAGTTGAGGATGCTCTCAACTGGGAGATCCCTGCTAATGCACAACTTATCCGTAATTTGATGATCGGCGCACAGTATGTGCATGATCATGTGATGCACTTCTATCATCTTCATGCACTAGACTGGGTTGATGTGGTCTCTGCGCTGAGCGCAGACCCGAAAGCGACCTCTGAGTTGGCGCAGTCAATTAGCTCATGGCCTAAATCATCACCAGGTTACTTTTCTGATATTCAAAAAAAGGTGAAGGGGTTTGTAGAGAGTGGTCAATTAGGAATCTTCTCCAACGCTTACTGGGGACATCCTGCCTACAAACTTCCCGCTGAGGCAAACTTGATGGCTGTTGCTCACTACCTTGAAGCCTTAGAGTGGCAGAGAGACGTGGTGAAGATTCATACTATTCTGGGGGGTAAAAACCCTCACCCTAACTTTGTGGTGGGAGGAGCACCTGTGGCGATTAGTACCGAGGATACCGGTAACACAGCGCTTAATATGGATGGGTTGATGACCATTAAAAGTGTTATTGAGAAGATGCAGGCATTTGTGGATCAGGTCTATGTCCCAGATACCTTGGCTATTGCAAGTTTCTATAAAGATTGGTTTTCTAAAGGGGAGGGGGTCGGTAACTTTATGGTGATGGGCGATTTCCCCGCTAAAGGGAATAATGATGTCGATAGCTTTCTGGTTCCACCTGGTATTATTCTCAATCGTGATCTCTCAACAGTCCACGATTTTGATCTGAATGATGCTAGTCAAATTCGTGAGTATGTAGCACACTCTTGGTACGACTATAGTGAGGGTAAAAATGAAGGGCTTCATCCCTATGATGGAGAGACCAATCTTAATTATAGTGGCCCCAAGCCTCCTTATAAACATCTTGATGTGGATCAATCTTACTCTTGGTTGAAATCCCCCCGTTGGAAAGGTCATGCGATGGAGGTGGGGCCACTGGCACGAGTTCTAGTCATGTATGCCAAAGGGCATGAACAGACGGTAGAGCTTGCCAACTATGCACTAAAAACATTAGATCTACCTCTAGAGGCGATGTTCTCTACTATGGGGAGAACGGCTGCTCGCACCTTAGAGACTAAAATCTTTGCAGACAATATGATGGGATGGTATGGTGATCTGGTTGCCAATATCAAGGCAGGAGATCTGACTACCCATAATCAAAAATTGTGGGATCCCGCTGACTGGCCAAGTGAGGCAAAAGGGGTCGGCTTTACTGAAGCACCTCGCGGAGCACTAGGGCATTGGATTGTGATCAAAGATCAAAAAATTGATAATTATCAAGCAGTGGTCCCGACTACTTGGAATGCAGGGCCACGAGATAGTGAGGGTAAGAGAGGCCCTTATGAAGCGGCACTGGAAGATAATCACACTATGTACGATACTAATCAACCATTGGAGATTCTGCGAACTCTCCATAGTTTTGATCCTTGTATCGCCTGTGCGGTTCATCTAGTAGATGCGGATGGTAAGCCACTGACTCAGATTAAAGTGACCTGATATAGAATAACAGTTGATTAAAAATGGAGAGTGATAAAATGGATAAGATACACAAGGCAGCGATGACATTACTGTTGTTCAGCCAAACTCTGATTGCTGAGGCACATACTGGCGTAATCCATATTGGAACAGTACAGGATGGGATAAATCACTTTTTCAGTAGTTTTGATCATCTGTTGATCTTGATGCTGGGTGTGTGGATTCCATTTAAGTTGTATGGATCAATACGCAATAGAATAGAACAGCATTCAGATAATTAAATGTTATCTTCCTGGAAGAGAGAGCGTCTCATTCAGGAACTATTGAATCTAGAGGTCTACCCTCATGCTGTAGATAAGGTGCAGCATATTGAGACCCATATCTCCCATATCTTTCTTGCAGGAGAGTATGCCTATAAGATAAAGAAAGCACTAAATCTTGGATTCTTAGACTTCTCAACGTTGGAAAAGCGCAAGCAGTTCTGTGAGGAGGAGATACGTCTTAACTCAAGATTGGCAGAATCAATCTATATCTCTGTTGCAACTATTGTATGTAGAGGCGAGGGAGAAGAGAGTGTTGTTCTAGTTAATAGTGATGAGAATACTGAAGTTGAGAAGGGAGAAGTTGTAGAGTATGCGGTGAGAATGCACCGCTTCCCTCACAATATGGAGCTTGATCGACTATTAGAGGAGAGTGGGTCGGGCTCTCATTGGAGAGATGAGTGGATCGATGAGATAGCATTGCAGATCGCAGCATTTCATGAAGAGATAGCATTCGCGCCACCTCACTCAGAATATGGCAACTCATCAGAGATAATCAGTTCAGTCCTCGAAAATTTTGAGCAGATTGATCAGCTCACCTACAGCCAAGAATCGTTCAAAGGGGTGGCTACCCTCTCCGCCAAACTGCATCAATGGTCAATTTCAGAGTGGAGAAGAGTCACTGCCGTCATGGAGAGACGCCAGCAGGCAGGAGATATTCGTGAATGTCATGGTGATATGCATCTTGCTAATATGGTCTATTGGAAAGGAAAGGTGCAGATTTTTGATGGAATTGAGTTTTCTCCCAGTTTGCGCTGGATAGATAGAGTTAGTGAGATTGCTTTTTTAGTGATGGATTTAGAGAGTAGAGGAAGAGAAGATCTGGCATGGCGCTTTCTGAATGGCTATCTTAGCTGGAGTGGTGATTATGCAGGGCTTGAGCTGCTTAATTTTTACTGCACCTATCGAGCGGCTGTGCGAGGGAAAGTAGCCGCTATTCGTCACGCTCAAATGGAGAGCTCTCCAGAACAGAAGAGCGCCAAAAAAGAGCTTGTCCGCTATCTTGAATTGGCAGAGCACTATACAAAACAGAAGATAGGTGGAGTGATTGTTATGCAGGGGCTTTCAGGAAGCGGTAAGAGCACTCTAGCTAAACCCTTAGTAGAACAGTTGCCAGCGATATGGATACGCTCGGATGTTGAAAGAAAGAGGCTGTTTGGAGAGTTTCCGGGAATTGACGAGCCATCAATGGTAGGCGATCTCTATAGTAGAGAAGCGGGAATCGCCACCTACCAGAGACTACAGCAGTTGAGTGAGATGATAGTTGGATTTGGAATGAGTGTCATAGTCGATGCAACTTTTTTGCATGGTGGTGGGCGCAGAGCATTTGCATCTTTTTTTCAAGATAAGAATATCTCCTTTTTAATGCTTGCTCTAAATGTAGAGAGTGATGAGCTTCGTAGGAGGGTTCTCAGACGAACAGAGAGAGGAGATGATATATCAGATGCGGATCTGGAAGTGCTGGAGCGGCAGCTCGGTTCGGCAGAGCCTATTGCAGAGAGTGAAGAGTGTTACACTCTTTACATAGATGCAAACAATGAGATAGATATAGAGAAAACTGTTCTGTATTGTCAGAACTATCTAAAAACCTCTATAGAGTGACTCTTTGATAATTTTGCTTTAGAGTATGGTGATTGATTTGAGGGCTATTAAAAAATATCCATTATGAAACAGGCAGCTTTACATTTTCTTGCATCCAATCAGTTTGAGCAGCTGCTTAGCACGCTTAAACAGAGTGGTTACCATAATGTTGCACCGCAAGTGGTGGATGACACCATTCTTTATCGTCCATTAAAATCTTTGACAGATCTTCCGCAGGGTACCTCTGATCAACAGGGGGAGGGACGTTATACCTTGAATAAAAAAGGTGTAGAGGAGCGTGGAGCACAACACATCTTTAGCTGGGCGAATGGACCTCAGGCACTTAAGCCGCTGCTGTTTCCTCCGCAGGAGAGTCTTTGGCGGGCAGAAAAAGAGAGCAGTGGAAAGACGAAGTTTATGAGTATCATGCCAGAGGTTTCACCGACTGCTGTGATTGGTGTGAAAAATTGTGATCTTGCGGCACTACAGTTATTGGATAACCATTTTCTAGGAACAGATTCCCCTGACCCCTGGTATCGCCAGAGACGAGAGAGTCTATTGCTGATTTCGGTCAACTGCACTCACCCTTCGGACAACTGTTTTTGTGTCTCAACCCACTCTAATTCTAACCAGAGTGGTCCTGAGGTATTGAGTGGTTATGATCTCAATCTGCATGAGCTTGATGATGGATTTTTGATTCAATCTGGAAGTGAGAAAGGGGAGGAAATTCTTTCTCAGCTTACACTCACCGTGGTGACTGAAGTGATGGTTGAAGAGGCTAACAGCGCATTGGAGAGTGCTGTCTCTGCACAAAAGCAGCAACTAGCAACCACCGACTTCCGTCCATTTTTCAAGGGAAAGGAGGAGGCCCCTCAGTGGCAACAGATTGCTGAACATTGTCTTGCTTGTGGAAACTGTACAGCTGTCTGCCCCAGCTGTTTTTGTCATCGTGAAGAGGAGATTCCCTCCTTAGATTTAGCGGTGAGCAATCATCAACGACTCTGGGACTCTTGTTTTAATTCAGAACATAGCATGCTTCATGGAATTCCGGTGCGTAGTGAGACGACTCATCGTTATCGTCAATGGATGATGCATAAATTAGCAGGATGGCATGATCAATTTGGAGAGAGTGGTTGTGTAGGTTGTGGACGTTGTATTACCTGGTGTCCCGTAGGGATCAATATTGTTACGGAATCTGCTCGATTTGCAGAAGAAGAGAAACAGACTGAAGCTTCTTATAGCCGATCTACAGTAAAGAGTAATAAGGCATGATAATGGATCATACATTAAATGCCAGAGTTCCAATGCGAGCAGAAATTGTCTCGAGAATTCAAGAAAGTGATTCTGTCTTTACATTACGTTTACGGCTGGTTGATGAGAGTGAGCGACTTAACTACTGCTTTCAACCGGGGCAGTTTAATATGGTCTATCTGTATGGTGTTGGTGAGGTGGCGATCTCTATTGTTTCTGATGCTGAGGGAGATATGTTTTTTAGCCATACTATTCGCGCGGTAGGGAGAGTCACTAAGGGGTTGGAGCAGCTCAAACAGGGAGATGAACTCGGGGTGCGAGGTCCATTTGGAAGAGGTTGGCCAATG
>JABHVM010000095.1 GCA_018658305.1 Thiotrichales bacterium | reverse complement strand
CCTGCAATAGTTGCCGATAATATTCCTTTTGCTAGAATATCTGCTTTATTTTCTGATGCAACAATAGTCTGTAGTATTCCAAGTTGATAGAGCACCTCCAGCACCGCAGCACAATTTTGAATCTGAATCTCTCCATACAGCTTAGGATATGGGAGTCTGTATAACTCAATACCAGCTGTATTCATCCAAGACCAACACCCCTCTCCCACCACAAAACAGAACTGCTTGCCTATTTTATGCACCTTGGCTCCTATCTCTTGCGCACTACTAAGCAGAGAGTTCGGGGGCTCATATTCACCAACCACTAGAACTCTATCTTTTCGCGCTATACCAGCCTTCTCTCTTCCTATCTCTTCTCTACTGTTCCCAAGCCAAGCTTGATGATCTAGGTCTACTGTTGTAACCAGAGTCACAGATGAGTCTACAATATTGACTGCATCTAGTCTGCCGCCCAGTCCAACCTCTAAGATAATAAGGTCTAAGTTATCACGAAAAATCTCTAACGCTGCTAAAGTGCCAAACTCAAAATAGGTTAGAGCATCCTCTCCTCGTGCTGCATCTATCTTCTCAAATGCGCTACAGAGCTGCTGATCTGAGACACTCTTCCCATTAATTTTTACTCTTTCGTTATATTGCAGAAGATGGGGAGAGGTGTAGGTTCCAACTCGCAATCCAGCTGCTCTCGCAATAGAGTCAAGAAAAGCGACTGATGAGCCTTTGCCGTTGGTGCCTGCTACTGTAACAATCTTAGCACCACTCTGCTCTAAATCTTGCAGTAAGTTAATCCGCTCAGCTACTCTGCTGATGCGCTCTAATCCAAGTTCAATCTCTTCTGGATGAAGAGTCTCTTGCCAAGCTAACCACTGGTTTAAATTTCTCAATTAAATATTACTGCTGCTTATGCTCCACCAGCATAGATAGTATTGATGATAACTTATCTCGCATCTCTCGGCGATCTATAATCATATCTACTGTACCGTGCTCAACTAAGAATTCACTTCGTTGAAATCCCTCGGGCAACTTCTCACGCACTGTCTGTTCAATTACACGCGGTCCTGCAAAACCAATTAGTGCATTTGGTTCAGCTACATTTACATCTCCTAACATAGCAAAACTGGCGGAGACTCCACCCATTGTCGGGTCTGTTAAAACGGAGATAAATGGTAGCCCTTTATCAGCAAGATGGGTAAGTGCTGCACTTGTCTTTGCCATCTGCATTAGGGAAAATAGAGCTTCCTGCATTCTAGCTCCACCACTAGCACTAAAGCAGACTAAAGGTATATTGTGTTCTAAACACTCATTTACTGCTTGCACAAATCGTTCGCCTACTACAGAGCCCATCGAACCGCCCATAAACTTAAATTCAAAAGCGGCAGCAACTAACTCTAGTCCATTAACTTTACCTCTCATAACAACTAGCGCATCCTTTTCACCAGTACTTTTTTGTGCCTGAATAATTCTATCTTTATACTTTTTTATATCTTTAAACTTTAACTCATCAACTGGGAATAGATTGGCAGCAATCTCACTACCAGTTTCTGGATCCAAAAATATATCTAGACGACGACGGGCACCTATACGAAGATGATGAGAGCATTTTGGGCAGACATCTTGATTACGCTCCAATTCAGCACGATAGAGTACCTCATCGCAATCTGGACATTTGATCCATACCCCCTCAGGGACTACTGCTTTTTTACCACTATCTGTTCTAATCTTCGGAAGAAGTTTTTCAAACCATGTCATACTATTTTTCCTCTCATAAACTGCTATGAATATTGGAGATAATACCACTAATTACATCAGGAATCTGCTCTGGATTATCTTGGAGCTCTTCCATCTTATTTACTAACACACTACCTATCACTACCGCATCTGCAAACTCACCAACTGTTGCTGCTGATTGCGCATCTTTTATGCCAAATCCTACTCCCACAGGAAGGGGACTTTTGGATCTAATCATATCTACATTCTTACTCACCTCAGAGAAGTCTGGAACTTCTCCTCCAGT
>JABHVM010000023.1 GCA_018658305.1 Thiotrichales bacterium | reverse complement strand
TCAAAGGCGTGAATGTCTTTTGAGAGTCTCTGAGTTGGACGGAGTAGCAACCACTGAGTAAGTTGATCTAGCCAGAAGCGTTGCATAGCCGCAGCGTATAGTCGCTGCATCCTCTGTAACCATATTGGAGCTGGCGCTGTTGGTTGGCTCATACTGTGCATATGAGCAGGAGCATTAAGGAATTGCCAGCTTCTCCAGATAGCATGAAGTATTAGATAGATAGTTACTGCCTCAAACCAGCCTAGACCACATCCGACAAACATCACTCCTACTTGAGATATTGTGGAGAAGATTAGAGTGCTTTTAATGTCAGTCTGTACGAGTGCTGAGAGATATCCATAGATAGCTGTAATGCCACCGATAGTTAGTAGAGCCCAAGATGCGGTGACGGAGTTCTCAATGAACGGTTCTAGGCGCAGCACCAAATATACTCCAGCATGGATCATAAGTGAGCCGTAGAAGATAGAGCTTGATGGAGTTGGTCCCTCTAGTGCGCGAGTTATCCACGGAGAAAATGGGATCTGCGCAGACTTTACAAAAGCTGCAAGAATTAGCGTAAAACTGATCAGTCCTAACTGCATTCCACCGCTCTCACTCACTAAGAGCTCTGAGGCAGCCATCTCTGACCACTCTAAGGTTCCAAGCCATAGGGTAGAGAAGAATATAGCTGCGAGTAGGCTAGCATCTCCAACACGGTTAGTTACAATTGCTTGAGTCGCATTTTTTGTAGCATTGTTCCGATTATAGTTATAGGCTATTAATAGGTATGAGCTCACTCCAGCCACTTCCCATCCTACAAATAGAATGCCAATGTTACCAGCAGATACTATAAGAAGCATTGCAAAACTGAACATTGAAAGAAGCATAAAGAAGCGCTGGTATCCAGCTTCACGATGGAGATAGTTGACTGAGAAACGAATAGTTAATAGAGTGATGGTGGCAACTAGAGTGGTCATGAGAAGACCGAGAGTGTCGAGAGTGAAGCTCAAGTTAATGCTCAACATACCAGAGTTGAACCAGTTACCAACAATAATGGTCTCATCAATGCCATATATTAATGCTTTAATATCTATGGCGACAATTAGCAGGAGAGAGAGTAGAGATGTGATAATGGCAACTTTGCTGCTCTCATTCTCGCCAGCTTCTCCACGATTCCACCCTGCTAAAAAACCAGCTCCAATCCATAGAGTTGAGAGAAGTGGAAGTAGTGGCACTAGCCAGATTAACTCTTCAAGAGTGCTCATAATTTAGCCTCACTACTATTTTCAATACGGCAAGAGGTGAGTGGTTCATATTTGCCACTAAACCACTCCACTGACTGTTTTACTACAGGTAGTGGAGTGCGCTCTCCATTCCACTCTACCCAGCCACTAGTCGGATCAAAAATATGAATCTGTTCACTCTCTGGATCTTTAGCTGAGAGGAGAAGCCAACCATTGCCCACAAGTTCTTGCAGTGGTGGCTGGCGCATATAGATCTCTGTTAGCATATCAATCTTTGCCTCCACCATAACTTGGAGACGCATCGCTTCATGAATCTCTATCATCTGTTTTGGCAGACCAGTACGCAGATCCGAGTTTGTTCCATCCATTACTCCAAATAGACCAGATACATTATGGGTCACTTTAGAGCCACTTCCATAGTTCTCATTATCAACTGTAGAGAAGTAGTACTCTAAGCTGATGCCAGCCCCAACTGGTCCATTAGCTAAAAGTAGACGCTCTAAGATTTTTCCGTCTGGATCAGTCTGATAGTCATAGGAGATGAGAAATACGCGGCGATCAAAGAATGTACCGTGAGATAGTGAACGGCGTCCAATAACAGCTGCAGCATTGGTGGCGTGACCAAGTTCGGGGCGAGCTTGGCTAAAATCAACAGCTCTGCCTTGAATATGGTTGAGAGCCTGTTTAAGAGTTGGTTTTTTAGGTGCAGAGGCAAGACGGCGGCACCGCTCTTGTGCGTGACGACTCTGTGTGTCGCGCAGATCTTGCTGGAGTTGCTGGAGATTAGATTTTAGTCCTGTTGGAAGTTTATCTAAATCATACCAAATAATAGACTCATCGCAGGTGTTATGCTCTGAACCAAGGAACCAACAGCTCTCTGGAATAGTGATACCACGATTAACTAACTCAGCTCGTACTGCACTGCGGTTTGCCATTGCAGCAAATAGGCGTGCGTTAGGCCCACTATGTCGACCACTACATGCGCCACAATCATAAGCAGCGAGATGAGGGTTGTTCTGGCTAATCGAGCCATGTCCTACAATCACCACAAGCGGAGAGAAGTTGCTGACCAATCCTAAATTCTGCAAAAATGACTCTACTCGATCTGCTTGCTCTTCAGTGGTGAATCCTAGCTGTCTATTCTCTGGGGTTGGGTTAGTAGACTTTTCTGCAGTGATATCTATTGATGTGACTATCCCATTGTTACCACTTAACCAACTGTTTAATTTTTTAAGGTTGTTACCTGAGCGGAGGGGGGAGACTATTTTACAACCGAGTAGGGCGAGAGCTACAGGAGCACCAATAGTGATCTGTACGGTTGCTAAGATGAAGTTGCGTCGTGTACCTTGATTAAACCAAGTCAAAACTCTCTCTTTAAGAGATACTCTTTTTAAATGGTTTTCCTGAGCTAAACTGCACTGTGGTTGTTCGTTTTCTCTAATTTCATGGCTCGGTACTAACACTACAGGAGTTAGGGCAGTCGCCTCTTTATCATCTACACCTTGCCAGAAGTGGGGAACTCCAAAATGAGCTGCACCACCAAGGGTCTCTATTTTAGGGTTTATCTCTTCTAAGTGACGACGAAATCCCTCCTCTCTATCATCCATACAGAAGACAAGTTGCGCTACTGGTATGGTACTTGTGGACTCTTCTGTAGATACCCCTCTATCTGCCCAGAGTCCGCGTTGATGATTGTTAGCCACTGCATTGAAAAAATGTTCACGATAGTTGCGCTCATAAGCCTGCAGCCAGATTAATCCTCGCTGCTCTTCAGAGAGGTTAGCAATGGTTATACAGACAGAACGCAGTTGTTCGCTAGTTATGGTTCGTACATTAGATCCATTCAACCCAAGATGTTGGAATAGGCGGAATAGTTTCCAGCCACTTCTGTATATACTAAAGCCACTATCTTGGTCACTATTATCACTCTGTTTCCAAGTCCAGATAATGTCAGCTTGCTCTTTCCATTTTGGATAATCTTCAGGCGATAGTAGACCACCATCAGTCAGAGGTTTAGCATGGGTTACTAAATATTCAGGAAGCTTTCCGTTAAAGAGATGGTAACGCACATAGAACTCAGAGCTACGACGATGAAAATACCAGCGTAGTACATCAAGATTGGCTTCAAGTTGCCACTCTTCACGACAGACTCTCTGGGCAAATAGACGCTCCATCACTAAGTGGACTGCGAGATAATCAACCATCTCTACTCGTGTTGGAGTTAAATTTTTGTAGCCAGGATTTAAGTGCCTCCAGAGAAACATTCCAGACCATCCTGGAATCTCTAAGGCGATCTCTTCAAGATATTTCACCCAACGAGACTCATCAATGCCAATTCGTTTGAGCTCTACTATTATAGTATCTAGTGCATCATCAGGAAGAATCTCTAACTCATCTTGCCACTCTGGTAGATCATCAAAAATCCAACTGCTATCAAGCGTAGCACTCTGTCTCCATACTTGGTAGAACCCATCTTGTTGTTGATTGCTATGCCAAGCGGACATTCCCTCATCAAGATAGTTTGCTATCTGATGAATTAGCAGCGGACGAATATTGTTTAAAATATCTCTGCCACTTATTTTGTCAATAAGCCCTCTAAGAGTCAGATCTTTACCAACTCGTTCTACCAGTTTATTAAATAGTTGAGTAGACTCCTGTCTGACTTGGCTATGCTGTCCTAGTTCATTGGAGATGCTGTTGCTAAATCTACTAGCCTCTTCAGCTGAAAGATCAAGCAGACTCTCTGGATGAATAGCAAGATGATGGAGTTCAAGCTGTTCTAAAATAGCACTCCAAAGATCTTTTACTACATCTTTTTCTGCCTCTTTTCCATGTAGAGTTGAGCTCTTAAGAATATTTTCTCTAGCTTCTGGCGAGATATCTTCTTGAAAATTATCTAGGCAGTTTTTCTCCTCAATCTCCCAGCTGAGTTGACAGGCTGTTATAGCGGGTAGCGGGTTTATTAGAGCCTGTAGATATATATCCCTGCGTGTAAACTCTTTTGAACCAGAGTTACTACCTATCTGAAAAATTGGCTCATCAATATTTAGTTGCGACTCTTTATCACTATTGCACTGTTCAAGGGAGGAGTTAAGATCACTAAGATTTATGCGTCCACTCTTAAAATAATCTCGATAACGCTCATCTAGCTCATAACCTCGTGCACCAGTCCGTTCTTGCGATGCTTTTAGAGCATCTGGAAAGTTGAGATGTTGATATCCATGCAGGGTGTTGTGGTGAACAAAATCTTTAATCGGAGCTTGTCCTGGTAAGAAGTGCTCGAAGTGAGGTATTGCATCTAATATTAGTTGTCGACTCATCTGTTGAGTAGTTTGGTTCACTATCTGACTCCTCCAACTGCAGCAGTAATAGTGCTCTGTACAGAGTTACCAATCAGCTCTAAAGTTGGAATAGGGTAGAGTCCAATCCAGAGTATTAAGAGTACTAGCATTCCTGCTGCTATGGATTCACTAAAGTTAAGATCTTTAACTTGAGCCATACGACTACTGGAGGGGCCAGTAAAAAGAATCCCGATAGTTCGTATAGCGTAAGCAGCACTTATGATAACTCCAAGAGATAGTAGTGCGGTAATCCATCCCCAGCTCTGGAACCCTCCTACAATAGCGTGGAACTCTGCGATAAATCCAGCAGTGCCTGGAATGCCTACTGCTGCAACAAATGCGATAGTGGTAAAGAGGGTAAAGCGAGGGGCAACTCTTGTTAGAGATCTATAGTCGTTAATGTTGCGTGTATGAGTGCGTTGATAGAGTAGACCAATAAGTAGAAATAGTGTTCCAGCAACTAAGCCATGAGCGATCATCTGTACTACAGCTCCAGTCATACCTGTAGTGTTAAGGGTGCTTATTCCAAACAGAACAATCCCCATATGGCTTACAGATGAGTAGGCAATCATAGATTTGAGGTCGCTCTGGCGCCAAGCAAGTAGCCCTCCATAGATTAGTCCAAAGAGAGCTAAACTCATTAACAGATATTGGAGTTCACTAACTGCGGCAGGCAAAATGGAGGATACTCTAATAAGTCCATACGCCCCCATCTTTAACAGTATTCCAGAGAGTAAAATGCTAATTGGTGCTGGAGCTTCTACATGAGCAAGCGGAAGCCAGCCATGCAGTGGGAATATCGGCATCTTCACTCCAAATCCAATTAAGAATCCAAGGAAGAGGAATATTTGGGTGGAGGAGGGGAGAGTGCGTGCAGTCTCCGCCATTGCAGCCATAGAAAAAGAGTGATCTGGCATCGCATCAAATAGAACTAGTAGGCTGACCAGCATAAAGACTGATCCACCCATGGTGTATAGTACAAAGTTGAGTGCCGCCATACTCCGTTTTCTACCACCCCAGCGGTCGATCAAGAAGAAGAGAGGAATTAGGGTCATCTCCCAGAATACATAAAAGAGTGCCCAATCTTGAGCCACAAAAACTCCAACCATCGCTGTTTCAAGCACAAGTATTAGTGCATAGTAGCCACGACGGCGCTCTTTAATTTCAGCAGAAGCTAAAATAGCGACCAGCACCAATAGGGTTGCAAGTAGAACCATTGAGAGGGAGATACCATCTATCCCTACAGCATAAGATGTTCCCATACGAGCATTCCAGACTACCGATTCAGAAAACTGAAGTTGGTTGATAGATGAGTCAAACTGGTAGAGTAGTACTAGAGCTACAGCTATAGTAAGCATAGAGAAGAGCAGGGCTATTGCCCTGCTCTCATTTCCATCACGAAACATTATAATGCCAGATCCCAGAATTGGGATCAGCAGTAGTATGGTTAAAATCGGCACTACAAAACTATTATCATCCTGCAGCTGGGCCTAGTGCAGGGATAGTGAAGTAGTATTCGTTAACGATGAAGTGTACCCAGATGCTGGCAGCGTAACCGAGCGCAATTACTGGTGCCCACTTTAAGTGACCTACAAAAGTATACTTGCCACGAGCCTGCCCCATAAGAGCGACCCCTGCGGCAGAACCGATAGATAGCATACTGCCACCTACACCGGCGGTCAATGTGACTAGGAGCCAATCTCCCATAGACATATCTGGCATCATAGTGAGGACTGCAAACATAACTGGAATATTGTCTACAATCGCCGAGAGGACACCGACCATAATGTTAGCTTCATTTGTGCCCCACTGAATGTACATAATCTCAGAGGCAAGAGAGAGATAACCCATAAAGCCGAGACCACCAACGGCTAGTACAACTCCGTAGAAGAATAGAAGGGTGTCCCACTCCGATCTGGCAACATTATTAAAGACATCAAATGGGAGTGCACCGATATCCTCTCCATGTTCACCACTATCAGGCACATCTTTAATCGCAGTCTTTTTGAGGTAGTAGCCAAAGAACTGAAGATAAGCTAGACCGGTCATCATACCGATAACAGGAGGTAGATGTAAGAAGTTGTGGTAGCTTACCGCAGTTGCGATAGTCAATAAAAATAGTAATATAATGCGTTTTGCGCCTCGTTTCATGGTTACAACTTCATTACTTGAAGTTGGGTTCTCATCGGGTACCGCAAAATGCATAATTGATGCAGGAATAACGAAATTGACCACAGATGGAATAAAGAGAGCGAAGAAGGTTTCAAATCCAACAATCCCTTTCTGCCATACCATCAGAGTTGTAATATCACCAAATGGACTAAAGGCGCCTCCCGCGTTGGCAGCTACGACAATGTTTATACAAGCAAGCAGTACAAATTTACTGTTGGCTCCTCCGACCGCAAGTACTACAGCACACATTAGTAGAGCTGTGGTGAGGTTATCAGCAATCGGCGAGATAAAGAAGGCTAGGATTCCAGTTAACCAGAATAGTTTACGAAAGCCATATCCTTTGCGAATTAGCCAAGAGCGTAGTGCATCAAAGATGCGTCGCTCATCCATAGCATTAATATAGGTCATCGCAACCAATAAGAAGAGCATCAGCTCTGCAAACTCTAAGAAGTTATGGCGAATCCCTACCTCGGCAGCGTGCGGCATACCGTGATTAGCATACACTACCGCAATTATAGCCCAGATAGCACCAGCAGCTAGGAGTACTGGTTTTGATTTGCGCAGATGGGTAAACTCTTCCGTCATAACTAATAAATAAGAGAGTGAGAATATAATAAGAGCAAGAATGCCAACAGTCTCACCAGTTAGATCTAAGCGTTCTCCACCACTATCACCACCAGATGCGAAACTAATAACAGGGAAGAGAAGGGTAGCTAGGGCTGTTGCAAAGGTAGTGATGACAGTTTTCATAGTTTATATTCCTCGATCTATATTTTTAATTTTAGATTTATTTGTATATGTGTAGATGTGTAGATGTATTATATTTAATATTTATGTTTATATAAAGCCTGTATGTTACACATATCCTCCACCTAAAGCAAGGTGGAGAAGTATGCGGTTATCAATCTGTTTGGCTATTGCCGTGAGGCGAGCACTCTCTCTATCATAAGAGCGGCGTTGGGCGTCTAAGAGGGTTATGATATCACTCAATCCAATCTCGTAACGGGATAGCGCTAGCTTGGCGGCTGCTTGTGACTCATTCGCCGCTCTGGTTAGAGCTTCTACTCTGCGCTGTTGATACTTGTCAGCAGATAATGCATTCTCTACCTCTTGAAAAGCGGTAAGTAGAGTTTTACTGTGGTTGAACCACGCTTCTCGATGTTTAATCTTATTTAACATCTCTTCTGCTTTAAGCCGATCCTGTTGGAATAGAGGTTGGGTTAGATTGCCTATAAGTGACCAAACTAGGTAATTAAAATCTAGAATATTATGAAGCTCTTCACTTGATGTTCCAGTTTTAGCAGTAAGTGAAAATGATGGAAGTCGATTAGAAGCTGCAATCTCTGCATCTAATCCAGCAGCAAGCATTCGTTCTCTACTTGCAACTATATCTGCTCTACGCTCTAAAAGTTGTGATGGTAGCCCACTTGGAATCTGGCTCGCTGTTATAGATAACTGATTCTGCGTTAAGCTCGCTATTAATTTTTTATCTGCGCCAGGGTAGCGTCCTAAGAGAGACTCAAGCGTGCGGATTGACTCTCGTTGCTCCATCTCTCTGCTAGCTAACCTCTCCTCAGCAATAGCTACTTCACTTTTGGAGAGGTGGAGATCTAAAATATCCACTAAACCAACTCTTTGGCGCGCAGTAATTACCTCAAGTGCATGCTCATAGCTCGTGACCCTCTCTTCTGCAATTTTAATCTGCTGAGTAGCATCAATAGTGCGGAACCAACTGCGAGCTACTTTTGCAGCAAGTGAAAAGCGAGCGGCTTCAAGATCTGCATGACTCGCTTTTTGGCGTACTACTGCTGCCTGTTGCTGTTTAGAGAGACGATCCCAGAGATCCATCTCCCAGCTAGTTGAGAGATCTAGAGAGTGAGTCGTGGTAAAAACTTTTTTGTTGGTAGAGGAGAGTGTCTGTACCCGCTTTCCACTGACCCCAAGTTCTGACTTTAGGTTGGTGTTAGTGCCTGTAATTAGTGCGTTCTGCTCTGCTGCTCTCCAGGTGAGATTTGCAATTTGGATCTCTTGATTATGCTGAAGAGCCTCATTTATGAGATTCTCTAGTGGAGGTGAGTTTAGTTCACCAAACCAACTATTGTTAATTGATTCGACAGTTGAGTTATGCTCTGTACTCCATAGTTCAGGAACTACCATCTCTGGAGGAGGATTCTCTGGCATAATCGAAAGTGCTGTAGTGCAACCAGTAATCAAGCTCGTAACTGCTACTCCTAAAATTAGTCTGGAGATGGTTAATTTAGATTTAGTGTGGTTTCTCATTGCTCTAAATTATACTACAATTTAAAATCAGCTTGATAATTAATGTGCTATATGTTAAAATATTGCACCGATTTAAGCTGTTTCGTGATGGTATTCACTATTCTTTTCAGCGCACACACTAAATCGAAGTAAGTATAAACACTAAATCAAAATGTATTAAAGGTATCTATGGAACTGATCAAGCGCTTTCTCCCATTTCTAAACTGGTTCCCAATGAGTGGGGCGACAATTCGTTCTGACCTTATTGCTGGGCTTACAGTTGCCCTAGTTTTGATACCGCAATCAATGGCATATGCGCAATTGGCTGGACTACCGCCATATTTTGGACTCTATGCCTCTTTCTTGCCAGTTATGATCGCAGCCCTTTGGGGATCATCTAAGCAGCTCGGAACTGGTCCTGTTGCGGTGGTTTCACTTCTGACTGCGGTGGCAGTTGGTTCTGCTCTTAACCACTCCCTACCTGCAGGTATAACTAGTATAGATGCAATGACTCAGGATCAGTTAGTTCAGTTTTATGTTCCATTAGCAGTTATGTTGGCACTCCTAGTTGGTCTCTTCCAACTGGCATTAGGGGCGTTAAAGCTTGGAGTGATTGTAAACTTTTTATCTCATCCAGTTATTGTAGGGTTTACAAATGCTGCAGCTATGGTGATTGGTCTGTCACAACTAAATAAGATATTTGGGGTAGAGAAAGATCGTAGTGATTTCTTCTTGGGAGATATTTGGGGGGTAGTTGAGCAGTTGAGCTCAACTCATTTAGAGACTTTGGGGATGGGAGTTCTAGCCTTTGTAATTATGATGGGAACTAAAAAGTTTATCCCAAAACTGCCAGGAGTGTTGATGGCAGTAGTGGCAACTACAATTTTAAGTTGGTATATCGATTTTTCTGAAAAGATGGGCGGAGCAGTTGTTGGAAAGATTCCTGAGGGATTGCCAACTATGCAGGTTCCAGTTATTAATTGGGATGTGCTTGGTATTTTACTCTCTAGTGCCGTTGTTATCTCTCTAGTTGGATTTATGGAGGCGATCTCTATTGCTAAGGCGATGGCTGCTAAAACTAAAGATCGCATAGATCCAAATCAGGAGCTTATTGGACAGGGACTTGCAAATATTGTGGGCAGCTTCTCGCAGGCATACCCGGCTAGTGGATCCTTCTCGCGTTCGGCTGTTAACCTAAATGCTGGTGCAAAAACAGGAATGTCTTCGGTATACACTGCAGCATTAGTGTTAGTTACCTTACTATTTTTAACTCCACTACTATATCACCTTCCTAAAGCTGTACTAGCGGCAGTAATTATGATGGCTGTAGTTGGACTGATAAACTTTAAGGCATTTAAGCATGCGTGGTTAGCAAATAAGAGTGATGGTATCGCCTCTGTTGTTACTTTTGTAGCTACTATTGGATTTGCACCTCACCTTGATAAAGGTATTATGATCGGAGCGTTGCTCGCCTTGGGACTCTATCTATATAGCACTATGAAGCCTCGTGTAGCCATTCTTGGGCGTTATGCAGACGGCACTCTACGCGATATTGGTGTGCATGATCTACCACAGGATAAACGCATAGTCGTACTCCGTTTTGATGGTTCACTCTATTTTGCCAATGTTGCATTTTTTGAAGAGGCTATTTTGGAAGCTCTAGTTGAGCGCCCAGATGTGCAGTTCGTGTTGGTAGTAGGTGATGCTATTAATGGGTTAGATGCCTCTGGAGAAGAGATAATTCATCAGTTGGTTACTCGTTTAGAAGATAATGAGATTACCTTAGTATTTAGTGGACTCAAGAGACAGATCTATCAAGTTATGCACCGTACTGGACTATTTGGACATATCGGAGCAGAAAATCTGCATGCAGATGAGAATATGGCTATTGATTACATCTACCGCCGTATGGATGGAGAGGGCTTTGGTGATAACTACTGTGCTCTAATCAATCCTGATGCTGATGAGGCGGAGAGTGAACGCATAGGTGGTAAGCGTAGAGATGCGTTGAAAGATACATTCTAAGATATTTCAATTTTAGATATTATATTTTAGTTGCCCACAATGACAGTTAGAGTCGATATAGATAACTTTGAAAAAGAGGTTATCGAGAGCTCCTCACATCAACTTGTAATTCTTGATATTAGTGCAGAGTGGTGCGGACCATGCCGTGTTTTAGAGCCTATATTAGATCGGTTAAGTGCTGAGTATAATGATGTTTTTACTCTAGCAAAGATAGAGGCAGAAGATGAAAATATGAAGATCGCAGGGCGTTATGGGGCTAAAGGATTTCCAACAGTAATTGCGATCAAGGATGGCGAAGAGGTTGACCGTTTTCACGGAGCAAAATCAGAATCTTTTGTCCGTGAGTTTATTGAGCGTAACTTGTGAGTCTTAACAGATCCTAGGAAGTTGTTCTCCGACTAACCAGTCTATGATACGGCTGCCACCGAGTGTAGTGTTCATCTCAACGAAAGAGTTTGGATCTTTGGTTACCTCACCAATGATTGCAGCTTCCCTTCCAAGAGGGTCGCTGCGCATTAGTTCTAGCAGAGTAGGTGCATTCTCCTCTGCACAGATACAGATTAACTTCCCTTCATTGGCAACATAGAGAGGGTCTAGTCCGAGAAGTTCACACGCTGCATGGACAGCAGGGTGAATGGGAAGTTGGTTCTCTTCAATACGCATTCCAACCTTAGACTGTTGAGATATCTCATTAAGAGTAGTAGCCACCCCTCCGCGAGTTGGATCACGTAGGCAATGAATATTGGGAACCCGCTTTACCATCTTAGCAATCAGTGTGTGGAGTGCGGCCGAGTCAGATTGAAGTGTTGTCTCAAATTCCAGATTCTCTCGGCTAGAGAGAATCGCTACGCCATGATCACCTATCGTTCCACTGACTAAAATACAATCTCCAGGTGTTGCACGATTACCTGATATATTTACCCCTTCAGGAATTGTACCGACTGCGGTCGTGGTGATAAAAACACCATCCCCCTTTCCACGCTCAACCACCTTAGTGTCACCTGTCACCACAGCAACTCCAGCATCTCTAGCAGCTTCTCCCATCGATTTTACGATACGTTCTAGATCTGCTAATGGGAACCCTTCTTCAATAATAAATCCAGCTGAAAGATAGAGTGGATTTGCTCCCGACATGGAGACATCATTTAAAGTGCCATGAATAGAGAGTGACCCAATATCTCCACCTGGAAAGAAGAGAGGAGAGATTACATGCCCATCTGTGCTGATTGACATTCTTCCAGATGGGATGTTAAATGTTGCTTGATCATCTCCTTGGCGAAGTAGTTCGTTATCGAAATAGCGAATAAATAATTTTTCAATAAGCTGTGCCATTGCTCTTCCACCACTACCATGGCTCATATCAATGGTGCCATTTTTAAGATCAAGTGGGCGATTGTAAATATTTCTGGGTTGGGGCATAAGTTTGTCTCTTTAATATATTTCTTTAAATTGCGAATTTAGAAGGGAGGACCAATTCAGTGAAGTGGCAATTGCCATAATGACGATAGCTGAGAAAATAGATGAATTGAAAATGCCACTCTTTTTTCCCGTTGTAGCTATGGTTAGTGCAATCTCATCGCATAGCACCATTTCCATTCCAATTATTAATCGAGGAAGGTTGCGAGATGCGCCCCATCCATTCATCAGTTTCCCGAGTACTGCAATAAACAAAATTATTAGCATGAAGATAATTTTTTTGATCACTCTCTAAATCTCCCGTAGCTCCAGTAAGCGGCACAAGCCCCCTCGGAGGAGACCATGCAAGATCCCATTGGGTTTTCTGGGAAGCAGACTGTACCAAATAGTTTGCAATCTGTTGGGCGTTTTGCACCGCGTAAAATAGTGGGGCATTCGCACCCTTTGATCTCTTTAGAGTGTAGTTTAGGAATGTTAAAGCGTTGCTCACTATCAAATACCTTATATTTTTCTCTGATGCGAAGTGCACTATAAGGCACCTCTCCTAGTCCACGCCACTCGAAGAGTGGGCGCAGTTCAAATGTCTCCGCAACGAGCTTTTGAGCTTTTTGGTTGCCATCTCTGGTCACGACTCGGCCATACTCATTCTCTACCTCAAAACGGTCCTCATTAATTTGATGAATTAACATGAGTGTAGATTGCATTACATCCAGTGGTTCAAAGCCAGCAATCACGACTGGACGTTGAAACTCTTCTGCAAAAAACTCATAGGGGCGACTTCCAATAATGGCACTCACATGAGAGGGACCAAAGAATCCATCAATCGAGACACTTCCAATTTCTCGTACTTCTGGTGATTCAAGAATATTTTGAATGGCGGCGGGGGTAAGCACATGGTTACAGAAGAGGGTGAAGTTTTTCAACCCTTCATCAGCTGCTTGTTGAATAGCGATAGCACTGGCGGGGGTGGTGGTCTCAAAGCCGATCGCAAAAAATAGCACCTCCCTGTCAGGATTATCTCTGGCAATTTTCAATGCATCTTGAGTGGAGTAGACCATCCGCACATCTGAACCGCCTGCTTTTGCCTTAAGCAGACTCTTGCCGTCTGTTGCGGGTACACGAAGTAGATCACCGTAGCTGCAGAGAATGATGTCGTTATGTTCAAGCAGATAAAGTGCCTGATCAATTCTGCTAGTGGGGAGAACGCAAACTGGACAGCCAGGACCGTGTATGAAGTGGATATTGTCGGGCATTAAATCTTGTATCCCATAACGAAAGATGGCGTGGGTGTGCCCACCACAAAACTCCATTAGGTTGTAGCTGCGTTCCGGATCTACTGCAGCCTTGATCTTGGCAGAGATGTTTTTTGCCAGTTCGCCAGAGCGAAATTCATCGACATATTTCATCTAAATGGTTCCATATCTATATTTTCTCCCTCTATAACACTTTCTGCAAAGAGTGCTAGTGTTCTCTCTGCCTCTTTAGTGTCGATCTTACTCAGAGCATAGCCTACATGGAGCAGCAGGTAGTCTCCTATGTTTACCTCTTCAACTAAGGCAAGTGAGATCTTTTTACGCACCCCGTTGAGATCGACAATAGCCGTATCACTTTTGCTATCAAACTCCACAACTTTTACTGGTAACGCAAGGCACATAATTTTTACAGCTCCTATTTATATTTCAGATTGTAGGCTACACATGGGTCAATTGCACCTATTATGAGTGTTGCCTCTTCAAAAATTGTTGGGGATTTCATGTTTAAAGTTTTAAGTGAGGCAGCAACCACCCCTTCTGGATGAAAATTCCACTCAGTTGGAGCGAGAATCTGATATTTTTTAATAATCTCTTTGCCCTCTTTTTCATCAATTTTTACATGATGAATAAGTTCGCCACGTGCTGCTTGAGCACGACCGATTCCGCTTCCTATTTCGCCTATATTTTTAGGCGTTGAGTCAACCGTTGATGGTGTTTTATCCATCCCTATTACCAATTGAGCAAGCTCAGCCAGGCGAGCAACTTGGCGTACTATTAGTCCATTGCCATAATTTTCTTTTAGTGTCTCGACTAATGGGCTGTGGATACGAGTCAGTGGGGTAGATTCACACGGTTCTCCATCCCAGAGCGGTTGCTCAATGTAGAGAG
This sequence comes from Thiotrichales bacterium, assembly GCA_018658305.1. GTDB lineage: Bacteria > Pseudomonadota > Gammaproteobacteria > Thiopontia. The sequence continues at coordinate 1,766 of JABHVM010000023.1, read as the reverse complement.
GATTCTCCATCAATCTCGTTAGGCGCTCGCTGGATAATATTGTGGGAAGAGGTTGAGAGCGACAGCTACCTAAATTGTTCCACCCAGATTGCTGGATAAAGTTTAACATTTCAGTTGCAACAGTAATGTTTTTAATCTTCAACCACTCTTCAAACTGAGAAATGTCAGCAATGGATAACCACTCCTCAGTCGGTATGCCAAAAATCTTTTTATTTAGAATTCTCTTAATGGTGGTGCTGTCATTGTCATAGTTACCGTTATCAGTAGGTTTTGAATGGTTGATATGTTTTAGGTAGTGCTGCTGAGTTGAGAGAAGTAGCGCCATACTTTTCTGCTCAGGCGTCTGCTTAACTAGTGCTGCCCATCCGAGAAGTATTCGCCAGCAATGTTCACGAATAGTCTCCTGTGCAACGATTCTCTCTCTTGTTATCTCTTGAAGAGGGTCAGGAATGATGTTGGCAATACTTTCACATGCCCGTTGTGCTGCAACACTTTGTGCCTGACCGCAGACACTAAAGAGGAGAGGGAGTGTCTGCAGTGTCTCTGTAACAGTTTTGCCCTCAAAAATATTAGAGGCGTGAATAGGGCGATTAGAGTGAATAGAGACGCCAGCTTTATTCAAACTAATGGTGATTGCTCCATCGCTGATCATAACTTCTTATGTTCAGATCGATAGTGGGAGAGCTCACTCTCTAACCATGCAGTCCACTCACTTATTCCGCTTCCATTTTTTGCTGAGAGCGATATCATCACCGCTGGATTAGCAAGCTCCCGCAGATACCGCTCTGCATTGGCAGGTTCAAAGTCATCGAGATAAGGGAGGAGGTCGGTTTTTGTCAGTAACATTAGATCTGCTGCACGAAAAATAACAGGATACTTTGCTGGTTTGTCATCTCCCTCCGTAACAGAAAGTAGGGTGATGTTGCGGTGCTGTCCAAGATCAAAACTGGCTGGGCAGACCAAGTTGCCAACATTCTCAATAAATAAAATATCTAGATCATCTAGTTTAATCTGGTGCAGTGCATCATGCACCATATGGGCATCGAGGTGACAAGCGCTTCCAGTTGAAATCTGTACGGCAGGCACTCCTTTGTTACGAATTCGCTCTGCATCATTCTCTGTTTCAAGATCTCCCTCGACCACTCCTATCTTGAATTTATCACCTAGTGCATCAATAGTTGCTTCTAATAGTGCAGTTTTACCGCTTCCAGGGGAGGACATCAGGTTGATCGCCAACACCTGATGTTTCTTAAAGTGGGAACGATTATGGTTGGCTTGGTGATCGTTTTCATGGAGCAGACTACGCAGCACCTCCACTGCTTCACCACTGATTAGATGTTCATTTCCGGGGGTTACATTACAGCCACAGGTATCACACATGTTCACGCTCCTTAAATAATGTTTTCTCTGTTGTATTTTCTTCTCTCTCAAGCTCAATAGTTCGTAACAGCATTTCGTCACCGCTGATGAGTTGGGTGCGCCACTCACCGCAGTGGGCACAGCGCATGGAATTGATCGTTGCGTTGCTCTCTAGATGACAGCTTGTGCAGCGAACCTTAACTGGAATTTCCTCAATCTTTAATCTGGCACTAGCTGCAATAGTGTTGGCAGAGGCAATATGCCATGCATTTTTAAGTAGCAGTGACTCTACGCCAGAGAGAGGCCCTATCTGCAGATTGACCAATGAGACTGAAATTGCCCCTTTCTGTTTTGCAATCGTCTCTACCTGCGAGAGTATCGAGTAGCAGATTGAGAGCTCATGCATT
>JABHVM010000022.1 GCA_018658305.1 Thiotrichales bacterium | reverse complement strand
CTAATCTCTCCACCAAAATTAGCGTTACCACTCTGAAAGGTGCGAAGTATATTAAGATAGAGTGATACCTTACCATTGACCATACTCAACCCCTGCTCCAGATCAATCCACTCACCTGTAAAGCTAGCAAGAGATGAAGTAACCTCATTCAGTGAAGTGATATTTTTATTAGATGAGTAGTGATGCCCTCTCTTGATGACCCAGCGTTTCAGTGCTTCATATAACTTAACAGGATCAAACGGCTTGGCTATATGGTCAACCATACCTGCGGATGCAGCCTCTTCTCTATCTTGCACCATCGCATTTGCAGTCATTGCAATCACTGGTAACTCTGCAAGTAACGGATTATTACGAATAGTACGAGTTGCCTCATACCCATCCATAACCGGCATCTGAATATCCATCAAAACAGCATCGAATGGACTCTCCTCTTGCAATGAGTTATCAATAGCCTCAACCCCCTCTTGTCCATTATTAGCAACTTCCACTACAAGTCCTGCCATCTCCAACATCTCTATGGCAACCATCTGGTTCACCTCATTATCCTCAACCAGCAGAATACGCGCTCCCTGAATATCAGCCACCTGCTCCATTCCTAGATCTTGCTCTGATTCAAGTGGAGTAGACAGAGATCTTCTCTCCAGATTAACCTCTGCGTGAAGTGCAAACTGTGCAGTAAAAGAGAAGGTGCTCCCTGCCCCCTCTTGACTCTCAACTTTTATCTCTCCACCCATCGCCTCAACCAACTGCTTACTAATCGTTAAACCCAACCCTGTTCCTCCATACTTACGGGTAGTCGAACTATCAGCTTGAGTAAATGGAGTGAACAGTTTAGAGAGTTGTGCCTGATTCATTCCAATACCATCATCTTTTACGGAGAACTGCAACACCACCTCGCCATTTGTACTCTTTTGCAGTAGAGATACTTTTACTACCACCTCTCCCTCTTTGGTAAATTTAATTGCGTTACTCGCCAAGTTAATTAACACCTGCCCTAGACGCAGAGGATCTCCAACCAGCTCATTAGGCACTGCAGGATCCACCGAGAAGAGCACCTCAATACCACCTTTCTCTCTACTTCTCACTGCCAATAGATGGTCTAAATTATCCACCACCTCATCTAGATGAAAATTGGTCATCTCAATATCTAACTTGCCAGCCTCGATTTTAGAAAAGTCCAAAATATCATTAATAATACGGAGTAACGAATTAGCAGCGTGCTGAATTTTACTCATATATCCTCGCTGCTTCGGATCTAAGTCAGTCTGCAGAGCCAGATGTCCCATTCCAATAATAGCATTCATTGGGGTACGAATTTCATGACTCATATTAGCTAAAAAATCACTTTTTGATCTATTCGCATTCTCAGCTACTTCTTGGGAAAGTTCAGCACTATGCACAGCTTGCTGGAGCTGTTTCTCCATCTCCAGACGAGGAGTTATATCATGAAAAACTGCAACAGAACCAACAATTAATCCTTGCTTAAGTAGCGGTGCTGTATTGAACTCTACAGGCAAAAAAGTTTTATCTTTACATATAAACCAGTCTCGTTCAATTTGATATTTATCCCCTCGTATAATAGCTTGGTGGACAGGACACTCTTCAACCTCTAGAAAAACACCATCAGGTTGGTGAGCGTGGATCATTTGATGAATATTTTTCCCCAGCAACTCCTCAGCAGAGTAGCCCAACATCTGTTCAGCTGCTGGATTTATAAAATTGAGCAACCCCTGTGCATCTAAAGCATACACTCCATTCTGCATATTATTGGTCAGATTCTCCATAAACTGCTCTTGCTCTTCAACTCTATTGAGAGCCGCAACTGATTTTATCTCTGTACGATGAAGGTATTGTTGAGCATACTGAATAGAGCGCATCATCTCACCAATCTCTCCAGATAGTTGGGTATCAATTTTTTGCTGATACTCCCCATCGCCCAACCCATCAATAAATTTCATCCCCTGCTTTAATCCATTCAACATATAACGAGCAACACTACTGGCAAGTATCAGAGATACTAGTGTTACCATCAGTAAAAATATAATAACCCCACCCTGCTTGCGTTTCACCTCAGATAAACGCTCATCAAGATGATGTCGATAATGACTCTTTATCTGCTCACCTAACTCTAAAAGCGTATCAATAGTATGCGTACTCTGCTGAAAAAACTCCTCTGCTGACAACTCCAATTTATCAGCCTCTAAAATATCCCACTGAATTAAATCCTTCTCCTCTTGCATAGAATTTACCAGCTCAAACAGCAGGGGAATAAAATTATCTAGATGCTGGTTATCCTCCAATGTGCGCTCCAATAAATTACGCAGATCAGTGAAATCCCGCGAGATCAGAGCTAGATGTTTTTGAGTTCGATAGAAAACCTCCTCTCGACTCAACAGTGTCTCCATATTATTTTCTTGGGCATGGATCAAATAACCTGCGGTAAGTCCGCGCATCTGCCCCACATCCTCCACCATAATCGGTATTTTTTGAAGTATCACACGACTCAATGCTGAGAGCTGATCGCCCTCCCGCTCTAGAGAGGAGAGTAAAATTATAATGTATTGAAGTAGGTCACTATGCTGCTGAAAGTTTTTAAGAACCTGTTTATGAGAGAAACTACCCTGCACAATTGGTAGTTCATTCCAAATATCTCTAACTCGCCCTACACTACTCTCAATAGCTGTATACTTCCCAGACCACTCTACAACAAGTAAGGCAGAGAGTTGCTCCAACCCTCTAACATTACTCTCTATTTTTTTTGAAAGTGCAGTAATCTCATCCCACTGTGCCTCACTCCTTTTATCTGTGGTATGGTGAAGATAAATGTTAGAGAGTCCACGGTGATAAGCAACATCACGAAGTAGATTGAGTGCTGGCTCAATAAATTGAGTAGCGCGCACTTGCTGCTCAACCCTCCCCAGCTCCGCGCTCTTATCGACATAATAGAAGGATAGAATCAGAAAGACTGGAAACAGTAGAAACAGCCCCGCAAGAGAGAGAAGGCGCAACAGACTCCACTCCCAGCGGTTACTGCGCTTACTAGTCATACCCTTTTAGAACTCATTCCATTCATCACTATCGGTAGTCGTATTCCCTTTTAAAATATAATATATTCACAATATATATATCTCAAGAGCATATATTTAGCGAATCTATTTACTCTACCTTAACTTGTCGCGTAAAATTTTATTGACCTGACCAGGATTTGCTTGCCCTTTAGATGCCTTCATAACCTGCCCGACGAAGAATCCTAGCAACTGCTCTTTACCAGCTTTGAACTGCTCTGCTTGATCTGGATTTGCGGAGATCACCTCATCAACGATGGATTCAATAGCTCCACTATCTGTTATCTGTTTTAGCCCTTTTTTATCGATAATAGTGTCGGCATCACCTTCTCCAGCCCACATCGCCTCAAACACCTGCTTTGCGATCTTTCCAGAGATTGTATCATCTGCTACTCTTTTAACCACTCCTCCTAACAACTCTGCAGATACTGGAGAGTCTGCCAAACAGATACTATCTTTATTAAGTGCAGCTGAGAGTTCGCCCATTACCCAGTTTGCGGAGAGCTTATATTGATCACCAGAGGCTTTGGCTACTGCTTCAAAATAGTCTGCCAATTCACGACTACCAGTTAAGGTTGCTGCATCATACGTGCTCAAACCTAAGTGGGTTATAAAACGGTGACGCTTCTCATTAGGTAGTTCTGGAAGATCTTTGCGAACTGACTCAATATACTCGTCACTAAGGTCACAAGGGAGTAGATCTGGATCGGGGAAGTATCGATAGTCGTTCGCCTCCTCTTTAGAGCGCATTGATCTAGTTTCACCTTTATCAACATCAAAGAGTCGAGTCTCTTGCTTCACTGAGCCACCATCTTCTAAAATATCTGCTTGCCGATCAAACTCATAAGCTATCGCCTTCTCCATAAAGCGGAAAGAGTTTAAGTTTTTAATTTCAGCACGAGTACCATACTCCTTCTGCCCCTCTGGACGCAGTGAGATATTAACATCCATACGAAATGATCCTTCCTGCATATTGCCATCACAGATCTCTAAATATTGAACTAGAGAGTGGATCTTCTTTGCATACGCAACCGCTTCAGCAGACGAGCGAATATCTGGCTCAGATACAATCTCTAGTAACGGAGTACCTGCACGATTAAGATCTATTCCACTCTTCCCTTCATAATCTTCGTGGAGTGATTTACCTGCATCCTCTTCAAGATGGGCGCGAGTAATACCTATGATTTTAGTAGTGCCATCTTTAAGGTCGATCTCAAGTTCGCCAACTCCCACAATAGGAAGGTCCATCTGGCTAATCTGATACCCCTTTGGGAGGTCTGGATAGAAGTAGTTTTTACGAGCAAACACTGAACGGTTTGCGACCTTCGCATCAATAGCTACACCAAACTTAGTCGCCATCCGAACTGCTTCTTGATTTAAAACTGGTAGCACTCCCGGCATAGCTAAGTCAATAGCGCAGGCTTGGGTGTTTGGTTCTGCTCCAAATGCTGTTGCTGCTCCAGAGAATATTTTTGTATTTGTTGCGAGCTGCGCATGAATCTCCAGCCCAATCACTATTTCCCATTTCATTACTCAATTCCTCACTATTCTATATTAGATGGCAACTCTCTATGCCATCCTGTTCTCTGCTGATATTGATGTGCCAAATTTAGCAGTTTTGACTCTGCAAAATGGTTTCCTATTAATTGCAATCCAACTGGCATTCCATCACTAAATCCAGCAGGAATAGATATCCCTGGAAGCCCTGCAAGATTAACTGCAATGGTGTAAATGTCGGAGAGGTACATTGTTACTGGATCGTCAGACTTCTCGCCTTGACGAAAAGCTGTGGTTGGAGTTACTGGCCCCATAATCACATCAACCTTCTCAAAGGCCGAGTGGAAGTCACCACTAATCAGGCGACGCATCCGTTGTGCTTTAAGATAGTATGCATCATAATATCCTGCAGACAGCACATACGCTCCTATCATAATTCTTCGCTTAACCTCTTCACCAAAGCCCTCACCACGAGAGCGTTTATAGAGGTCTTCCAGATCTTTCGGGTCATCGCATCTGTAACCATAACGCACCCCATCAAAACGAGAGAGGTTAGATGAGCACTCTGCTGGCGCTAAAACATAGTAAGTTGGTACGGCAAGTCCTGAGTTGGGAAGTTCAATTTCAACCATCTCTGCCCCCATACTTTTATATGTCTCAATCGCCTCTTCAACTACTTTGGCAACACCTGCATCCATCCCATCCTCAAAATACTCTTTAGGCAGTCCAACCTTAACCCCTTCCAGTGAATTGTTTAGCTCTGCGCTAAAATCAGGAAGCTCTCTATCCATACTGGTAGAATCTTTAGGATCAAAACCAGCCATTGAGTTGAGAAGTAGTGCTGCATCTTCTGCGCTCTGGGTTAATACTCCACCTTGATCTAAACTGGAGGCAAACGCAACCATTCCCCAGCGTGAAACTCTGCCATAAGTTGGTTTCAAACCAGTAATTCCACACAGTGCTGCTGGTTGACGAATCGATCCTCCAGTATCTGTGCCTGTTGCTGCTGGAGTTATTCGAGCCGCAACCGCTGCTGCTGAGCCTCCAGAAGATCCTCCAGGAACTCGATCTCTACTCCAAGGATTACTAACTGCCCCGTAGAAACTATTTTCGTTGGATGATCCCATAGCGAACTCATCCATATTGGTTTTACCCAGCATTACTAATCCATCACTTTCCATCTTCTCAACAACTGTTGCGCTGTATGGAGCGATAAAATTATCTAGCATTTTAGAGCCGCAGGAGGTACGAATACCTTTAGTGCAGAATATATCCTTATGCGCAATTGGAAGCCCAGTTAATAGACCTGCACCTCCTGCTGCCAGCTTAGCATCTGCAGCTGCTGCCTGTTTAAGAGCGTGCTCCTCAGTCACAGATATAAAACTATTAAGTCCGCCTTCTCCCCCATCTAGCCGCTTGATACGCTCTAAATAGTAGCTGGTAAGTTCAACACTAGATATATCTTTTTTTTGCAATAGAGCTGAGAGCTCTGTAAGTGTACTATTTTTCAAATTACTGTCACCCATTATTCAATCACCTTAGGAACAAGAAATAGTCCTGAATCTATTTGAGGAGCGTTCTGTTGGAGCAACTCTCGTTGATTTTCCTCTGAGACCTGATCGGAACGCAACCGCTGCACTGCATCATGCGGATGCGCTAATGGTTCCACTCCATCTGTATTCACCTCATTCATCTCTTCTACTAATGAGAGAATTCCTGAGAGGTCGTCAGCATAACCTGGTATCGCCTCCTCATCTAGAGAGAGTCGAGCAAGGTGGGCTATTTTTTCCACATCTGTTTTTTTTAGTGACATTTTATATCTCGCCTGTTAAAGTTACTAGATATTATAGCTCATAAGTAAGAGCTCTATATGATCAACATTTAAAATTTAATATTACAACTAACCTCCATCATTAATTTAACATTAAAGAGGGGCTGTTGTATAACAGGCAAAAGGTATATATAACGATGTTTGGACGCTTATTCGGTTTTTTCTCAAATGACCTCTCAATAGACTTAGGAACAGCAAATACATTGGTGTATGTGCGTGACAAAGGTATTATCCTTAATGAACCATCTGTTGTTGCAGTACGCAGTGATGGACATGGTGGTAAAGAGATTGTTGCTGTTGGGGTAGAAGCTAAAAATATGCTGGGGCGAACTCCAGGAAATATAAAGGCGATTCGACCACTTAAAGATGGAGTTATCGCCGACTTCAATATCACTGAAAAGATGTTGCAGCACTTTATCCATAAAGTGCATGAAAATAGATTCCTAAAACCGAGCCCTAGAGTTTTAGTATGTGTCCCCTGTGGCGCTACTCAAGTTGAGCAACGAGCTATTAAAGAGTCTGCAGAAGGGGCTGGTGCTCGTGAAGTCTATCTTATTGAAGAACCTATGGCAGCAGCAATTGGCGCAGGCTTACCAGTAGATGAGCCTGGTGGTTCAATGGTTGTAGATATTGGTGGTGGCACTACGGAGGTTGCGGTTATCTCTCTTAATGGTGTTGTCTACTCTGCATCCGCTCGCGTTGGTGGCGATCGCTTTGATGATGCTATTCTCAGCTATGTAAGAAGAAATTATGGAACTCTGATTGGTGAAGCAACTGCTGAAAGAATAAAGATGGAGATAGGTAGTGCTTTCCCAGGTAATGAGATAAAAGAGATCGAGGTGCGTGGACGCAATATTGCAGAGGGTGTACCTCGTGCATTCACTGTAAATAGTAATGAAATTCTAGAGTCTCTCCAAGAACCACTCTCTGAAATTATCAAAGCAGTTAGACAAGCTCTAGAAGAGACGCCTCCAGAATTAGCTGGTGATATCTCGGAAAAAGGGATGGTCTTAACTGGTGGTGGAGCTCTACTGCATGACCTAGATCGTCTTTTAACTGAAGAGACTGGGCTGCCTGTAGCTATCGCAGAAGATCCATTAACCTGTGTTGCTAGAGGTGGTGGTCGTGCCTTGGAGATGATTGATAGCGGCTCCCATAATTTCTTGTAGACACTCAAACATACTTCAGGTGATACGCTACAGGTGATAACTAGCAACCGACCAGATCAGCAGGAGATACGCGGGAGCATAGCTCTTAATTTAAGAATAGTTTTTGTCACTCTATTATCAATTGCAACTATCTCCATTGACCATAACTTAGATAAATCGCACTCTTTTAGAGAGCGTATGGAGTGGCTGGTCTATCCACTCCAGCAGGTAGTAGAGTTTCCAATATCTCTACTCGACTGGGTCTCTGAAAAAACAGTATCGACGCGAACTCTACAGGAGAAGAATGCGAGCTTACATAAGAAAAATATTCTTCTTAAACAGAAACTGCAGCAACAAGCTGCTATTGAGTACTCAAACGATCACCTGCGCAAACTTCTTAAGGCATCCTATAGCTACGGAGATGAGAAGGTAGTTATTGCGGAGATAGTATCTATAGATCTCGACTCATTTAATCAGGAGATAATTCTCAACAAAGGAAGTGATGATCAAGTTTATGAGGGACAACTTCTAATAGATGGAAACGGGGTTATGGGACAGATCACTAGAGTTAGCCCAAAATCTAGTACAGCTCTACTTATATCATCGCCGAATCAATCTATTCCAGTACAGAATCAACGCAACGGAGTTCGTGCAATAGTATCTGGAACTGGAAACTCTAATAGGTTAAAGCTGAACTTTGTCGCAAACGGCAGTGACATAACTGTTGGTGATCAGCTACTCACCTCAGGTCTTGGAGACAAATTCCCTTTTGGATATCCTGTTGGAACTGTCAACTCTATTGAGAACTCTGAAAATGAGATATTTGCCACTGTAAGCGTGACCCCTACTGCAGACCTAGCAAGTGGGCGCTATCTTCTACTAATTTGGCCCATAGATAAATAGAGATATTATAATAATGAAAAAACAGCAGCAGAGAGATACTGGAGCACTCTCTATCTTACTCATAACACTAATGGCACTGACGATCTTTCCGCTGCCAGAGTGGCTTCGCCCACTTCGCCCCCATTGGGTTCCTCTCTTTATACTATACATATCTATCTTCTCACCAAAACATAGTGGAGTTATTCGCAGTTGGTTATTAGGTATAGTAGTAGATGTAATAACTGGATCTTATCTCGGTCTACACGCACTGATGTTTGCTATGACTAGCTTTATTGCACTTAAATTTCAACAACGACTACTTGTCTCCACCATACTGTTACAACTTATAACCATCACATCTATAACCACTCTAAACATCACCATAGAGTGGATAGTTAGAGAGTTTACTGATACTATGCCAATTATGGAGACAATAGATATTGCTCTATTCTGGGCTCCAGCTATAACTACTCCACTACTCTGGATTCCACTATTTTTAGTGGCTGATAGTTTCACTAAAACTCGCTCATAGGGTTATCTTCAGTGCTTCCTCACTTAAAGAACCACAGCTATGAGACTCAACTCTTTCGTGAGCGTGCAAAGTTTGCGGCTAGTTTCACTATATTTTTAATCATACTGTTAGCACTGCGAGTATTTACACTACAAATTATAGAACACGACACCTACCAGACTCTCTCTGACAATAACCGTCTTCACACTAGATCTACCCCGCCAACTCGCGGCAACATATATGATCGAAACGGAGTTCTACTAGCTACTAATAAGACAGAGTTTAGACTGGAGATAATTTCTGTAAAGGGTGTAGATACAGTTGACACTATAGAGCGTCTAAAACCCATCATTCAATTTAGCGATGATGATGTTACCCGTTTTTTCAAAGAGAGAAATCGCTCACGGCGTATTATTTCTGTACCTCTACGCTTCTCACTCACCCATAAAGAGGTTGCTAGATTTGAAGTAAACCGTCATAAATTTCCAGGAGTATCAATTCAGCACCGTCAAATTCGCCACTACCCACTCTATACTCTAACCTCACATCTAATTGGATATGTTGGAAGAATAGATGAGAAGGAGCTTAAAAATATTAATACTCTCACCTATGCTAGCACAGAACATATTGGTAAAACTGGAGTTGAACTATACTATGAAGATATACTACATGGTACCCCTGGGGTACGCCAAGTTGAAACTAATGTCGTAGGAACTACTATCCGTCTAATGGAGGAGACTCCACCCACATCTGGCGATGATATTTTCATAACCATAGATAGCTCTCTGCAAGCTATTGCAGACAAAGCTATGGGTGATAAGCGCGGAGCACTAGTTGCACTAAACCCAAAAAATGGAGAGATCCTTGCGCTGCTCAGTAAACCATCTTTTAATGCCAACTTATTTGTAAATGGAATTAGTAGTAAACAGTATAATGAGTTAATCAACTCAAAATACAGACCTCTCTTTAACCGCTTTCTACACGGTCAATATCCACCAGGATCTACAGTAAAGCCTCTAATGGCTCTAGCTGGATTAGAGGGCCGACAGCGCAAACCAGAACATAGTACAGAGTGCAGAGGTTGGTATCAACTTAAAGGGTACAAACACAAATATCGTGATTGGAAGAGACGGGGGCATGGTAAAACTGACCTCGATAAAGCTATTATTGAATCTTGTGACGTCTACTTCTACGACCTAGCACATGATATGGGGATCGACTATATTGAGCAGTATCTAGCTCGATTTGGTTTTGGTAAAGAGACTGGTGTTGATATTACTAATGAAAAGCGTGGAGTACTACCATCCCGTAACTGGAAAGAGATAAATCTAGAGCAGCCGTGGTATCCTGGCGAGACTCTCAGCGTAGGAATTGGGCAAGGTTTTTTCACAACCACTCCACTCCAACTAGCATCATCCATAGCCACTCTTGCCAACTATGGAGAAGGTTTTAGACCACAACTGCTCTACGCTATTCAGGGAGCTGGTGGAAGTAACCCTCAACGCAACCCACCAACCTCTCTCACCCCTATACCAATTAAAGATAGAGCTAATTGGGATTCAGTGCATGAGGCTATGCGTAAAGTAGTTCATAGTAGGCGCGGAACTGCTCGCAAGCTTGGAAGGAAATCTAAATATACAATCGCTGGAAAAACTGGTACAGCTCAGGTCTATACGGTTAAGCAGGGAGATCGTTATGATGAGGAGAGCCTACCTGAACATCTAAAAGATCATGCACTGTTTGTAGCATTTGCACCTAAAAATGATCCTGAGATAGCTATTGCAGTAATTATAGAAAATGGTGGTCACGGTGGTTCTGTTGCTGCTCCTATCGCAAAACAGGTTATGGATAGATACTTACTTAAAGATCAAATATGATAGACCAGACCAGCAAACATATGCCGTTAACTAGCAGAATACATATAGATATTCCGCTACTCTCGCTACTCATAATTTTAAGTATGTTTGGTCTACTCGTACTCTATAGCGCCAGTGGAGAGAGTGGCGCGATGTTGACTCGTCAGATAACTAGACTCTCTATCGCCTTTGCAGTACTATTTATTACTGCCCAGATCCCTCCGCACTGGATGAAGATAATCACCCTGTGGCTCTTTGTTATAGGATTAATCATGCTTATCTTAGTCCCGTTAATAGGAGAGTCTCATAAAGGTGCGCAACGCTGGCTAAACTTTGGCGCAATTCTAATACAACCATCAGAGATAATGAAACTGATAATACCGATGATGGTTGCCTCCTACCTATCAGAGCAGATAATTCCACCCAGACCAAAGCAACTCATAATTGCTACTGCTATGATTGCGGTACCAGTACTGTTAATTGCAATTCAACCAGACTTAGGAACCTCGCTACTAATTGCAAGTGCTGGACTCTTTGTCCTCTTTCTAGCTGGGCTCTCCTGGAAAATTATTGGTGGAGGAGTAGCGGCAATACCACTCCTATCCTTCATCCTTTGGGAGTTTTTGATGAGAGATTATCAGAAACGGAGAGTGCTAACCTTTTTAGACCCTGAAAGTGATCCACGAGGAGCTGGGTACCATATAATCCAATCAAAAATTGCTATTGGGTCTGGAGGAGGTTTTGGCAAGGGGTGGCTTGATGGAACCCAGTCACAGCTAGAATTTCTACCAGAACGCCATACAGATTTTATATTTGCCGTACTTGCTGAGGAGTTCGGTTTCATCGGAGTTATCGCCCTCTTTACTATATATATATTAATTATTATGCGTGGACTATATATAGCAACTCAAGCCCAAGAGAGTTATACTCGCCTTCTTGCTGGCGGTATCACTATGATATTCTTTACCTACTTTTTTGTGAATGTAGGAATGGTAACTGGGCTACTTCCAGTGGTAGGACTTCCACTCCCTCTAGTCAGCTATGGTGGAACATCTATGGTGACTCTGATGGCAGCTTTCGGTATCCTTATGTCTATTCAAACTCACAGAAGATTGCTGAACAAGTAACAATCTATCTCTCCCCCCTGAACAGTTGAAAATATTAAACAATTAACAATTAATAAACATACTATGAAAATCACACTCCCTCTACTGCTAACCGCAACCCTTATCACCCTACCTGCTTGTGCACAGAAAATTATGCCGAGCCCCTCTTTGACG
>JABHVM010000021.1 GCA_018658305.1 Thiotrichales bacterium | reverse complement strand
CTATTAAAACTGTTAAGGCTGTTAAATCAGTCAAAGCTATTAAGCCCCCTTCTAAGAAAATAACTATTAAAGAGAGGCAGGCTAAAACTCCGTCTAGTGACACCGCAGCAATAGCAAAAATACGGCGGCAAATTCAGCTCAATATTGGTGAACACTTTATCTATCCAAGAGTCGCACAGCGAAACGGGTGGCAGGGTAGAGTTGATCTGAAGTTCAAAGTTAATCTGAATGGTAAAATTTCAGCTATTACAATTATCAAAAGCTCTGGATATAAAGTTTTAGATAAGGCCGCAACTACAACTTTGTCTCGTATCGAAAAACTATCTAAAACCGCGCCTAATAACAGCACCTATTCAATAGATATGCAGTTACCAATTATCTACCAGTTGAATTGATAATCAACTATCAGAACTAAGCTTATTCACCCTATCTAAAAGTTGCAGATCTTGATCACACGCTGCGTTATGCTCACCCCATTGATCAAAGTGAACTAAATCTTCTAACGGCATCCGAGGAAGCCACCCCGCCTTCTCTAGCTCTGGTTTTTCATGAAACTGTGAGACATAGCCGACACAGAGATAGGCGATAGGAACTACATTTTCTGGTAATGCCAAAGTTTTTGTGAGTGCATCAGGATCCATAATACTTACCCAACCCACACCAACTCCTTCGCTCCGCGCTGCCAGCCATAAATTTTGTACCGCACAGACACTACTGTAGAGATCCATCCACTCCATATGAGTGCGTCCAATTACTACTGGTCCAGTACGAGAGCGGTCACAGGTGATGACCAGATTTAGCGGTGACTCTAAAATACCCTCCAACTTTAAATTACGATAAGTCTCTCGCTTCTCTTCTTCAAACATCTCCGCAGCCTCAGCATGTGCTTTAGTGAAAAGCTTGTGAATATTTTGACGCACAGCTTTAGAGCGGATCACCATAAAATCCCACGGCTGCATAAATCCAACCGAAGGGGCATGGTGAGCGGCATTAAGAACTCTGGCTAAAACTTCAGCAGGAATCTCATCTGGAAGAAATTCACCCCGCACATCTCGCCGCTCGAAGATCGCTTTGTAGACTGCATCTCTCTCCACTATAGAAAACGGATAGTTATTATTCATTAAAACTATTCCAACTAGAGAAAAACTTCTGTTCTGATGCTGGATCAAACAGATCTAACTCTTTTGCTAAAAGTAGATGAGATACGATATGACCATACTTATCTAGCATATAGACTCCCCGCTGACTCTCTCCTCTCTTAGAGAACCAGACTGAATCTACTTTATCCCAGTGAATATGGAGATGAAAACTATCTTGCTCTAAATTTAACCACTCCTCTCGTAACTCAAATTTAATATTACCGCTCACCATCTCTGCCACTGCTCCAGCATCAGAACGCACTATTGCACGAATTATTCCCCAATTTTCACTAGCAGTAACTGCGTTTAACCTCTCTTCTGCCTTAACTAATGCAACCTCGTACAGTCCTGCCATATCATTTTCAGACTGCTTTGTAATAGCCTGCATAATCTCTACGACTGGACGCATAAAATAGTCTGCTGCCGATTTTAAAGTGGCATTAGGATTATCTCGTAGCCACTCTCGCACTACCTCTCCCCAGCCATTTAATCCCATACCCAATGAGTGTCCAGCCCTCTCCCCAGCTTTAACTTCACCGGTTAAAGATTCATACTTATTTGCATATCCTCTAGGGGTAACCATCATCCCCTGCTGAATAGTTGTGGTGTGATTTCCTACTAAAACCGTGGTTAACATTCCAATTTTATGTTCTGACATCTTATCTAAAGTTGTCATCTGAATATCTTGCAACGCCCTATATGCAGATTTAATAATAGCCACCGGCGTTTTTGGATCTCGGTGTCGCAACAGAATCTTTTGTGCCTCTACAATCTGCCCTGTTCTGCGTCCACTCTTTGGATTATAGAGTGCAACTACAAAATCACTCGCTGCTGCTGCCTCAACTCTGTTGGCGATAGTTGGCCATGGAGTGAGGAGATCAGAGAGAGATATTGAACAGAAATCATGAGTTAGTGGTGCACCTACTAAAGATGCACAAGCGGAAAGCGCTGTCACCCCTGGAATAATTTCCACTTTAATTTCTGAATTAGGGCTCCACCCTGCCTGAAATAGCACCTCATAAGTTGGTCCTGCCATACCGTAAATGCCGATATCACCCGACGAGATCAACGCCACACACTTACCAAGTTTTGCGTGTTGATATGCCTCAATACTCCGATCCACCTCCTCTGTCATCCCCTTCCTTATAACCTCTTTACCATCCAACATATTTTTAACCAGCTTAATATATGTTGAATAACCGATAACCACATCAGCCTCTGCAATTGCCTCTCTTGCTCGTTGAGTCATATTTGCCGCATCACCTGGACCAAATCCAACCATTAAAATCTTTCCTGCCATAACTGTTACTCCTTCATCAATACTATTGAAACCGTGGCATTTTTCTCATCTTCACCACGGCATTTATGTTTCTCTATCAACAACTGCTCTTGGTTCTCTCCTGCTACTAACAGTGCAGCAGCCTCTGCTACTGCTGGAGTTCCTACATATTTCATCACCACTTCTGAAGGATTTGGCACCTCCACTTTAGCCAACTCCTCTGCAGAAAATAGCTGCAACTCTTTACCATTATTTTTAGCAAACTCCAGCAAAGCAATCTCATCACCTTTTTTATCGATAGTTGCTATATGTTCAACCTCATCGATGGTTGCGTTTAGTTTGGTTAGAGCCTCGTCAACTGCCCTCTCAATAGTGCTCAGTGGTGTATTACGATCACACCCTATTCCCAGCGTAATCTTTTTAGGGGGACGATAGACTACAAGCCGCTCCTCTAACTTATTCCAGATTTCAATATCCACTACTCGATTAGTGATCCAGAGCAGAGATTTTATTTTGTCAAAATCTACATCTTCAAATCGAGCATAGAGTTGAATATTTTTGGGAAGTGGAGTTGAATATTTCCACCACTTAGTAGAGCCACTCTCTTGCACAAGAGCTACCGGCTCTTCATTCACTACATCAGCAGAGACTCGAGTAATATTTATCTTTGGAGCTTCCACTCTCCACCCTAAGTCTCTTCCTAGAATATCAACTGCTATCGTATTTCTTACATCAGATGCGGTAGTAACCACCGCTGTCGCGCCTAACAGATCTGCCACCAGCTCCGCATAGTAGTTAGCTCCACCAATATGACCAGAGAGCATAGGGATCACAAACTGTTTGGCATCATCTACCACAATCACTCCAGGATCCTCCTCTTTAGATTTTAGGTGAGGAGAGATTAGACGCACTACTGCCCCTAATGAGACAAAGAATATGAGCTGATCAAATGAGTTAAAAATATCTGGAACTTGTGGGCGCATTGCACCTTTATAGACGATAGTTTTACACCCGCTGTTTTTAGCCTCTAAAACTTCAACTTGCGCTGTAAATTTCTCAGAAGTGATAACGGTAATATCCTCTACACTAGCTGTGAGCTTTTTAGCCAGCTCAACCATGTGAGATACTCCATGTTTGGTTATGGCAATAAGTGCTACTCTCATTTTTTTCTACACCCTCTCTGTATTTCACCCTTCACTCTATTTGGGTTTTTTACTAACAGTAACGATAGATAATTAACCTTTTCCCCGCGCAGTGAAAGAAGATCTCGCACCACTCTCTCATCTGGAGCGCCTACTCTCTCAACAAAAACTGAGTCTGCAAGCACTCCTTTTCGCTCTAACATATCAAGCAGATCATCCATTAATGGTTTAACCTTCATTAACACTAAGCTATCAAAATCATTTAGGAGATTTTCAACAGTATCGACTCCATAACCAGCAGGTAGAATTGCTAAAGTATCATCAACTTCAACAATTGGGTTACCCACCACTGCCGCAGCTGCGCTGAATGA
Source organism: Thiotrichales bacterium (assembly GCA_018658305.1). Classification (GTDB taxonomy): domain Bacteria; phylum Pseudomonadota; class Gammaproteobacteria; genus Thiopontia. Next base: position 2,485 of record JABHVM010000021.1, on the reverse strand, counting down.
GGTCACCCCAGCCACAACCTCCACCTCAACATTTTTATCTAACCCTTTCAGACTCTTGGCAAGATGCCCAAATGTAGAGTAGGTTGAAGCATCACCCTCAACTAGAAAGATGACATCTTTACCTTGAGTAAGCAGCTCAAACACTTGTTGTGCTGCTCTTATCCACGCTTTAGCCAACTTTTCAAGATCATGAGTCATCGGAAAAATAAGCGGGGTATGCTCTGCTGGCAACTCCAAGCCAGATCTCAGCACAATCCCTAAAGCGAAGCTATCGCTCTTTTCATTACGCACAGGATAGGTCCATACCATTTCTGGTTGGTTAAGTAGCTCCCAACCTCTACGCGTAATCAATCCTGGATCACCAGGCCCCACTGAGACACCAATTAATTTTCCTAGTTTATTCACTGTTTTTTATCCTTATTCATATTTGCGCGGAGACGATCCAGACTGGATTCTCTGCCTCCATTCTGTGCATATTCAAAATTGGTTTACTGCGAGATGATTGAAGTTGGGTGACATTCCACTCTGCCCCTTCACTCTTTAATATCTCTAGCGCTGCGGATAGATTTTCGATGGTGACAAAATTCATCACTAGAGTTGCACCTGTGTTCATCTTTTGTAGAGAAAGTTTTATAAGCTCTACTAAATTGCCGCCTGTACCTCCTATAAATATCGCATCTGGTGTTTGCCACTGCTCCATTCCTGCGGGTGCTTTACCAACAATAAGCGTGTAGTTAGTAATTTGAAAGCGTTGTCGATTGATCTCGATATTTTCTGCATCAGCTTGATTTTTCTCAATGGCATAGATATGTCCCTCTGTTGCAATACGAGACGCCTCAATTCCAACTGAGCCTGAACCAGCCCCAACATCCCATACTATGCTTTTTTTATGGAGCCCCATTTTAGCTAAAGATACTGCCCGAACTTCTTGTTTGGTAATTAAGCCTCGCTCTGGTTTACGTTGTGCATACTCGGCATCTGATAGCCCAAAAATAGCTCTGCTTCGGTTTTTCTCACTGCTGCCTCTCTCTCTCCAGAGTAGGGTAATATTTAAATCAGCAAACTGCATAGTTTTGGCATCACTAATTGGGAAAGGTCCGTGGAGCTTCTCATCTGCTTGCTCTAAGTTTTCTGCAACAGCCATTGTCCACTGCGGCTCAACGCCATCTAACCCCTCCATCTCCGCCATTCGTGCAATACGGTCTGGGCTATTCTCAGGGCTAGTGAATAGTACAATAAACTCCTCTTGCCCCATCTTTTGGAGGAGTGAATAGAGACCATGTTTAGGGTCAGACCCGACTGCCCATTCGCCGCTATTGCTGCTGTGAATCGAGTGGATTTTTGCTGCTTGCCACGCTCTACCGAAACGGGCACAGGCTAGTTGCAGCGTTGAGATGTTAGGGGATATTTCACACTGCTCCAACCCTAATTTAGATATGAGATAACTGCCAATACCGTGACAGAGAGGATCTCCAGTTGCTAAGACAACGACTGGTTCTGAGCGTTGGAGTGACCCCCCTATCCAGCTTGGAACTCTGCTCAAGCTCTCCGTTAAATCTCTCTGTTTGGAGTCTGGATTAAAAGAGGATGCGAGTAGCGAAAGTACTCTAGAGCTGGCTATGACCAACTTTGCCTCATTAATGTTCGCTAACTGCTCCGGGCTTAGTGAATTTACTCCACTATCTAGCACTCCAATAATTTTGCATCTCATTAGCTCTTCGGCTCCATATTTGACTCCGTATTTGGCTCTATTACATCTGCTAGCTTATTGCCATCAAAATCACAGACTAAAACACGCAGAGAGAACTTTCCAGGATACCTCCCACAAAGTGTCTCTATAACTTTGTGAGCTAAAGCTGAGTGGAACTCGTGAATTAGCCCCAACTCCTCCATTTTCTCACTAGCAAAACGAGCAGTCTGACCTTCGCGTATCTCATCAGATATGCTCTTTTCCACCCCAAGTTCAGAGACTATATCGGCTAAAAGAGAAGTATTAACTGCGCTGCGATTAGCATGAGTGATAGTTTCACCTTGCGCCATTTTGGTAAGTTTTCCAACCATACCGCCAATCACAATATTTTTAATACCTTCTGTCACCGCTGTATCTAAAGCATAACGGAGAAAATCTCCCATCTGGACAAAGCAGGATATATCTAACTCAGGGAGCGTACGAATAACAAATTTCTCAGTTCTGCCGCCTGTGGTTAAAACTACACTCTCTTGCCCTTGACGAGCTGCAACCTCAATTCCCTGAATAACACTCGCTCTAAATGCAACTGTTGAGTAGGGACGAACTATGCCTGTGGTGCCGAGTATTGAGATGCCACCCAATATTCCAAGCCGATAGTTGAGAGTGCGTTTGGCGCGCTCTTCACCGTCTGGTACTGATATTATAATCTCTACCCCACTTTTAGATAGAACTGCTGCCCCCACTTCCCGCACATTATCCTCTATGTTTTTGCGTGGTACTGGGTTGATTGCAGCT
>JABHVM010000094.1 GCA_018658305.1 Thiotrichales bacterium | reverse complement strand
ATTATCGATGTCTGCGTAATCTTTGAACTCGCCACCTTGCGCTTCTGCCATTACCTTAGTAATTGCTGCAGTTAGGGTAGTTTTACCATGATCTACATGGCCGATTGTTCCTACATTTACATGTGGTTTGGTTCTTTCAAACTTCTCTTTAGACATACCTATATCCTCTATACTTCGTTTACAATTAAAAACTGAATCGCATACTTTACACTTAAATTGATAAAATTACAAATTACCCAACACCAATCATTAAGCGCTAACTATTCAACAATACGCAACCAATCAATCTAAACAACAATACACAACCAATAAATTATGGAGCTCATAACCGGATTTGAACCGGTGACCTCTTCCTTACCAAGGAAGTGCTCTACCGACTGAGCTATATGAGCACACTACTTTACAAAACTTACATCAACTACTCACTAACTCAGTCCAACCTATATTTATGGAGCGGGTGATGGGAATCGAACCCACATAGTCAGCTTGGAAGGCTGAAGTTCTACCGTTGAACTACACCCGCTAATTTGGTGGAGGGGGGTGGATTCGAACCACCGTATCCATAGGAGGCAGATTTACAGTCTGCTGCATTTGGCCGCTCTGCAACCCCTCCAAAAAAACAAGAGGGCGTATTCTCCACGTATTTACTCTCGTTGTCAACTAAAATTATATATTTATTTTATTACGACTCTCTAATCTCATAATCATGGGTGATTTTGACAGCTTCTTTCAACATATGAGAGACCGAACAATACTTGTCCGCCGACATATTTACAGCTCGCTCCACTTTGCCCTCATCAAGCCCACTCCCCACAATCACATAGTGGAGATGGATATTCTCAAAAACTTTTGGAACATTTTCAACTCGATCTCCTTCAACTTCAATCCAACAATCATCCAGTGGTTGGCGCGCTCGTTTAAGAATAAAGACCACATCCATTGCGGTACATCCTCCTGCAGCAAGAAGTACCATCTCCATAGGGCGCATCCCACTATTTCTTCCACCGACCGCTTCCGCACCATCTATCACAATAGAGTGCCCACTATCAGTCTCTCCCACAAACTGCATCCCATCCGTCCAGCGTACTGTTGACTTCATCTTTGTCATAATTTAACTCCTACTATATTTAATCTAATAAAAAAGAGATCTTAACTGCTCTCCAGGCTCTTCTGCCCGCATAAACGCTTCACCCACTAAGAATGCATTCACATTATGATCACGCATTTTAATAACATCCTCTCGAGCATTAATACCACTTTCTGTAACTACAATTATCTCTTCTGGAATATCTTGCAACAACTCAATCGTTGTCTCCAACGAAGTCTCGAAAGTGCGTAAATTGCGATTATTAATCCCCATCAAGGCAAGCTCTAATGGCAGCGCGCGCTCCAGCTCCCCTTTATCGTGCACCTCAATCAAAACATCCAACTCGAGCTCTTCCGCAAGTGCTGCTAACTCCTGCATCTGACCATCCTCTAACGCTGCAACAATCAGAAGGATGCAGTCAGCACCCATAGCTCTCGCCTCATACACTTGGTAAGGTGAGACAATAAAATCTTTACGGATTACTGGAAGCTTGCACGATTCGCGCGCCTCTATCAGGTACTGATCCGCACCTTGAAAAAAATCAACGTCAGTTAACACCGAGAGGCAGGCTGCCCCACCATACTCATAACTCTGTGCAATTTCAGATGGTACAAAATTTTCTCGCAACAGCCCCTTACTTGGTGAAGCTCGCTTAATCTCCGCAATAACTGCCGCCTCACCATCTGCAACACGCCGCTGCATTGCTGCAACAAAACCGCGCACAGGATTACTATGTATCGCATCAAGAGCCATTACTTCAACATCCTGTAGCGAGATTGAGGATGAGCGTAGCGCGATCTCTTCATCTTTGCGCAAGAGAATCTTATTGAGGATATCTGGTCTATTCATAATCAGTTATCTATTACTATCTATTACTACATACGACAAGCGCATCGAGCTTAGACTTTGCATCACCACTTGACAGAACCTCTTGTGCACGAGAAACTCCATCCTCAAGAGTTTCCGCTAGCCCTGCGACATAGATGGCGGCACCCGCATTAAGCGCAACAATATCACTAGCCGCGCCCACCTCACCATCTAGCACTCCACTAACCATCTGCAGACTCTCTGCAGCACCTGTCACCGACAGCGAGCTAAGTGACGAAACCGCAATCCCGAACTGCTCAGGAGAGATCGTATAAGTTGTAACATCGCCCTGCTTCAACTCTGCCACATAGGTTTCTCCACTGACTGTAATCTCATCCAAACCATCCTCGCCATGCACCACCATCACATGGTTGCTTCCTAACTTTTTAAGCACCTGCGCTAACGGCTCGACCCACCCCTTATCAAACACTCCGATAATCTGATTGGGCGCTGCTGCTGGATTGGTAAGCGGCCCAAGCAGATTAAAGATCGTACGCACTGCCATCTCTTTGCGCGGACCGATGGCATGCTTCATTGCACTATGGTGCATCGGTGCAAACATAAAACCTACTCCCAATTCATCAATACAGGTTGCCACCTGTTCGGGCGTAACATCTAACTTCACTCCAGCAGCCTCTAGCAGATCAGCACTGCCAGAGCTACTTGATATAGAGCGATTCCCATGCTTAGCAACTTGCCCTCCCGCAGCCGCAATCACAAAGGTAGCGGCAGTTGAGATATTAAAGGTCTTAGCACCATCTCCGCCAGTACCAGCCGTATCGACCATATAGTCCCCTGAAACAGCTACTGGAGTAGCAAGCTCACGCATCACCGCTGCTGCTGCGGTGATCTCATCAACAGTCTCACCCTTCATCCGTAAACCAATTAAAAATCCGCCAATCTGCGCAGGGGTAGCCTCTCCTCCCATAATAGTACGCATCACCGACTGCATCTCATCCTCAGTGAGATCACGCTTATCAATAACTCTATCAATCGCTCTCTGAATATTCATATATCTTATTTACCTTTTTATTTAGCTATATTTACTACCCGTGTATTCAACCTTGGATTCAATCTTAAAGGAGTAATACATCTATAATAGAATAGATGTATTTTATACCCAGTAATCCTTAATTATTTCAAATATTTTATTTATATTTACACTGTAACAATAACTTTCTCAGTGCAGAGACTTGAACCATATCTTCTTCTTTTATTCCTATCTTTTTAAGAATTGAACGATCCTCACTCATTACCCCCTCCCCAAACAGATCAAATAACTTGATTACTATCTGAGTGAGATACTTCTCATCATACTGTTGGATCAAAGAAAAATTATGCTTGGGTAGTTCATGGGACTCAATAAGATAGATTTTTTTATTGAATACTATCTCTCCAAAGTTGTTATCAATCACCTTGACATAGATAGACATTCCTCTGGAGTAGAGTACATTAGTTGTACTTGAGCCATTAGGCTTGCGTAATATTTTATGGATTGTCAACTCAACCAAGTAATCTTGATTTTCTCTGTTTTTTTCTAAACCTGCTGCCATTGCGAGTAGTTTTGAACTTTCATCAAACCTTTTTGCAAGTACATCGATGCCAAGTGTATCATTACTCCTGTATGGCACCATCGAGATGTTTGCGCTCATAGCAAGAGAGCTGCTGAAGGTTTGCCCCCAAAACATATTATCTAAATTTCTAGTCAAACTGAGCTCTTTTAGTTTCTCTTTCGCATGTGTGGAGATTTCTACGGATGACACCTGGATAGCCTTAACTTCCTTAATACTATTCTCGCTAAATTCTTTCCTAACCACCTTCTCTCCAAAGATGTTTATTAATGAGGCCTGATCTCTCATCAGTGCATCCGCAGTGAGCCTTGTACGATATTTAACATCATCGACTACAGAGGCGCCAGCACGAGAGACCCTAAATGGAAAACTATATAACACTCGTATCTCTCCACCCTCACCACTACTATCAGGGCCTTTCAAATAGAGTATCTGTGCCTGCGCATAAAGGTAGATAGTTAGATGCTCCTGATTACTGTCGGAGAATCCGCTTGGTATCCTGTTGAGATACTCATCATCAAAAGCGACTTGAAAAATTAGGGCACCCTCTACATCAGCGAGACTCATTTTCCGTGAATCATCATTCACTCCCTCTCCATGATAGTTCTCTTTCAATTGTTCAATAAATCCTTTCCTCACAGCAGGAAATCCACCTAACTCATCAATAGCTCTATGTAGCAGAGGAAAATCTTGCTTCACATCCATTGCTGGACGGTTAAACCCCAAGCCTCCCCATATCACTTCGTGCCCAGCTTGCCCCTTTGATGACGCGGTTACTATCCGCCCTCCGCCAAAAGCAAGAATGAGCGAGCCTCCAGTTAGCGCAAGAAACTTCCTTCTATCAACCATACCGTCTTTTTTATTACAGCTCATCCGCTAGATCTTCTGCTTGCTGTACTGGAGTAACTACACCTATATTTTCAGCAAACTGAATAGACATCATTGTGGTTTTACATGAATCTCTGAAGTATTGATTAATGTATGGTCCAGAGTTCAATGCCTCACCTAACCCTTCGGTAAAGAACTTAACTGCAACAGCCCCTTGCAAGGATACCAATTCAGCATGATTCTTGACACGCAGTGCATTGGCCTCTTCAAACTTTTTCTTGGAGGATCCGCTCAAACTATTTTTTGCCGCCAGATGCTTCTCAATGATTTTTGCAGAGTCTGCATTTTGGCTAGCCTTGATCTCAATTAAGTTATCTTCTCCACCTGCCTCCTTTTCCATCAAAGTTCCAGTTGCCCTGATTTTTGCAATTTCATCTCCTGCTCCAAAAGCTGATGCAGTGAGTGCGTCAATCTCTAAACCTTTCTCCATTAGCTGCAGAGCGCGTTTTTTAATACTTGAACCTGATGCTTTCTGTTTTTGGCGGTTAAGAGATTTTTGCATCTCTTGGCTCTGCTTCATTAACCCCTCATACTGTTTTTTCATTTTCCAATTAGGGCGCTCTTGCATAGCCAGAACAATTGCAGAGTCTGCAGATTTTATACCGCTTCCATTTGCAATATAGTTTGAGAATGCATCAATATTTTCATCCTGATAATCTCCATAATAATGAAAGCGTGCCAACATGACTGAACTTAATTTAGAATATTTCATTCTAGTCTTCTTCAATATCTCCACTGGATCTTGCTTGTTTTTCAATAAATCAGGGTATTGCAACATAATCAGTGCTAAGACTGTTTTCATCTCGGTTCTTACCGAGGGGCTACCTCCACCATAGTCTCCAGTTTGCTCATAAGAGTCAGCTGTTTCAGACTGACGAATCACCTGAGCAAGCATCTCTATCGATGGATTAGACTTGAATGCTTCTGCCATTCTTTTTGCTTTGTTTGTCTCTAGGTCATCAATAAGCTTTCTGCTTAGCTGATTAAATGAGCCTGTATGGTATGTATTGATTCCTTCATAAAGTCTCTGCTCAAGATCTGGAGAGGTGATAAAGTACTTACTCACAATCTCTTCTGGCGCGCCTCCAAGATCAACTTTTTTGTAGCTTGATCCAAAAATTCCACGGCATGAATCTTCTATCCAGCGGTTTCCCGTACTTGCAGAATTTGTTTGATTAGAGGTTTTTTGCTGACTCATCGATGGCATCATCCCTCCAAATGGATTACTTCCGCCACCATTCTGATTACTGCCGCCACTAATTCCTTTCGTTGCCTCTTGCATTTGCTTAGCAAAGTCGCCAAAACCAAACCCAAGAGCCGCTGTTGCTGGCAATAGTCCGACTGAAAAAAATACGGCTGCCTTTAATGTATTAGAATGTTTCATTTATCTTCTCCTTAATATTATGGTTTAATATTTTTATCATTAATAAAGTATATAGACTCTTTTTAGTCAAATATCATCTAAAAAACCCTTAATTGATTTTTTCATTTTTTCGACTGATTTAGTAGTGCTCTTCCGTTTGGTTACAACAATTCTCCGCTCAACAATATCTTGACTGTTGATCTCCATACCATAATCATCAGATAGCGCAATTGAGATATTAGGATTTACAAAGATAATCTCTGCCTTACCAACCGATGTAAGCTCTGCCCCCAGACTCTCGCCAGTATATTTATCCAATAACTGTTCGCCTTTTCTCTGTAGCAACACAATATCTCCTACAGTAAAAAAGTCTGCCCCTTGCCCAATAGTAATCTTTTCAGGACTTCCTCCAATAACGACTGGTTGAGATACTTTCTCTATAAGTGATTGGTAGAGTTTTTTGGATAGAAGAGCGACCTTTCTATCTGTTTTACTAGATGAGTCCATTTTTTTTAGGCGTATTCTCTTTTTTTGCGAGAACTTAATTTGTCTAGTAGAGTAATCAATAATCTCCAGCGTGGCGATCAAATCATCTTTTTTACTATTTAGCTCGATCAGTTCAGTATGGATAATAGCTAATAAATCAGGCGATGCGGCTGATGAAACTCTTACCATATCAGCAATAGAGCCATTTTTTTTAATTCTGCTCAACTCTTGCTGAATCACTGCACTGTTTTCACGATCTAAGACTGCAAATTTCCTACTGGCAGTGAGCAATCTAGCAATATTCTTACTCACCTGTTTAGTGTTTATATCTGTCCTATTCCCAGCAACTACAGCTATTTTCGTTCGCTTCATCTGCTTTGATTGTTTGAGAACTGCCACAGTTACCTCAACCGTAGCTTCTAATCCGCCATTATCTATCGGCTCGAAAGAGAGTGGCTTATAACTACGCACTATTCCGCTAGTCCTGGATGAGACATCTTGACTAAGCTCTTCACGCCCACTCTCATGCTCAACACCATCCTCATAGGAGACAACGCTTTGAATAGCTGCTCTCTCTTTTACAGACATCACCTGCCCATTAATCTGTTCCAGACCTGAAATAATAGCATCCTGTACTGCATCTTTTTTGCTGACTCCTACACCAAATGTGGTGACTGTTACAAATTCAACACTAGACGCCAACAGAGGTGAAGTGATCAAATAAGAGAACAGAATTGCAGAACAGATCGTTAGATAGTGCTTTATCATTTAGCGTATCCCTTTTTTCCTGATCTGAGTTAAGATAATATCAACCACATGCTTGGATGCTTTTTCAATTGCAGCATCAATTGCAGCATCTTGACTCATACCAAGTCCATCAAAATTTTTAGACATACTAGCTACTTTACGCGGCATTCTCTTGGCATAATTTTTTACAGTTATTTGCACTTTAACCTGAGCACTTACACCACCTGTTCCCCTGTCTGCCTTAATACTATGAACATCCATCACACCTTGCCCAAAATAGTCTACTTCGCACTCTCTTAATGCGCTCTTGATCATTCGTGCATATTTTTTTGGATAAGTTCCAGACTGTGAGGAGACCACAACATCCCGAACTCCTTCAGCCGAAAGTTCTTCTGCGCCACACTCCGATACAATATCATTAAACTCTACAGTTTCAAAACCTGAGTCTGTTAAATATCGGTTAATTTGAGCATCAACTGTCTGCACATTACCCAACCTCCAAGATGAAGTTTGCATCTGTTGTTTTGAGGAGCCAGATTTTGTTGTAGAGGCTACTCTGCGCTTCTTACTAGCGCTGCTCTCATACTCTTCAATGCCACTATCACTCTCTGTCATAGACTCATTATTCTGCGCCTCATTAGTTGATCCTTCAGCTTCTTCACCTCTTTTTTTAATCGTTGCATCATAGGTTAAGATATGACTCTGAACACGAGGAAGAATCAAGAAACCAAACAGACTTCCCTCACCGGTTGCGCTCTGCTCTGATGATGGGAAAAGCAGTTCCGAAAAAAGATTATCATTCACAGATGCCTTAATTGCATACTCCACTACTTTTCTATCACTAATCACACGATGCCCGCGTACAGACAGCTCTGAGATAAGATCACCTACACGCTTATAAATATTATTTTTCTGTTTTTCAACCTGCGAAGTCTTTGATGAATCAAGTTTAGAAATATACTTATCTAATATCTTCTGTTCTGCCAAAAATCTTGCTTTTGAAAGATCCTCTTCAGAAGGCTCATAACCCGATATTTGATCAACTAAGTTATTATTGATTTTACCTCTTAACGTAAAAACGATCATTTTATCTGCTATTACAAGCTCATGCTCGACAGATATATCAAAGACTAAATCATCAATTCTCTTGCGTGCTTCCGTCTCTTTCTGTGAAATATTTGATGAGGGCATTTTGGCAAGGTAAGCACGCCATAGCGTCAAATTGGAACCTGATGTAACCTTATCTGTCTTAGCCTTAAGATCATCTTTGGATGGATGATCACATGCTCCCAAGCAAAAGCCTCCTTGCGGCTTATAGGGAACCTCAACAACCGTTTTTACAGTACTATTCCCTTCTGCTCTTTCTGTTTTTGTACTATATGGAACTTCAAAATTAACTCTCACCGTTGCTGCATAAGATTGAGCTGCAAATATAAGCAGTAAAACAATACTAAAAACTCTAAATATTCTAAATATCATCTCTTAATATCTCCTTTCTTAAAAGTCCAAATCCATGCCAACACCCTCTTCCACTGTTGATTTTTCTGTTATCTTAGGCACTGCTCTCCGCTCTATTGCTGGTGCTCTTTTTTGATGTTTGAAATTTCTAATGCCATCTGTTTGATCTACATTTTTTTGACTCCAAACAGAGACCACCATCACTATCTCATGCCCACTCGGGTGCTTGTAGGATTCTCTTTTTTTAACTTTAATCCCTTTTAAGTCAGCTTTAAATTGCACTTTCATTGTTGAAGATACTTTATCAATCATTGAGCTCATATCTTCACTACGAACCACTCCATCGGTTGGATTTAAGATAGCAGTCTCCTCTTCTATCGCACTAGTCTCCTCCATCTCTTTAAATTGAGCCGTCGATTTCATAAACTGGGCTATCTGCTTTTGTGACTCTGTTTTAGCCTTTTTAAGCGCATGCTCATAGCCTCTATCTATTTTTCTTTGACTTTTCCCCTTATACATATAAGACCACTGACCATATGAGATCAGTGCTGGAGAGTTATTTTCATCAAAAACTAAACGAACCCCAAAAGATTGAGATAAAGATTTTTTATTGGCTGGGATATATGAGCTAACCATTTTACCTTGACCACTTTTTTTGGTTAACATCGGCTCACGACCTTTAGCAATATCCATCGCCAACTGCTTCAAGGATTTTTTATACATCGCAACGACCCCAATCGTATAACCCCCTTTAGAATCTTTCCCTTCAAATGTTTTGATCACCATTAATCCTGCCAATGATCCCGCAGATTTTTTAACTGATTTCTCAGTAAAGCTATCTTTAAATAATTTTTTTCTTGCCTCTACAGGAAGTGCATCATATGCGGATGGATCTATATCTAAATCTTTAAGAGCCGCATCCAGCTTTGCACCAGATAAAGCCACTACTTTATCAAAGATCTCAGATATTTTTGACTTCGCTCTAGGATCACTCTCCTTAGGAAAGTCCATTCTATTATCAGAGTCATCACTAAAATACTCCGTTAAAGTATCCCCAGCAATTTCCCCATAACTCGCCTCTAAAAAGTCTTGCTTAATTTTATTAAAAGCTTTCTTGTAGGCAATTACCCTATACTTCGCCCACTGAGGATTAGTTATATCGACAGGGACAGATTTGCTTGCGTGATAAAATGTTCTACCTTTACTATCTTCCTCACCAAATTCAATCTTAAGGTTTTTAGCAAAAGCGTTAATAGCATCTCTCGTCATCTCTGAGGAGCTTTCAAATACTATTGACTGCTCCTGTATACCACTTAAATCATTGACACTAACTTCTTCAGAATCTGAATTTTGGGCATAGCTATTAGTACTGCTCATCAATAAAATTACGGATATAGCAACAGCTACAACTGATAACTTACATTTATTTTTTATATTCATCCTCATCATCTCTCCATTTTTAGATTTACAATTTACCTGCTATAATTAATTTTTTAGACACCACCATTCTCTCTATAATTTACCAACACCAGAAATAAACAAAGACTTAAAAGTTCACAAAAAGTTTTTAAGCAGTGCGTGCCCATCTACTGTAAGAATTGACTCTGGGTGAAACTGAACACCCTCTAAATCGAGATCTTTATGACGAATTCCCATAATTTCATCTCTGCTACCATCTGCATTTTCTGTCCAAGCAGTCACCTCAAACTCATCGGATAGAGTTGCTTGATCAACTACGAGAGAGTGGTAACGGGTCGCCTCCATTGGATTTGGAAGCCCTTTAAACAGTCCGCTATTGTTGTGATGCATCATTGAGGTTTTACCGTGCATAATCTCTTTGGCGTGAATAATATTAGCGCCAAGCGCTTGCGCGATAGTTTGATGCCCTAGACAGACCCCCATAATGGGCAACTCGCCAGCCATTTTTTGCACCAACTCTAATGAGATACCTGCCTGATCAGGAGTGCACGGTCCGGGAGAAATTACAATTCGGGCTGGCTTTAAATCACGAACCTCATCTACTGTGATCTGATCATTACGCCTAACTTCAACCTCTGCCCCTAGCTCACCAAAGTATTGGACCAAGTTATAAGTAAAAGAGTCATAGTTATCTATCATCAACAGCATGAGTGAGTTCCGTAAAATTAAGCTATAAAATTAAACTATTCAACTATAAATATGGCTGCCAGATGCCTTAAACTCTGCAGACTTTTTATCCATTTCTGTCTCTAGATTATCTTGCTCCTGTTTAGCAGCATAATCTCTGACCTCTTGACTAATCTTCATTGAGCAAAATTTTGGTCCACACATTGAACAAAAGTGAGATACTTTTGCTGACTCTTTAGGAAGAGTTGCATCGTGATACTCTACAGCGCGCTCTGGATCTAAAGAGAGCGCAAATTGATCTAACCATCTAAACTCAAAACGCGCCTTACTCATAGCGTTATCACGCACCTGCGCTCCAGGATGCCCCTTCGCAAGATCTGCTGCGTGAGCTGCTATCTTATAGGTTACTATCCCTTCTCTTACATCCTCCTTCTCAGGAAGACCAAGATGCTCTTTAGGGGTAACATAGCAGAGCATCGCAGTTCCATACCAACCTATCTGCGCCGCACCAATTGCAGAGGTGATATGATCGTAACCTGGCGCAATATCAGTTACCAAAGGGCCGAGAGTATAGAACGGCGCTTCGCCACACGCCTCTAACTGCTTCTCCATATTCTCTTTGATCATATGCATTGGAACATGTCCTGGACCTTCAATAATAGTCTGTACTTCATACTTCCAGGCTATCTTGGTAAGCTCACCTAAAGTCTCCAGCTCTCCAAATTGCGCCTCATCATTAGCATCAGCCAATGAGCCTGGACGAAGTCCGTCACCTAATGAGAATGAGACATCATACGCTTGCATAATTTCGCAGATATCTTCAAAGTGGGTATAGAGAAAACTCTCTTCATGGTGCGCCAAGCACCACTTCGCCATAATAGAGCCTCCGCGCGAAACAATTCCAGTCATTCGCTTAGCTGTCATTGGGACATGGTGAAGGCGCAAACCAGCATGAATAGTGAAGTAGTCAACTCCCTGCTCCGCCTGCTCTATAAGAGTATCTCGCATAATCTCCCAGCTTAGATCTTCGGCAATTCCGTTAACCTTCTCCAACGCTTGGTAAATTGGAACGGTACCTATAGGGACTGGTGAATTGCGCACAATCCATTCGCGAGTCTCATGAATATTCTTACCTGTAGATAGATCCATTACAGTGTCTCCACCCCAGCGAATCGACCACGCCATCTTCTCAACCTCCTCCTCAATTGAGGAGCCGAGAGCAGAGTTCCCAATATTGGCATTTATTTTGGTTAAAAAGTTGCGCCCAATAATCATAGGCTCAAGCTCTGGATGATTTATGTTAGCGGGGATTATGGCTCTTCCTCGTGCCACCTCATCACGCACAAACTCTGCAGTAATCTTCTTGGGGATAGATGCGCCAAACGAATCGCCGGGATGTTGCTGCAACAGCTCTGGGCTGGTTACCGCTTCCAGCTTCTGATTTTCGCGAATCGCCACAAACTCCATCTCTGGAGTAATAATACCCTGTAACGCATAGTGCATCTGGCTAACATTTTTACCGTTCACTGCTCGACGAGGTTTTCTCGATTGGTGAAAACGCAGCGCACTCAACTCAGGATCATCTGCACGAGAACGCCCAAATTTTGAACTAAGATCTGTTAACTGCTCCGTATCACCTCGATCTCTAATCCAAGGATCACGGATAGGATCAAGTCCCATACGCAGATCAACATTTATATCTGGATCGGAGAATGGCCCAGAGGTGTCATAGACATGCACCTTGCTATCATCGCTCAACGCTATCTCTCGCATTGGAACTCGTATATCAGCACACCCACCCTCCACATAGATCTTACTAGATTGGGCAAATGGTTCGACCGCAACATCGCTGGCACGGTGAATTATCTTATGTACATCTTCTGCTCTTGCATTCATAGCTGCGAACTATAGCATAGTAGATGGATATTAATTGAGAGTTGTTGCATAATATACCAACAATGGAAAACAGCAATAACATAATCGACACCAAACTTGCGCCATGGCAGCAAGAGACATTAAAACTTGAGCAACGGATTAGTGAACTAATATCTATATGCAACGGCCTGCAAGATGATAATAGAGTGCTCCACTCCGAACTACAGAGCACAGTCAAAGAGCGAGACCTTCTACTCAATAAGAATCAGAAAGCTCTAGCGAGAGTAAGTGCAGTCCTAACCACAGTTCGTGAACTAGAAGCACAGGCATAACTGTGAATAAATTTAATTCAGAGAGATGGAAAGTATATGGCAACTAAAATAACAATTATGAAAAAGGAGTATACAATCTCTTGTCCAGCTGATGAGGAAGCTGACCTATTGAAATCTGCCGATATTGTTGATAGCCAGATGCGTAAAATACGAGATAGTGGAAGCAGCGTCGGAAATGACAGAATAGCAATTATGGCGGCTCTAAATATTGCTCATGATCTAGTTCAGTTTAAAGATGAGCACAGCGTCAATGAGGATGAGGTCACTAGCGCCCTTAGCGAACTGCGAAGACGAGTTGAAACTGCACTCCAACTTGATCCCACTAATTAACCAAAAATTAATCAAAAATTAATAAAATTATAACTATTCAGCTTGCATCTTATGAAATATAGGTGTAACTTCTAACTTATGTCTACTGTAATACTCGATAACTGGAACTCGATCCTTGATCCTTAACTATCAACTTAGGGAGCCTCTGTATTGATAGTGTGTGCATACTCGCTAGACGAGGAGCCTAATCTTTCAATCGTTGCACCCGCCCTTGAACCTCAGGTTCAGGGACGTTGATCCAGCCGGTACTAATGGTAGACACCAATT
>JABHVM010000093.1 GCA_018658305.1 Thiotrichales bacterium | reverse complement strand
TAACGAACAAGGTTAGATTGTGATTCTCGCGCCCAAATATAGGCACTTCTCCATCAACAATGAAGTGTCTCAAATTAAACTGATAATGTTAAATCAAATAATGCGAGAAGCCACAATCTGAACCGTTTGTTGTACAAGCCCGTTCTTAAGTGTAAGCAGATAGCTTTCTGCTGTTTTTACCGAAACTGCGAAAAACTCCCTTAAAGTGAAAATAGTCTTAGCCTGAAACAGCACTACAAACCACTTCTCAGCTATTTTATCTATTTCTCTCAAATTGAAATCAGCCAATCCCCTCAGCACATAAGCGCTACTAAAAAACAGATCTTGATTAGTGGTTACATAACCGATAGCAGCTCTCCTCTTTATTCTGAGTTCATATACGCTACCTCTTGCCCAAGTGCTCTCTCTATTTCTAAATTTATCCTCACCCTAACGATCCCCATCACCCCGCCGCAGCTTTTACAGGCAAAGGTTGGTCTTGATTTAATTTGAGTGCGCCATTGAGAGGGATCGGCTAACCGAAACATATAACGCAGCAGTGGCGTGATCAACTTGCTATTAGCATGAAGAAATCCAAAGCTCCTCGCCCTACGAAAACGTTTGGGGAGTACATGCTGCAAAATTAACCAGATGAAATGTACACCAGAGACTGTTTTCAGCTCTCGCGTTTTAGTGCTGCTATTGAGATATCGGAAAGTGATCTTGCCATCTTCAATAGAGAGAATATCTCTCTCTGCAATCACACCACGATAAAGATATCTACCCAGATACTCAATAGCCTTTGCACCACTACCAACATTCCGACAGTCCACAATCCATTTGCCAGGATAGCGCTCTGGAAGTGCTAATCCCATTTCTCTAATCGCCGCAAGCATCTTAGCTCGAAACACCTTAGCAAGCGCCTTATGGTTAAAGAGATATTTACCCTTTTTAATCTTCCATAAATTATTCTTTTTATCCACCACCGCTGCGGGTATAACCAAGTGAACATGGGGATGGTACTGTAGTTGACGAGAGTGCGTATGAAGCACAGCCGTGGCACCAGCGGTGCCACCAAGCGCTTTATCATTTTCACAAAACTCAGAGACTGTCTCCCACACCGAGCTGTAGAGAAGTGAGAGTGTAGCCTTCTGATTGGTGTAAACCAAGTTTCGAAATTGAGAAGGGAGTGTAAAAGTAATCATAAAGTAGGTAGCATCAACCCGCTTTTGTGTCTCACGCGCAATCCACTCCCACGACTCATGGTTTTGACACTTAGGGCAATTACGATGTCCACATGAATGGGGCGTAAAAATGGACTCTTCACAAGCACTACAACAGAGCTCCATTAGATTGCTGCCCGTAGTACGGCATCTTCCAAAGGCATTCAACGCCATGCG
Source organism: Thiotrichales bacterium (assembly GCA_018658305.1). Lineage (GTDB taxonomy): Bacteria > Pseudomonadota > Gammaproteobacteria > Thiopontia. The sequence goes on along the minus strand of JABHVM010000093.1, from coordinate 1,144 downwards.
TTGAACGGCTGAGAGCTTATCTCCATATTGCTGTAAAAACTCATCTCTAAATAGAGAGACAATCTGTGAGAGCGCAATCATTTTACACCTCCCCAGTTAATATCAAAACCATTCATTATTTCATTGATCTGCTGAAAGCTATTATCCTCAGTCACTTGAGTCAAATGAGTATATTTGGCCGTTGTTAAGATACTTACATGTCCTAGAATTTTTTGTAGCTCAATAATGTCTACACCAGACTCTAGCAAATGGGTGGCATAACTATGTCTTAATGAATGGCAAGATATCCGTTTCTTGAAATCAAGCTCCCTCACAACAGTAGCCATCGCAACTTGTACTCCGCCACGATCCATAGGAGTATTGACTTTACACACTCCACTCAGACCTCGTTTGCGACTAGGAAAAAGGAACTGAGGGTGACGATGAACGCTCCAGAACTCTCTAAGCACTCTCAATGTAGTTTTAGGTAGAGGGACAAAACGATCTTTATTTCCCTTGCTGTCTCGAATATGTACCCTCATATACCTATCATCAATATCACCAATCTTAAGATTTAGCCCCTCACTTAAGCGTAGTCCCATACTATAAATAGTAAAAAAAAAGACTCTGTAACTTAGCTTCTTGGTAGAGCTAAACAGCAGCTGCACCTCATCAGTAGTGACAATATCTGGAATCCGTACAGCTTTAGGAGGTTTGATAAGATCAACATTAGACCACTGTTTTTTTAAGATATAGGTATAGAAAAACTTCAATCCGTATAAGTCAAGTTTAACCGCACTCCAAGAGAGGCGATCCAATAGATCTGTAAAGTAATTTAATAGCTGATCTTCGGATAGATCATCTAACTTATACTCAAAGTACTCACCTATACGGCGAATAGCACGGCTGTAGGCCTCAATGGTTTTGGGTTGATACCCTTTTAGTCGCAGATGTTTACAGTGGATAGAATAATAGTAGTTGAATGTTTCGCTCTTTGCTGTCATAGTCTTATTGCCTCATAGTTGATTGATAGAACAACAACTTTACCTCTTGATGAGAATCAAGAGGATGAGGTTTAAGAATATTTTAGGAAGTGGCTATTTGTATGAGGGATTAAAATAGAATGAGCGTTTTGGGTTTCTCCGCGCTAGCGGCTTCGTACAAC
>JABHVM010000020.1 GCA_018658305.1 Thiotrichales bacterium | reverse complement strand
GCCCTGTACTCCATAAATCAAGTTCAACATCTAATCTAGATTACTATCTATAAAGCACCCAGCCTAGCATCACAACCAAACCGATAATCATTGCGAATGCGTAGTGGTAGAGGTAGCCACTCTGGAGGTAACGCACCACGGATGCCATCTTGCCAACTCCGTAGGCGCTGCCATTTACTATTAATCCATCTATCAGTTTGCGATCACCAAATTTCCAGAGTAGTCCACCGATGCCTCTTGCACCACCAGCGAAGAAGATTTCGTTGAAACGGTCGAAGCCGTATTTGCTCTCTAACATATAGTGGATCGTTGAGAATTTTTTCGCTATCTGTGCTGGAATATCTTTGCGCACCATATAGAGATAATATGCGGTTCCAACTCCAGCCATGGCTAACCAGAATGGGGGTGCCATCATTCCGTGGAGAACGAAACCAAATACGCCATGAAAACTCTCCCCGAGATGAGACAGCACATCGTGCTCTGGTGCCACTTGAATTGCATTGCCGAAGAATCCGCCGAAGAGCATCGGTTCAATATAGATCGCTCCCATTACAACTGAAGGAATTGCTAGTGCGATCAGCGGGCCTGTTACAACCCAAGGTGTCTCATGTGGCTTATGATCATCACTTTTATGGAAGCGCTCTTCTCCATGGAAAGTGAGGAAGAACATACGGAAGCTATAGAGTGCTGTAATAAAGACGCCCGAAAGCACCGCTATGTAGGCGTAAGTTGAGCCTGTGATTGAGGAGGCATGTACCGCTTCAATAATGGCATCTTTAGAGAAGAAGCCAGAAAATCCTGGGAAGCCAATCAGTGCAAGTGATCCGACCAGCGAGGTCCAGTAGGTGATCGGCATATATTTTCTCAGTCCACCCATTTTGCGCATATCTTGTTCATGGTGCATTGCGATAATGACCGAGCCTGCAGCCAAGAAGAGCAACGCCTTAAAGAATGCGTGAGTCATCAGATGGAATACTCCTGCCGCATAGGCTGATGCGCCAAGTGCTACTGTCATATATCCTAATTGAGACAGAGTTGAATAGGCAACCACCTTTTTAATATCGTGCTGAACTAAGCCTAAGAAACCCATAAAGAGTGCAGTCGTGGCACCAACTATCATCACCACCGAGAGTGCTGTCTCTGAGAGCTCAAATAGTGGAGACATCCGTGCCACCATAAAGATTCCAGCCGTTACCATAGTGGCTGCGTGAATTAGGGCGGAGATAGGGGTTGGACCCTCCATCGAATCTGGGAGCCATACATGGAGTGGCACTTGTGCAGATTTACCCATCGCACCAACGAAGAGTAAAATACAGATCAAAGTCATCACCGACCATTCGCTTCCCTCAAAAACCTCAATTGTCTGCCCCACCACACTATCGGTACCAGCAAAGACTTCTGCGTAGTCCATTGATCCGAAGTAGAGCAGCACAGCCGCTATTCCTAAGAGAAAGCCAAAATCACCTACTCTATTAACTAAAAATGCTTTCAAGTTTGCATAGATAGCGGTATCTTTCTCATACCAGAAACCGATCAACAGATAAGAGACCACGCCAACCGCTTCCCAACCGAAGAAGAGCTGCATAAAGTTATTTGACATCACCAACACAAACATTGAGAAGGTGAAGAGTGAGATATAGCTAAAGAAACGCTTGTAACCAGGATCTTTTTGCATATAACCGATGGTGTAAATATGAACCATCAACGAGACGAAACTGACCACAACCAACATCATTGCGGTGAGTTCATCAATCATAAATCCTACATAGAAACCAACCCCGTCGCTAACCAGCCAAGTGTAAATATTCTCATTGAATGTATTATTGCCATCAATAACTGTATCTTTAAATATTATCAACGCCAGCACAAAAGAGATCGCAACTCCACCAATTGTCACAATATGGGAAACTCTGCGCTCCATCCAGTGTCCGAAGATACCAGACAGTACCGCACCAATTAGTGGTGCAAGGACAATTCCTAGGTAGAGACTTTCCATCTTTAGAGAATCCATTTTGTGCTACCCTCTCAATTCATCAAGATCGTCAACATTGATAGTGTGACGGTTGCGGAAGAGCAGTACCAGAATAGCAAGCCCAATCGCTGCCTCTGCTGCTGCCACTGTTAAAATAAAGAATACGAATATCTGCCCTGAAATATCACCCATATAGTGAGAGAAGGCGACAAAGTTTATATTGACAGCGAGGAGCATCAACTCAATCGCCATCAAGAGGATTAGTACATTTTTACGGTTGAGGAATATTCCAGCCATACTAATAGTAAAGAGGATTGCACCCAAGATAAGGAAGTCTGTTAATTCAATCATGATTTAGTCTCCTCACTCTGCTTCTCGAGACTAAACTTTCGCTCTTCTGATGCCACATCTAGCAAGCGAACTCTATCTCTACGAACTACACTATGTTGATCTGGGATACTCTGTTTTCTGCTCTCACTTTCACTGCGTCTGCGGAAAGTAAGCCCAATTGCTGCCACAATAGCGATCAGTAGAATAGCTGCTGCCACTTCAAACTCAAACAGATGGACAGTGTAGAGCTCTTCACCGAGTGCTTTGGTGTTACTATAGTCAGCCCCATGCGAGCTAGTGAGGGTAAATTTATCACTACTAAAATACCTGCCTCCAACTACCAGACTCATCTCAAACACGATTGTGGCTGCTACTAGAGCACCAGCTGGAAAGTAACGGGTAAACCCTTCACGCAGTGCTGCATGGTTAACATCTAACATCATCACCACAAACAGGAAGAGCACCATCACTGCCCCCACATAGACCAGAACTAGGGTGATCGCTAAGAACTCAGCCTCTAGCAATAGCCACAGTGCAGAGGTAGTAAAAAATGCGAGGATCAGAAATATAGCTGCATGCACTGCGCTCTTAGCCGTTACTACACGCAGAGCTGCAAAGATCAAGATTGCACTAAACAGATAGAAGAGAGTAGTAGTCATTATCTAAATCTCCCATCTACTTCCAAGTCAGTAGCTAATTGTGACTCTTCGCTATCACCTATTTTCAGTAGATCCTCTTTACTCATAATATTTTCGCCACGCTTCTCAAAGTGGTATTCATAAATTCTTGTCTCCACAATAGCCTCTACTGGACACGCCTCTTCACAGTAGCCACAAAAAATACATTTAAATAGGTCAATATCATATTTGGTAGTGCGGCGATTACCGTAGTTGTGCGATTTACCAGCACCATTAACTTCTCCTTTACTCTCTGGGGAGTCCTCATCTCTTGGTGCGACTTCAATGGTAATTGCCATTGCGGGGCAGATTGCCTCACACAGTTTACAACCAATACAGCGTTCCTCTCCATTCTCATATCTCCGAAGTGCATGCAGACCACGGAAGCGAGGAGATTGTGGAGCTTTCTCTTCTGGATAGTTGAGAGTGAATTTTTTCTTAAAGAGATTTCTACCAGTCACCCCTAAACCTTGAAAGAGCTCCCAGAGAGTCCATATTTTAATCAGCCTAATCAACTTATCCATTTCCTAGAACTCCCTCAAACCAAGGTCCGATCTCCAGATAGATAGCAACCCCCTCCACAAAGAGCCAGAAGATGGTAACAGGAAGAAAAACTTTCCAGCCCAAGCGCATCAGCTGATCATAACGGTATCTAGGGAAAGTAGCACGGAACCAGAGGAAGAGAAATAGGAAAATCGACATCTTCATCAGAAGCCAGAATAGTCCTGGAACCCATTCAGTCATCTCGCCCAAAACTGGAACTCCAGCTAATGGAGAGAGCCACCCACCCAAGAATAGAATAGAGGCTAACGCCGCTATCAGAATCATATTTGCGTACTCAGCAAGGAAGAATATTGCAAAAGTCATTCCAGAATATTCGACATGAAATCCTGCCACAATTTCAGACTCACCCTCTGCCACATCAAATGGAGCACGATTAGTTTCAGCAACTCCTGCTAAAAAGTAGACCACAAATAGAGGAAGGAGTGGCAACCAGTACCAATTAAGAACTCCACCCTCTTGCGCTTTAACAATATCTCCAAGATTTAAGCTACCCGCAGCCATTAGCACTCCGACCAAGGCAAAGCCCATCGCAATCTCATACGATACTACCTGTGCCGCCGAGCGCATTGCGCCAAGAAATGCATATTTAGAGTTAGAAGCCCAACCCGCAATAATAACTCCATATACGCCAACCGAAGTGAGAGCTAAAATATAGAGTAGCCCTGCATCCAGATTGGATAGCACCATACCGTCATCAAAAGGGATAACTGCCCAAGCCGCCAGTGCTGGGGCGATAGAGAGGACTGGGGCAACCACAAAGAGCCTCTTGTTTGCCCCTGAAGGGAGGATAATCTCTTTGAACATCAACTTGAGTGCATCCGCAATCGGCTGCAACCACCCTTTAGGACCAACTCTATTTGGACCGACACGCACCTGCATATAACCAATAATTTTACGCTCTGCATAGGTGAGATAGGCAACACTCAACATTAATGGTGCCACGATGGCAACAATTTTAATTAGGGTCCAGAGAACAGTAATTGCATCTTCAGAGAGATATGTTGAGATCATTGAGCTAATATCAAACATCATCTACCCCTCCAGTTAATTTTTTTGCCTGCTCTTGGAGTGGAGCTGAACGCCGCACAACTGCATCGACCTCATACAGTGGAATAGGTTTAACCATCTCTGCCTCTATATTACCCAGGTCTGTTGGCGCACTCCAGTTACTAATCTCTGGTTCGCTCTTATCTGCCGTAACATCACAGAGAGCTTTAACTTCATTCAAAACCTGTTCAGAGCTATCCAACTCAAACCCTTGCAACTCTGCCGAGCTTCCTAGCACTCGCAATATCTTCCATCCAGGACGAGCCTCACCTAGTGGTTTAACTGCCCCACTGAAACTCTGCCAACGCCCCTCTGCATTAACAAAGGTTCCAGAGCTCTCACCAAAGCCTGCCAACGGTAACACAACATCAGCATGTTCGTATGTAAGCCTATCCATAAAGGGAGTAATCGCAACCACAAAACCAGATCCTAAAGAGTCAATTGCTGAGTCATCCCCCGCCAAATCTTTATCAGCTTCCACTCCAAATAGAACTACTCCTTTTGGTGGATTAGAGATCATCTCTGCCACATCAACTCCACACTCAGAAACTTCTACTTTACCAGCACTATGATATGGCACTGCTCCTGCTAATACTCCTCCAAGTGCATTCGCCCCTTCAGTTACTATATTTAAAGATGAGTTACTCATCTTAGAGATAGCTGTTGCCAAGCTATAGATGCGGGACTGATTCTGATCGCGATATGCGAGAGCTCCCAACAGCACCATACTATTTTCACCATTAACTAATGAGTCGGCAATCTCTTTATGCTCTGCCTCCACAGCAATATTTACTGCTCCATCTGTAAGCAACTGCTCCAGATTTAGGTCTCCACCTAACCCTCTACTAAGCAACTCCTTCGCAACTCCTGCTAGTGCTGGAGTTAACTTATCTGTTTTTACAGAAGTAGATATAGCGAAATTAAACTCTATAGTTTTTGGATTTATTGTTGACACCACTGCACCAGCTAAAGTTGCTTTGCGCACTCTGTGGGAGAGTAGCGGCTGCTCACGCTGAATATCTGAACCTATAATAAAGATAGAGTTCTGTGTCTCAATCTCTTGCAGAGATAGCTCTAACTTAGGCGCAGATTGCTCTGCTCCAGCAGAAAAATCTTGTTGCTGCAGACGGAAATCTATATTGTTCGAACCCAATCCACGCATAAACTTCTGTAGCAGATAGAACTCCTCAACACTGCTACTAGGTGAAGCGATAGCACCTACTGCTGAACCACCATCAGTTGCTATAATTTCAGTAAAACTTTTTATCACAGTATCAAGCGCTGCTTGCCAGTTTGTCTCAACCAGATTACCAGAACTATTACGCACCATTGGGCTGGTAACTCTACTTTCATTAGCGCCAAGATAGCTGAAGCGGTCTCTATCTGAAATCCATGACTCATTAACCTCTTCATTATCAGCTGGCACTACTCGCATAATTTTACCATTGCGAGTCTGAATTTTAATATTTGAACCAACAGCATCATGTGGTGCGATAGATAGATAACTCTGCAGCTCCCAAGCGCGTGCGCTGTAGAGGAAAGGTTTAGAGAGTAGAGCCCCTACTGGACAGAGATCAATAATATTTCCAGAGAGTTCGGAACTGAGACTCTTCTGTACATAAGTTCCAATTTCCATATGGTCGCCACGACCTGTTCCACCAATCTCAGCTATACCACCAACCTCTTCTCCAAAACGAACACAGCGGGTACAGTGAATACAGCGACTCATCTCAGTTGAGACCAGCGCACCATAATCCTTATCTTTTACAATCCGCCGCCGCTCCTGATAGCGAGTCTGGTCACCACCATAACCCATAGCTATATCTTGCAGATCACACTCTCCGCCCTGATCACACACAGGGCAGTCGAGCGGATGGTTGATTAATAAAAACTCCATCACGCTCTTTTGGGCAGCAATCGCTTTCGGAGATTTAGTCCACACCTTCATCCCATTCATAACTTGGGTGGCACAGGCAGGTAACATCTTAGGAGCCTTCTCCACCTCCACTAGACACATACGGCAGTTGGCAGAGGTTGATAGTTTTTTATGGTAACAGAAACGAGGAATAGCAACCCCATTCGCGTCAGCAACCTCAATCAACATCTGCCCAGGCTCTACCTGAAGCGAGATATCGTTGATCTCAATATTTACTATATTCTGTTCTGCTGAAGATTCCATCTGTTATCTCTAAATTATATCTCTCTAAGTTTATACATTTAACTAATTAGTTATCACTACCAATCAGACTCAACCATACATTTCTTATGGTCGATGTGGTATTGAAATTCATCTCTGTAGTGTTTTAAGAAGCTACGCACTGGCATTGCTGCTGCGTCACCTAGTGCGCAGATTGTGGTTCCCTCTATATTACCAGCCACGCTATCTAGCAACTCTATGTCTGCTGCTACCCCAACTCCATCCTCAATTCTTTGTGTTACTCTTGATAACCAACCTGTCCCCTCTCGGCAAGGGGTGCACTGTCCGCAGGACTCTTCGTAGTAGAAGTATGCTAGGCGAGTTAGGACTCGTGGCATACAGGTGGTCTCATCCATTACGATAACCGAACCTGCTCCCAACATTGAACCAGCAGATGCTATAGAGTCATAATCCATATTGACATCCATCATCTGCTCACCTGGAACGACCGGTGTAGATGATCCGCCTGGAATTACCGCCTTTAACTGATGTCCATCACGAACACCACCAGCCATCTCGAGCAATTCAGAAAACGGCATTCCCATTGGCACTTCGTAATTCCCTGGTCTGTTTACATGCCCAGAGACTGAGAAGAGTTTCTCTCCACCAGCACTAGGTAGACCTTGCTCTAAGAACCACTGCCCACCTTTTGCTAAAATTACGGGGATAGAGGCGAGGCTCTCTGTATTATTGATAGTAGTTGGACGACCGTAGAGTCCAAACCCTGCAGGGAATGGAGGTTTAAATCGTGGTTGACCTTTCTTGCCTTCAATTGAGTTGAGCAGCGCTGTCTCCTCTCCACAAACATACGCTCCCGCGCCGAGGTGTGAGTGAAGTTGAAAATTGAAGCCGCTACCGAGAATGTCATCTCCTAACAGTCCAGCCGCTCGAGCCTCTTCTAACGCTGCTTCAAAGCGTGCATACGGCTCCCAAAATTCTCCTCGAATATAGTTATAACCAACAGATGCGTCTATACAGTAACCAGCGATAATCATCCCCTCGATAAGCTGGTGTGGGTTGTAGCGCAGGATGTCCCGATCTTTGCAAGTTCCAGGCTCCCCCTCATCAGAGTTGCAGACAATATACTTCTGCCCATCAACAGTGCGGGGCATAAAACTCCACTTTAGACCAGTTGGGAAGCCTGCGCCTCCTCGTCCACGCAGGTTGGAGAGTTTTATATCCTCAATCAACTCTTCTGGAGTTAGCTTTTCACTTAAAATCTTTTTCAATACCTCGTAGCCACCGTTACTCTGGTAGGCAGATAGGCTCCAAGAATTCTCCAGATGGTTATTACGGAAGCAGACCTGATTTGCCATTAGCTCTCTCCCCTTAGTTCAGCCAAGAGCTGGTCGATCTTATCTGGATTTATCGCAGGATTCAGATGTTCATAGTAGTTTTCACCAACCTGGACTACAGGTGCATTCACACAAGCTCCGAGACACTCAACCTCTTTCAGAGTGAACTCACCATCTGCAGTGGTCTCTCCCAACTTAACGCCTAACTTATCTTCCAGCTTATCAACCACAGCTTTTGAGTTGTTCAACATACAGGATATATTAGTGCAGACACATATTTTATGTCTTCCTACTAGTTTTAGTTCATACATCGAGTAGAATGTTGCCACCTCGTAGACCGCTATCTCTGGCATTTCAAGTAGTGTCGCAACCTCATTCATCAACTCGGTGGTTAGCGAGCCGCTATTCTCATCTTGCACAATGCGTAACGCCGCCATTACTGCGGACTGCTTCTCTTCAGCTGGATATTTATCAACCCAGTTCTCAATATCACTACGGGCGCTATCTGAAATCATACTCATCGGTCAATTTCCCCAAACACCACATCCATTGTTCCAATTACAGTAACCACATCTGCCAACATATGTCCTTTCACCATCTCATCCATTGCCGCAAGGTGAGCAAACCCTGGCGCTCTAATCTTTAGACGGTACGGTTTATTTGCTCCATCTGAAACTATGTAAGTTCCAAACTCACCTTTAGGATGCTCAACCGCCGCATACGCCTCGCCCTTTGGAATACTGTACCCTTCGGTAAAATATTTGAAGTGGTGAATCAGTGACTCCATCCCCTCTTTCATTTCGCTGCGAGGTGGTGGTGCTGCTTTCTGGTTTGTTGACATCACAATGCCAGGATTTTTTCTCAGCCAATCTACACACTGCTTAATAATGATATTTGATTGACGCATCTCCTCTATTCGTACCAGATAACGGTCGTAACTATCACCATTAACTCCAATAGGAATTTTAAAATCTAGTTTATCATAGACCTCGTAAGGCTCTTTTTTACGCAGATCCCATGCAATTCCAGAACCTCGCAACATAGGTCCAGTAAAGCCGAGCTGTTTTGCGAGATCAGGATCGATAACTCCAATATCTACGGTTCGCTGTTTCCAGATGCGGTTATCGGTAAGCAGTGTTTCATACTCATCTACCAAACCGGGGAAACGCTCGGTAAAGTTTTCAATAAAGTCTAATACTGATCCATCACGCCCCACATTCTGACGCGCTAGATCTTTCTCATTACGCCAGCGGTTAGGCTTATGTTTTGGCATCTCATCAGGAAGGTCTCGATAAACTCCACCTGGACGGTAGTAGGCAGCATGCATTCGTGCGCCTGAGACTGCCTCATAGAGATCCATTAAATCTTCTCGTTCACGGAAGCAGTAGAGGAATACAGTCATCGCTCCCACATCAAGGGCATGAGTTCCCAACCACATAAGATGATTTAAGATTCTAGTTATCTCATCGAACATTACCCGTATATATTGTGCTCGCTCTGGAACCTCTAACTTCAGCATCTTCTCAAGGGTCATCACATAAGCGTGTTCATTGCACATCATAGAGACATAATCAAGACGATCCATATAGGGGATGGATTGATTATAGATTCTTTGTTCAGCAAGTTTTTCTGTAGCACGATGCAAGAGTCCAATATGGGGATCAGCCCGCACAATAGTCTCACCATCCATCTCTAGAATCAGGCGTAGTACTCCATGCGCTGCTGGATGTTGTGGCCCGAAGTTTAGAGTAAAATTACGGATATCACTATTAGAACTACTAGACATAGCGGCTATCCTCCCTTATTACTCTAGGGGTAACTACTCTATTCTCAATAGTAACTGGCTCATAAATTACTCGCTTCTGCTCTTCGTCATAACGCATTTCAAGATTACCTTCGACAGGAAAGTCTTTACGGAATGGATGACCCACAAAATTATAATCAGTCAAAATTCTTCTCAGGTCATTATGTCCTGCAAATAAAATTCCGAAAAGATCAAATGCCTCGCGCTCATACCAATCTGCGGACTTCCAGAGATCTGTCAAAGATTCAACTACAGGTAGTTCATCATCTGTCGCAAAAACTCTAACTCTTAATCGCTCATTCAAACGAGTGGATAGTAGATGCACAACTACAGCGTAGCGTTCTTCTACTGCCCCACTATACTCTGAGTAATCAACTCCACAGAGATCAATCAACTGATCCATCTGCATATCCGCATTATTTTGGAGTTGTTTACATAGTGAAAGATACTCAGAGGAAATAACTTCTAAAGTCAACTCACCAAGGTATTCCGTGAGAGAGAGAGCTCCGCGCTCAAACAGATCTTCAAAAATCTCCTCTAACCTCTCTTGCTGACTATCCTCAAGACTCATCGCTCAATCCTATTATAGTGACTCGCATGGTTTCCACCTTTGGCTATACTATTGGTGCGACGAATTTTTTCGTGAAGCTGTAAGATTCCGTAAAAAAGTGCTTCTGCAGTTGGGGGGCAGCCAGGGACATATATATCCACAGGTACAATGCGATCACAACCTCGCACTACTGAGTATGAGTAGTGGTAATAACCGCCGCCATTAGCGCAAGACCCCATTGAGATCACCCAACGAGGCTCTGTCATCTGGTCATATACTTTTCGCAGTGCTGGAGCCATCTTATTAACCAAAGTCCCAGCCACAATCATTACATCAGACTGGCGTGGACTAGGACGAAAGATCATTCCAAAGCGATCAATATCATAGCGAGCTGCTGCCGAATGCATCATCTCAACAGCACAACAGGCAAGACCAAATGTCATCGGCCACATAGAGCCTGTACGAGCCCAATTTATTAACTTATCAGCCGTAGTTGTGACTATACCCTCTTCAAGAATGCCCTCTATTCCCACTCTAGCGCCCCTTTCTTCCACTCATAGATAAAACCAATAACCAGTATAGCTAAAAATATTCCCATTGCAGAAAGTCCAACTACTCCAATTTTATCGAGCACAACTGCCCACGGGAAGAGGAAAGCTATTTCAAGATCAAAAATAATAAAGAGGATTGCAACAAGATAGAAACGAACATCAAACTTCACTCTTGAATCTTCAAATGGAGCGAAGCCACACTCATAGGGAGAGTTCTTCTCATGATCTGGGCGGTGTTCACCCAACAGGAAACCGATAGCGATCGGACCAACACCGACAGCTAATCCGACAATAATAAACAGCAGAACAGGAAAATAATTCTCTAACATTACTACCTCTTAAATACCTCTTAAATAACTTTCAAGTAACTTTTAAATAGTTTCCTAAGATTTTAACTTAAACTTCATCCTAACATCCACTTCTCATCTTAACACATCAAAAATGGTACCGAAGGCCGGATTTGAACCGGCACGGCTTGCGCCACTACCCCCTCAAGGTAGCGTGTCTACCAATTTCACCACTTCGGCAAATATACATCTTTACTTATCTACTAAACTCTCAGCTGGCAACTCCGCTGGAACTGGAATACCGCTAGGCACAGCGGGAGCCGTCTCTTGCAAAATCTGCTCTATAATTGCTGAGTCACCACTCTGCTCTAGTCTATCCAATACACTGGTTGGCTCTACGGTATTATGGCTTGAAAAATACGCTAAAGCTAAACTGGTAACAAAAAATAGAGCAGCTAATCCTCCAGTAAGGCGCGTCATAAATGATGCTGACCCTTCAGATCCAAATACAGTCTGAGATGCTCCACTACCAAACGCAGCACCTGCATCAGCCCCTTTACCTTGCTGAATTAAAATCAGCCCCACTATTGCAACGGCAGCAAACACATGCACTAAAAGAAGAACGGTCTGCATTATAGATTGCCCGCCGCTTTTCCAATTGCAAGAAAATCTTCTGCTTTTAACGAAGCGCCTCCAATTAGGCCTCCATCAATATCTGGTTGTGAAAGAAGATCTGCTGCATTACCAGCATTCATACTACCACCATACTGAATACGCAAACCATCCGCCACAGTCTGATCTTTTTTCGCTATATGGTCACGGATAAATGCATGTACCTTTTGCGCCTGCTCTGGAGTTGCAGTTTTACCTGTACCAATAGCCCAAACTGGTTCATATGCAACTACTGAATTTGACAATACAGATGTTCCATACTTGTTAATTACCGCATCAATTTGACGAGCACAGACCTCTTCTGTCACCCCACTCTCGCGCTCTTCTAACAACTCTCCGATACAGAGAATAGGAGTAAGCCCAGCATCTTGTGCCGCCTTAAATTTATCGGCAATAAGGTCATCCCCTTCACCTCGAACATTACGGCGCTCAGAGTGTCCAACAATAACATATTTACACCCGAAATCTTTTAACATAGAACCAGCTATCTCACCTGTATAAGGACCTGAGGTAGCATCGCTAAGGTCTTGCGCAGATAAGGCAATAGATGTTCCACTACTAAGAGCCGCAACCTCAGCAATATATATTGATGGAGGAGAGACTACCATCTCAACATCCCCAACTTCAGCAACACCGTTTTTAAGTCCGCTCATTAGATCTGCAATACTTTTGCGCGATCCATTCATCTTCCAGTTTCCAGCAATAATTGGCTGACGCATTGTCAACTCCCTCTTAAAAAAATTTATAAATAATAGATAACCATTAACAGATAACAATTAACAGATAACAAGCGGCGTATTTTAGTTATTATTTGCAGATAAAGCAACGAAAATATTTTAAAAATATTTGTAACTATTCAGTTACAACTGTAACTGTTCAGATTGCCTCAGTCTTACCTACCTCTTTCCTAACCACGGCCGCAAGCTCTTCCACCACCACCTCAACTTCATCCATACTCTCTCCCTCCACCATAACCCTTATCAATGGCTCTGTTCCTGATGCTCGCAACAAAACTCTACCTCTATCTCCAAGGATACTTTCTGACTCTTTTATAGCTTTATCGATAACCTCACTATTTGGGAGACCTCTCTGTGCCACCTTAACATTTACCATCACTTGCGGATATAGTGTCACCTCTGAAACTAACTCTTCTAAAGTTTTCCCACTCTCCACAATCTCAAACAGAACTTGAAGTGCGCTTACAACGCCATCTCCTGTAGTGGTTCTATCCAGACAGAGAATATGCCCAGATGATTCTCCACCTATTGTGCCTCCGTTCTGTTGCAACATCTCCAACACATAACGGTCACCAACATCTGAACGCATAAAATTAACACCCATCTTTTTTAGCGCGTGCTCAACCCCTAAGTTACTCATCAAAGTTCCCACTACAGGACCACTCAAACTCTGCTGATTTTGACGAGAGCGCGCTATAATATAGAGGAGCAGATCACCGTCCACTATCTTGCCATCTTTAGTAGTCATAATACAGCGGTCACCATCTCCATCTAAAGCAATTCCAAAATCAGCTTGCTCGCTTTTTACCTGCTCTGCAAGTAGCTCTGGATAAGTTGAACCAACCTCTCTATTAATATTAACTCCATCAGGCTGATCACCTATTGTTACCACCTCCGCCCCTAACTCTTCAAATATAGCTGGCGCAGTAGCATAAGATGCGCCATTAGCGCAATCAAGAACTAACTTTATCCCATGTAGTGAAAATCCAAGAGGGAGGCTGCTTTTACAGAACTCTATATAACGCCCTGGAGCATCATCAATTCTCCGCGCTTTGCCGAGCTGTAGAGATGGCACAGTCTCCATCGACTCATCCATAAATCTCTCAACTTCCAACTCCCACTTATCAGAGAGCTTAGCCCCATTTGCAGAGAAAAATTTAAACCCATTATCTTGAAACGGATTATGAGAGGCGCTAATAACCACGCCAGCATCAGCCCGCAAGGTGCGAGTTAAGTATGCAACAGCAGGAGTAGGCATAGGCCCAAGCAGCCCGATATCAACTCCAGCAGCAGAGAAGCCAGCCTCTAAAGCAGATTCAAACATATAGCCAGAGATGCGGGTATCTTTACCTATTAGCACCAGCGCTCTTTTACTATCATCCATTTCATTGCGTAACACTCTGCCAGCAGCGTAACCTAAATGCATAGCTGTGTTTGGAGTTATTGGATATTTACCAACCTCTCCTCTAATCCCATCAGTACCGAAAAATTTCTTCATAATAGACCCGCTCCCTGTAACGCCTCTTTTGTCTCTTTCACATCGTGTACTCGTACAATATCTGCTCCGCGCTCTACTGCTACCACTGCAGCTCCAACACTCCCAAAAAGTCTCTCCTCAACAGGAGCTGGCTCTCCTCCCCCTAAGAGCGATCCGACCATAGACTTGCGTGAAATACCTACCAGCAACGGCACTCCCAGATCTTTAAACTTGCCAAGCCCCCTGAGTAGCTCTATATTATGTTCAAGAGTTTTTCCAAAACCAAAACCTGGATCTATCCATATTTTCTGTTGAGCAATTCCTGCAGCGCCTAATGAAGAGATACGCTCCTTAAAAAAGTCCAAAAGGTCATCTACAATATTATTATAGTGCGGGTTATGCTGCATTGTGCGCGGCTCACCCTGTATATGCATAAGTGAGACTGGCAAGTTAAGAGTTGCTGCCATCTCTACCGCTCCACTCTCGCGCAAAGCTCTCACATCATTAATAATGTTTGCGCCCGCATCTGCTGCTGCTTTCATTACTGATGGTTTGCTAGTATCTATAGAGATAGTGACTGTGCAATATTTGCGGATCTCTGCTATGGCTGGAACTACCCTTGCAATCTCCTCCTCTACAGAGACCGCAGCTGCTCCAGGTCTGGTTGACTCTCCACCAATGTCGATAATATCAGCCCCATCTTCAACCATTGCTAACGCCTTTTTTGTGGCGCTTCGGAGGGTAACATAGCTTCCTCCATCTGAAAATGAGTCAGGGGTTACATTTAGAATGCCCATTATCTGGGGCTTCTTAAACATATACTAGCCTCGATCATCTCCAGTAGAGTTAGAGTCGTTAGCAGCTTCACCACTATTTTCATCAGATGAATTTTCCGCATCATCAGGATCAGCGCTTAACGCTTCTACTTCATACTCATCATCACTCCAATCCTCTGGAGGTTGAGGAGTTTTACCTGCCATAATATCCTTGATCTGTTCTTCATCGATAGTTTCAAACTGAATAAGAGCATCAGCCATAAGATCAAGAATATCTCTCTTCTCTGCTAAAATCTTCTCTGCTCTCTCATAATTACGATCAACTACTTTACGAATCTCCTCATCAATAATGCGTGCGGTTTCATCAGAGACCTCTTTATGCTTTGTTACAGAGCGGCCTAAAAATACTTCACCCTCCTCCTCAGCATAAGTCAATGGACCTAGCTTTTCAGAGAGCCCCCATTTAGTCACCATGTTGCGTGCTAGATCAGTAGATCGTTCAATATCATTTGATGCTCCAGTGGTAACTGCATCAACTCCAAAGACCAACTCCTCTGCAATGCGACCGCCAAATAGACTTGAAATTTGACTCTCTAAACGCTTCTTGCTGTGGCTGTAACGGTCCTCGGTAGGAAGAAACATAGTCACCCCTAATGCACGCCCCCGTGGAATAATTGTTACTTTATAAACTGGATCGTGCTCTGGCACCATAAGCCCCACAATCGCATGTCCAGCCTCATGGAATGCTGTTAACTTCTTCTCTTCAACAGTCATAACCATAGAGCGGCGCTCTGCACCCATCATAATTTTATCTTTTGCTCGTTCAAAGTCGATCATAGTAACTAAACGCTTATCCTGTTTAGCCGCAAAGAGTGCAGCCTCATTGACGAGATTTGCAAGATCAGCACCAGAGAATCCTGGAGTTCCCCGCGCCAAAGTTTTTGTTCTAACATTTTTAGAGGTTGGAACTTTATTCATATGAACCTTTAGAATATGCTCTCTCCCACGCACATCTGGCAGTGGAACTACAACTTGTCTATCAAAGCGTCCTGGACGAAGTAGTGCTGGATCTAGCACATCTGGACGGTTAGTTGCAGATATAACAATAACCCCATCATTCGCCTCAAAGCCATCCATCTCAACCAAGAGCTGATTGAGAGTCTGCTCCCTCTCATCGTGACCTCCTCCAACTCCTGCTCCACGATGGCGACCTACCGCATCAATCTCATCAATAAAGATAATGCACGGAGCATTTTTCTTCGCTTGCTCAAACATATCTCTAACTCGTGAAGCACCGACACCGACAAACATCTCCACAAAATCAGAACCTGAGATAGTGAAAAATGGAACCTTCGCCTCACCAGCTACAGCTCTAGCAAGCAGAGTTTTACCTGTACCAGGAGAACCTGTTAGCAATACACCTCGTGGAATCTTACCGCCAAGCTTCTGGAACTTTCCAGGATCTCTCAAAAAATCAACTAACTCCGTTACCTCCTCTTTTGCCTCTTCAATACCAGCCACATCATTGAAGGTAACCTGAACCTGATCTTCATTCAGCAGCCGCGCCTTGCTTTTACCAAATGACATAGGTCCACCCTTACCTCCCATGCCACCGCCTTGCATCTGACGCATAAAGAATATCCATACTCCTATCAACAGCAGCATTGGGAACCAAGAGATAAAGATCTGCATAAGCAGCCCATCCTGCTCAGGTGGCTTCGCATCAAACGCAACACCGTTTTCTAAAAGATCTTTAATTAGCCCACGATCACCTGGATCATAGGTTACAAATTCCTTACCACTACCACTTGTTCCACGCAACCTCTGCCCATCAATATCAACTCTACTAACTCGCCCCTGACGCACTTCAGTAATAAACTGCGAATACTCCATACTCTGCTCACCGCCTTCGCGTGGACCAAAACTATTAAAGACAGACATAAGGACTGACGCTATCACCATCCACAAGAGAATATTTTTCATCATATTTTTTTTAGTAACACCAAGATTTGTTAAAATTATTTATTTAGAATCATAGATTCAAATTTAAAGTACAGAATTATACATAATATCTGACAACTGATGTAACTATTCAGTTGCACTCGTGACTCTGCTTCGGCTCTATCTAGCTAACAGCGAGACACTTAAGTGGGCTAGTTAACCATCTATCTAAAAGCAACCTCCACCTCTCAACCCACCCTTTAAGATGGGTTGCATCGACTAAAATTTTCTCAGCACAAAGATCTGCGCTTCCTCTCTTAATGAACCTAGTGGCTACCTGAGAAGGGATAACCTTATCTTTTTTTCCCACAAAATGTATCTGTGGTGTTGTGCTTAACCGTGTTGCAATATTTATCGGGTTAAGCGAACCAGAGAGCTGTGTTACCCCATGATGACTGTTCACCCATTTATGATCTAAATTACCTGCGATGGTGACTACCCCAGCCACATCACTGCGCCGAGCTGCGACCAACGCTGCAACTGCACCGCCACCAGAAAAACCAATTAACACCACTTTTGAGCGCTTACTTTTCTCTTTAAGCTGATCGACCGCCTGATTGATTGAGTGGATCACCGACTCAGAAAAACGGTGACTTGACCAATATTTTTTACCACAACGGTTCGCCTCCCCTTTTCTCAGATACTGACAGGGTCGCGCAATCCACGCGACAGGCTCTTTTAGATTTAATGCGTGCCTCGCTGCCAAACGCAGGGCTATAGGGTTAATAGGGGTAGGATCATGCGAAAGACGATAACGAGAAGCCCAAGCTCGACCATCACCCTCGATATAGAGAGTT
>JABHVM010000019.1 GCA_018658305.1 Thiotrichales bacterium | reverse complement strand
CACTTAACTCTTTAACTGGATTTTTGCTATTTACAATCGCTGCAATTGCATCCTTTCCAATGAGTGTTGCCACTGCCCCTTTCTTTAACATTTCCGGCTTCACACTACGCGCCACTCCGCCCACAGAACAGCGACCTGCAATAGCACAGCGTTCTCCACCACCACTCTCTGGCTTTGTGTTGAGTTTAAATTTTGATTTTTTATAGACTTTCGAGGCATCCCCAATAAATTTTCCGACTGTTGAGGAACCAACATAGCTAATACTCCCCCCATAACTACTCAAGGGCAGCAGCAAGAGGGCAAAAACTGGAAGTATCATTTTACATTTCATTATTTTAATCTCCTAAGATCTTATTGGAACAGCTACATTACACGATAAAAGAATCATCACATATCGCGGGTTCAACTTTGAAGTGCACAATCTAGTGTTTTTTTCTAGACCTTCGATTAAGAAAATTTTTAACACTATTTACAATTAAAGCATACTTATTTAATTATTTGCAAGATATTTTAGCTTTAATTGTAGGCGTAAACAGACCATCACTTCCTAGCCAGTTTTTTCTACTCTATAATTTTTTACACTCTAATAAATAACACTCTGACCCTAATTATTTTGACCCTAATTATTTTTAGCGATCCTGATACTATCATTTATTGGAAGTATGCGGTGAGACATTTTTTTGTAAACGCTGTATAGTTATCAGTAATGAACAGAGCGGATAGAGTTAGTCAAGCGCATTGCAAGCAGGCAGTTAAGGAGAAGCTAGAGTCTCTCTACTCCTTAATAGAAGAGCATTACAGTCTTGCGCTTAGTTGTAGGGTTGACTATAGTCTGCGCGGTACTAGAGCAGGAACAGCTCTCAGTAGAAGAAAGTTTGGGAGAGTTTCTATCAAGCCCAGTGAAAATATTATCCGTCTAAACTTAGGAATGCTTCAAGATCCAATACTGCATGATGATATGGTTAATGATACAGTTGCGCACGAGCTTGCTCATATTGTCTGTCATCACTTACATCCGAAAGCTCGAGGGCATAACCAGTGGTGGCGATCCATTGCACTTACATTAGGTGGAACTGGCAAGCGCACTCACGACTACGATGTGTCAGCACATAGAATTCGCAAAATGAAACGCTTTCAATACCAGTGTAGCAACCCTCAGTGCGCTAAAGATTATGAGTTAAGCGCTATTCGTCATAATAGAGTTTTGAGAGGAGCAAGCTACTACTGCGCTGTATGTGGTGAAGATCATATAATAAAAACAGTAGAAAAATAATAGATTGTACTTCACAGTAAATAGTGATATCTTCTCTCTGCTTTAATAATATTAACCAAGGAGAGAACCTAAGATGTATATAAACAGATTTATAAAAACGAAAACCAAAAACAGACTATCAGCTACTCTATTAGTGCTATCAGTTTCTGCGTTAAGTGCGGGTAGTGCGAATGCATTTATCAGTGGTGATAATATGAAGATGAATAAGTGGGGAAATTGGCAGGATTGGAATGGTCCATCTTCTATGGGAGATTGGGGTAACAACGGCTGGAGTGACAATATGCCTTGGGGTGGTAGAGGTGGTAATCGTGGAGGTTGGGGTGGTATGAACCCTAATGGTATGAATGGTATGGGTATGCCTTGGGGTGGCGGCAACCGTGGTGGCTGGGGCGGAATGAATCCTAATAGTATGAACGGTATGCCTTGGGGCGGTGGAAATCGTGGACGAGGCGGTAATCGTGGCGGTTGGGGTGGTATGAGCCCTAATGGGATGAACGGTATGGGTATGCCTTGGGGTGGCGGTGGCAATAGAGGTGGATTTGGTTCTATGCCAAATTATGGTTCTATGCCAAGCTATGGCTCTATGCCAGGATTTAATTCTATGCCAGGTTATGGTTCTATGCCTTACGCTCAGCCTCAGCCACAACAGAGTCCTCAACAGCAACATAGCGAACCAGCAGTTGCCGCTGAGGGGCGTTACCCTGTACGCCCTGCTGAACCTACTGTAGATACAACTACTGTAGATTAGTTCTGGGGTTGCATAGTACTGGATGCAAAAGGTGATATTTAACCTTTGCATCCAGTAGTTAAACTATCTTACTCTACCTCTTTGAACGAGCATTAAGATCTAATTTTTTCAGATATTCAAAACGCTCTTTTATCTTAATTTCCATACCCCGCTCTACAGGATGGTAGTAGCTCTGTTCACCAAATTCTGACGGAAAGTAATTTTCTCCTGCTGCATAAGCTTCTACTTCATCATGTGCGTAACGATAGTTTGGCGATCCATTACGAAGATGTTCTGGAACATTATATGAGCGCCCACTTTTCACTGCCGCTTGGACTTCACCCCATGCCTTGTATATGGCGTTACTTTTAGGAGCAACTGCTAGATAACTTATCGCTTGTGCTATAGCTAACTCTCCCTCTGGAGTGCCGAGCCTACTATATGTATCCCATCCACTTAGTGCGATCTGAAGAGCTCTAGGATCTGCATTTCCTATATCTTCACTGGCTATGCGTACTACTCTACGAGCTATATATAGTGGATCAGCTCCTCCATCTAACATCCGCGCAAACCAATATAGAGCGGCATCTGGTTTTGATCCTCGTATTGATTTGTGAAGCGCCGATATCTGCTCATAGAATGAGTCTCCCCCTTTATCAAAGCGCCTACTCTTCTCTCCCGCTGCTACCTCTATCTGCTGGAGAGTGACTACTCCATTTAGCTCTCTGTTAGATAGCACAATATCTAGGATATTTAAAACTCTGCGTCCATCTCCATCTCCTGCAGCAATTAGAAGTTTAAGTGCCTCCTCTCTTATCTCAATAGTTTCTGACTCTTGTCTGTTGTGAGTAGCTAGTGCGTACTCTACTATTTGCTGGAGTGCGCTATCCTCTAAGCTTCTCAACTTATATAGACGAGAGCGAGAGAGGAGCGCGTCATTAAGTTCAAATGAGGGGTTCTCGGTAGTAGCTCCTACAAATATTAGAGTACCATCTTCTACGAAAGGGAGAAATGCATCTTGCTGGCTTTTGTTAAAACGGTGTACTTCATCTACAAAGAGCAGAGTGCGATTACCAAGCTGCTGTGCCTGTTGCGCCTGTTCGATTACTGCACGAATATCTTTCACTCCAGAAAGCACTGCTGAAATGGCAATAAAGTGAGTTTTAGAGTTGGCAGCCATGAGTCTTGCAAGTGTAGTTTTACCGCTACCTGGAGGCCCCCAGAGCAACATAGAGTGTAAATTCTCACCATCTATCGCTTGACGAAGTGGCATCCCCATTGCGAGCAGATGGCTTTGCCCTCTAAATTGCGCCATATCAATGGGGCGCATCTTCTCTGCTAGAGGAGCACTACTCACCGACAACATCTACTCCAGCTGGTGGAGTAAAGATAAATAGATCTGAGGAGAGTGGTTTATTATAGTTGAGGTTTATAAATTCAATAGAGGTTTGCTGCCCTAAACTATCGACCACTTCAACCATTTTGAGTCTACCACCACCCAACCAAAGTTCTATTTTTTCAAAACCTCCCTCTTGCTTGCGTGGAGTTAATACCACCCAGTTTTCCTTGCTAGTAATTATAAAGTTCTTCTCTATATCATCTACTCCTCTACTCTCAGTCAATAGAGCCGCAGGTGTATTGGCTAGTGAATCACCTTGACTGCGCACTGTAACTTGCTCTAAATCTGGATCATAGATCCATATCTTATTGCCGTCTCCTATTATCTGCTGTGGATATGGAGTGATGGTATCCCATCTAAATTTACCCTGTGTAGAGTTATCTTGTGTGGAGTTTCTTGCAATGTAGAGTTTACCGCTACTCCTCTCTATCATCCGACCAGAGCTATCTTTTACCTGCTGTTTAAAACTCCCTTGCAGAGTAACTAAGTTAGCTAGATAGTTATTAAGCTCATCTATCCTACCACTCACTGTAGAGATTGCATTGGAGGCGATAGAGACAGTAGAGAACAGTGCAGTACTGAATGCTGCCGCCGCTATTAGAGTTAGTTTGATAGTTGATAATTTCATATTACAGATTGAATCACTCTACTCCAACAGGTGGTGGCGCGATCACTTCTCGCTGCCCATTAGACTCAATTGGACCAACAACTCCTGCAGCCTCCATCGCTTCCACTAAGCGCGAGGCGCGATTATATCCAACTCGTAATCTGCGTTGCACTCCAGACACTGATGCTTTACGAGTTTCAGTAACTATGCGCACCGCTTCATCATAGAGCACATCATCTTCACTGTTATCAGCGGCGACAGCTGCTGTCTGCTCCACTGCTGACTCACTAGTACTGAGCACTGCATCTACATAATCTGGCTCTGAATCTTTTTTGAGATACTCCACAACTCTATGCACTTCATCATCATCTACAAAGGCACAGTGGAGCCTTACAGGTATTCCTGCTCCTGATGGTAGATAGAGCATATCACCTCTTCCTAGTAAATTCTCTGCTCCCATCTGATCTAACACTACTCTAGAGTCCATCCTAGACGATACTTGAAATGCTATTCTTGTTGGCACATTGGATTTTATAAGCCCTGTAATAACATCTACTGAAGGGCGTTGAGTAGCGAGAATAAGGTGGAGACCAGCTGCGCGCGCTTTCTGCGCAATTCTTACAATAAGCTCTTCTACTTTTTTACCAACCTGCATCATCAAATCAGCAAACTCATCTACAAAGACAACTATATATGGAAATGGCTCTAGCGTTTGCGGGGTCTCTCCATCTATAACTTGATAGAGAGGATTATCAATTGGTTCGCCTGCCTCAATCGCATCTTTTACTTTTTTATTGTAACCAGATAAACTACGCACTCCAAGGGCTGACATTAACTTATAGCGTCGCTCCATCTCAGCTACACACCAGCGCAGAGCGCTAGCTGCTTCGCTCATATCTGTTACTACAGGTGCCAAAAGATGAGGTATCCCCTCATATACGGAGAGCTCCAACATCTTAGGATCTATCATAATAATACGAACATGTTCAGGCGTGTACTTATAGAGAAGACTTAATATCATAGTGTTAACACTAACTGATTTACCTGAACCTGTAGTACCAGCAACGAGCAGATGAGGCATCTTGGAAAGATCAGCAACTTGTGGATGCCCTCCAATATCTTTTCCCAGTGCTAAAATTAATGAGCCATTAGATTGGTCAAATGCTTTTGATGAGATAATTTCAGATAAAAATACTGTCTCACGCACTTCGTTTGGAATCTCTAAACCTATAGTTGGTTTGCCTGGTATAACCTCAACTACTCTAACACTCTGCAGGGTGAGAGAGCGAGCCAGATCATTAGAGAGTCCAGTAATTTTACTAGCTTTAAGACCAGGAGCAGGGAGCAGTTCAAAACGGGTTATAACTGGTCCAGGTTGCACTGCCACCACTTCCACATCGACACCAAAATCTTTGAGCTTAAGTTCAACTTGACGCGAAAGTACCTCTAAAGTTTCATCTGAATATCCACCTTCAGCATGTTTAGCTCTACTCAGTAGGGAGAGTGGAGGTGGCCCCACTTTTGCTCCAACTCCTGATTCGATAACGATCTCATCAAACAGCGATGGCTGACTCTCTTCAATAGCCCGCTTCCCTATCTCAATAGAGCCAACTTTCGGTTCAATTCTAACTTTTTTGCGCTTACTAGTTTTTTCACGCTCTTTACTTACACGCACTTCACGCCCTTCGCTCGCCGCTTGTCCGCTGCGTTTCTCTCTTATTTTTCCTGGTAATGTACGCAGATAAAATAGAGCTTGTAAGACTAAACCTCCAACTAGATCCATCACTTTAAACCAAGATATATGACTAAAAATTGAGATTCCAGCTAAAAATAGTGCGGAGAGAAATATTGTTCCTCCTGATGTCCCTAGTACAACTTCAAAACCTCCTCCAATTAAACCTCCAAGATGACCTCCAGATTGTACTGGCAGTAAACTATCAAAACGGTGAAAGTGAAGATGAGATAGACCAGCTCCTGCGAACATAGTCATAAAAAAACCTACTGTACGAAGTGCCAACAGATGTGGTTGAAAACGCAGGAGTCGTCCACGATCTATAAACAGTAACCATCCTAGCCATCCGACTGCTGGAGGAACTAACCATGCCATAGTTCCAAACAGTGTATAGAGAACATCAGAAATCCAAGCCCCAAGATATCCTCCAGCATTACTGTATGGGGTACCAGGAGCACTATAGTTCCAAGCATTATCATTTAAGCTGAAAGTGAATAGGGAGACCAAGAGGTAGAGTGCAATAGCTGCAGCTAAATATAGTCCACTCTCACGCAGACCTCGCTTAAGATGAAGCTTACTTGCCTCCTCCACTACATCTTGTTTTGGTTCCCGCTTAACCTTCTTTTTAGCAACTGCCAAGTGTTTCACCTAATATTGAATGTTGATTGTTGAGTGTTGAGTGTTTAAATTTAAAAGTGCAATTTTGTAATTAATGTAGTGGATATGACAGAATACATTATAGCAACACCTATTGTAGCAAGAAATTTATAGTAAGGAATATAATTCAACACTCAAAAAACACAATTAAATTTTAAACAAGCTACTGCTTAGAGTATAATTCGACCTCAATATTTTCAATGAAATTAAACAGAGTATATTTAAAGGAATTCACCATGAGCGAAACAAAGCATTGTCAACTTCTAATTCTAGGATCTGGTCCTGCTGGCTATACCGCTGCTATATACGCAGCTCGTGCCAATTTGAAGCCTACAATTATAACTGGAATGCAACAGGGTGGACAGCTTACTACTACAACTGAAGTTGATAACTGGCCTGGTGAACCTGAGGGGGTTGAAGGACCTGAGTTAATGGAGAGAATGTTAAAGCAGGCAGAACGCTTTAATACTGAAATAATTTTTGATATGATTCAAAGCGTAGATACTAGTGTGCGCCCTTTTCAACTGAAGGGAGATATGGGGTCGTACAGCTGCGATGCCTTAATTATCTGTACTGGTGCATCAGCTATGTATCTGGGGATAGAGTCTGAAGAGAAATTTATGGGACGAGGCGTATCTGGTTGTGCTACCTGTGATGGCTTTTTCTACAAAGGTCAGGATGTTGCGGTGATTGGCGGCGGCAACTCTGCAGTTGAAGAGGCGATCTATCTTTCACATATTGCTAAATCAGTTACGGTAATTCACCGTCGCGATAGTTTTAAATCTGAAAAGATTTTAGCTGAGAGAATTCAGCAGATGGCAGACTCAGCAGACGGAAATATAAATATCGAGTGGAACTCTCAACTAGATGAGGTTTTAGGCGATGATAGTGGAGTAACTGGTATCCGTATCCGCAGCACTAAAGATGATTCAACTAAAGAGTTAGATTTAAGCGGAGTATTTATAGCCATTGGGCATAAACCAAATACTGGAATGTTCCAAGATAAAATTGATATGGAGCATGGTTATATAACTGTTCGTAATAGTAAACGCCACTATGCAACTGGCACCAATGTTATGGGAGTATTTGCAGCTGGTGATTGTGCTGACCCAATCTACCGTCAAGCAGTAACCTCTGCTGGAAGTGGTTGTATGGCAGCTCTTGATGCTGAACACTACCTAGACAATTTAGATTGCGTTAAGACTGACTAATACAGCGCCCCTTACATTTTTTATAGTGTATAATCCACCGCTTTACTTTGATAGTAAAATTAATCATAAATCATAAATCATAAAATTTAAGAGTACGATAAAACAGATGGCAAAAGAAGAGCATATTGAGATGGAGGGTACGGTTGTTGAAAACCTACCCAATACAACTTTTAAAGTGGAGCTAGAGAATGGGCACGAGGTTATTGCGCACATATCTGGCAAGATGCGTAAGCACTACATCCGCATTCTTAAAGGGGATAAAGTTACGGTAGCATTAACCCCTTACGATCTATCTAAAGGGCGCATCACTTTTAGAGCTAGATAACCGCGAGCTAAATAGTCACTCACTATTTTGGTTAACTTCTCCTTAAGTTAACTCTTCCTTCGCACTTCCTGTAACTCTATTATTAGCTCTCTTATTAGATGCCGTCTTAGGAGCTGCGCTATGATATGAGAATCTTAACTTCTCATTGCGCACAGAGATCTCAACCTCTCCACCATTAATCAACTTGCCAAATAGTAGCTCTTCAGCAATCTGCTTACGGATCTCTTCTCTTATTAAACGAGCCATAGGACGAGCGCCCATCGCTTTATCATGCCCCTTCTCTGCAAGCCAGTTACGAGCTTCATCATCTAACGAAAGTTGTACATGCTTCTGATCTAACTGTGTCTCCAACTCGGTAATAAACTTATCGACAATGTAGGAGATGCTATCCTTATTTAATGAGTTAAATTGAATTACCGAATCAAGTCTATTTCTAAACTCAGGAGTAAACTGTTTTTTAACTTCTGCTAAACCATCACTAGAGTGATCCTGATGAGTAAACCCTACAGATGATCTACTCATCTGTTCTGCTCCAATATTAGATGTCATAATTAAAACCACATTGCTAAAATCACTCTTACGCCCATTAGAATCAGTTAAAGAGCCGTGATCCATAACTTGAAGTAGCAGATTAAACACATCAGGATGTGCTTTCTCAATCTCATCTAAGAGTAATACTGCGTAAGGATTTTTATTAACCTCATCTGTCAGCAAGCCGCCCTGATCAAAACCTACATAACCTGGAGGGGCACCAATTAATCTAGATACAGTGTGGCGCTCCATATATTCAGACATATCAAAACGGATCAACTCTACCCCCATCTGCATAGAGAGTTGTCGTGCAACTTCCGTCTTACCAACTCCAGTAGGCCCAACAAAAAGGAAGGAGCCAACAGGTCGTTCATCACTGCCTAAGCCTGAACGGGATAACTTAATTGCGGAGCTCATGGTCTCAATAGCTTCCTCTTGCCCAAAGATCACCATCTTAAGGTTCCGTTCTAGCCTCTCTAAATGTTCACGATCTGAAGTTGAAACATTACGGGATGGGACTCTTGCAATCTTAGCCACAACCTCCTCCATCTCTTTAACCCCTACCATTTTGCGCCGCCGCGATGGTGGAAGCAGTTGATTATGCGCACCAGCCTCATCCATAACATCAATAGCTTTATCTGGGAGATGTCGGTCTCCGATGTAACGGTCAGCAAGCTCTGCTGCTACAGTTAGAGATTGACGACTAAACTTAACTTCATGATGATCCTCAAAACGACTTTTTAGACCAAGTAAAATTTTAATAGTATCTGGAACTGAAGGCTCATTAATATCCACTTTTTGAAAGCGGCGCGCCAATGCGTGATCTTTTTCGAAGATACCACGATACTCTTGAAAAGTAGTTGAGCCAATACAGCGTAGATCACCTGTTGCGAGCTTGGGCTTAATCAGATTCGACGCATCCATAGTTCCACCAGAAGCAGATCCTGCACCAATAATAGTATGAATCTCATCAATAAATAAGATAGTGTCATCCAGTTCATCAAGCTCTTTTAACAATCCTTTGAGACGTTTCTCAAAATCTCCTCTATACTTTGTTCCTGCCAGCAGTGAACCTAGATCAAGTGAAAAAATAGTACTCTCAGATATAACATCTGGAACCTCTTGATCAACAATACGCCGCGCTAATCCTTCGGCAATAGCTGTCTTCCCGACACCAGCCTCTCCCACTAGAAGTGGATTATTTTTACGCCGCCTACAGAGAACCTGAATAGTGCGTTCAACCTCTTCCTCTCGACCAATGAGAGGATCAATTTTGCCCTGCTCTGCGAGATTATTTAAGTTAACAGCATAACGCGCAAGTGGTGATGCACTTTTTTCATCTACACTCTCTTCAGAAACTTTGGTAGAAGTTGAGTTCTCTTGCTCCGCTATTGCACCTTTCTCATGGGAGACATAGTGCACAACATCTAAACGAGATATCTCCTGTTGAGATAGAAAAAAGACTGCATGCGACTCTTTCTCCCCAAACAGAGCGATTAACATATTTTCTGCAGTAACTTCACTCTTGCCTGAAGATTGAACTTGAAAAATTGAACGCTGGAGTACTCGCTGAAAACCGAGAGTTGGCTGCGGATCTCTACTATCATCTAAATTAATAATAGGGCTGTTTATCTTAATGAAATTCTCTAAATCCTTACGCAGTTTTTCTACATCTCCTCCACACCCGCGCACAATTTCTGCGGAGACTGGGTTCTCCAGCAAAACAAGTAATAGATGTTCTAAAGTGATGAATTCATGCCTATTATCTCGTGCTTGCTTAACTGCAAGTCCAAGTGAAAATTCCAGCTCTTTACTTAGCATATTTTTACTCCCAATATTCTCATATAACTTATTATTATATTTATCATTATAACCATAACTAAAGTGCGCCATTACCCTTTTAATACTATAGTTAATTTACGGCAAAATTCACGACTTCTTAACCATTTTTTACAATCTAATCCACAACTACTTTACAATCTAGAATCACTGCTCTATTTTCTCCAATTTACATAGTAGAGGATGCTCATACTCTTTCGCATAATCTGTCACTTGTGCAACTTTGGTCTCTGCAATTTCAAAAACAAACACTCCGCAAACTCCCTTCCCTTTGGTATGAATATTAAGCATAACCTCTGTTGCCTCCTGTTCATCCATCCGAAAAAATAGTTGCAACACGGCAACTACAAAGTCCATCGGAGTATAGTCATCATTGAGGAGCACAACTTGATAGCGCGAAGGTTCCTTAAGCTTTGCGCTCGCCTCCTCCACATTCTCAACCACATCTGAGACAGAAGAGTTATTTACTTCATTAACACTCACTATAGATCAACCTCCACAATCATATTTCCTAAAAATAAAATTATTACCTAGAACTTAAGTATACTATGTGAGTAATGATAATTCTGCTAAATAAACCATTTAATGTATTGAGCCAATTTAGAGATGGTGAAGGTCGTGACACTCTCGCTAAATATATCGATATTCCTAATATCTATCCTGCAGGAAGATTAGATAGGGATAGTGAGGGGCTAATAGTTTTGACTGATGATGGAAAATTGCAAGGCAAGATAAGTCATCCTAAACATAAAATGGAGAAGTGTTATTGGGTGCAAGTTGAGGGGATACCTAATAGTGATGCGCTACAACAGTTGCGAGATGGGGTTGACATTAAGGGGGGCAGAACAGCTCCTGCCACAGTAAAACTCATTGACACTCCAAGTATCTGGCTTCGTAAGCCGCCAATTAGAGAGCGCAAAAATATTCCAGATAGCTGGATTGAACTCCGCATCAGAGAGGGGAAAAACCGTCAAATACGAAGAATGAGCGCTGCAGTTGGACATCCAACTCTGCGCTTAATTCGTACCTCAATAGGCCCTTGGAGTATTGATGGATTAAAGCCTGGAGAGTGGTGTAGAGTCAACTTAGGTGGAGATAGATTATGATAATGGTTGGACTATCTGGTGGAGTCGACTCCTCTGTTGCCGCAAAATTACTTCTTGATCAAGGGTACGAAGTTGAAGGTCTCTTTATGAAAAATTGGGATGAGGATGATAACTCCTCATACTGTAGTGCAGAAGAGGATCTCGCCGATGCAGAGAGTGTTGCCCATAAACTTGGGATTAAGTTTCATAGAGTAAACTTTGCGCATGAGTATTGGGAAAATGTATTTACCCATTTTCTAGCTGAGTACCGTGCGGGACGCACTCCAAACCCCGATATACTCTGCAATCGTGAGATAAAATTTCGCGCCTTTCTAGATCGAGCTTTAGAGCTTGGAGCAGAGGCAATTGCCACAGGTCACTATGCTCGAGTTAAAAAATCAGCTGATGGATATCAACTTTTAAAGGGGTTAGATAAAAATAAAGATCAATCTTACTTTCTCCACCTTTTAAACCAACACCAACTTGCGCACTCACTATTTCCTCTTGGAGAGATAAATAAAGATGAAGTACGCTCTATTGCAGAGAGTGCCGGCTTTAGCAACGCCAACAAAAAAGATAGTACTGGAATCTGTTTTATTGGTGAGCGTAATTTTCGTGAGTTTCTAAGTCAATATATTCCCGCACAACCTGGCAATATAGAGACTCCAGATGGAGAGATTATTGGACAACATAGCGGACTTATGTATCACACTTTAGGGCAGCGTAAAGGGATAGGAATTGGCGGAGTTGCAAACTATAGTGAAGCTCCTTGGTATGCACTCAAAAAAGATCTAGTCCGCAATGTATTAATAGTAGGACAGGAGGGAGATCATCCTCTACTAATGAGTAAGCAGGTAAAAACTAAGAGTATAGTTTGGATTGATGAACAAGATAAAACAGCTCCGATAAGGTGTATGGCACAAAATAGATATCGTCAAAGTGATCAACTCTGTACCATAACTCACTCCGATAAAAATGGAGCAAGCGTTGAGTTTGATCATCCTCAACGAGCAGTCACTCCAGGACAATCCTTAGTCTTCTACCAAAACGATACCTGCCTTGGTGGAGCTGTGATAGAATCATCAATATGAGCAATTTAAAAAATAGAGCTGTCAACCTAGTCAGCGCCATACTCTTTACACTCACTCTTGCCACCACTGGCAAATCTATCGCCGCTGAACATACGGCTTTAGAACCACCTACTCAGGTTGTAGATGTTAGACACTCCATAGTAAAAATGCGTCTAGCCCCGTCAGTATCTATTGCTGATGCTGCAGAAGCTATGATCTCAAAAGCTACCGAACTTAATCTAGCATTAGTTGGTCAACAACGCATCTCAAACGCTCTCAGAGCTCGTGGAATCGAAACACCTCATCTAGAGATATTCCAATTTTGCAATCCAGAGGATGCAGTCAAGATGGTTGCTCACGATATAATCTACGCATCATATATGCCGTGTAGAGTTTCATTAGTTGAGGATAGTAGTGGAACTCCATGGTTAACTACTCTCAACCTCAATATGATGATCAAACAGAGTAAACTTCCAGTAGACATCTATAAGATAGCCGTCACCACTAACACCAAAATGATGACGATTATGACTGCTGGAGCAAATGGTGAATTCTAAAGATAGAGCCATAATTAATTAGCCAAACTAAGTAGCTTAACTTAAGCAGCCAAACTTTCTAACTTAACCTCATCTTTTCCACCCTCTATTTTATCTTTTTCAACAAGATCCAACTTACTCTCCTTCTGAGGAAGAAGCCGTGCTCTAATTTGCCCCTCAATATCTTTGGCAACTTCAGGATTATCTTTTAAGAACTGGCGAACCTTATCTTTACCCTGACCTATTCTCTCACTACCATAACTGTACCAAGAGCCAGACTTCTGTAAAATATCCTCTTGCACTCCAAGATCGATAATCTCCCCCTCACGAGAGATTCCCTCTCCATATAAAATATCAAAAGTAACCTGCTTAAATGGCGGAGCAACTTTATTTTTAACCACTTTAACTCTAGTATCGTTACCAAGAATCTCATCACCTTTCTTAATAGCTCCGATACGACGAATATCAAGACGAACTGATGAGTAGAATTTAAGAGCATTTCCACCTGTAGTGGTCTCAGGACTTCCGAACATAACCCCTATCTTCATTCTAATCTGATTAATAAATATCACTAAAGTATTTGATCGTTGGATGTTGGCAGTAAGTTTACGCAGTGCCTGAGACATCAACCGTGCTTGTAGCCCGACATGATGATCTCCCATATCTCCTTCCAACTCAGCCTTAGGGGTGAGTGCTGCCACTGAATCTATTACAACAATATCAACTCCTCCTGAACGAACTAACATATCTGTAATCTCTAACGCCTGCTCTCCTGTATCTGGCTGCGATACCAAAAGTTCATCCACATTCACTCCAAGATGACCTGCATAGATTGGATCAAGAGCATGTTCTGCATCTACAAACGCAGCTGTTCCACCAAGTTTCTGCATCTCTGCAACAGCATGTAGAGTAAGAGTAGTTTTTCCTGATGACTCTGGACCATAGATTTCTGCAACCCTCCCTCTTGGTAAACCACCTATCCCAAGAGCTATATCTAATCCTAACGACCCTGTAGATACTGCATCAATATTTCGTTGGGCACTATCATCTCCCATTCTCATAATAGAGCCCTTTCCAAATTGGCGTTCAATTTGACTAAGTGCCGCATCCAGCGCCTTACTTTTCTCTTTGTTCTCTTTATTGTCTAATGTATCTTTATTGCGTTTGCTCATTATTATATCCTCATATTTTGACTATTAATCGATAAAAAAATCTCTATCTGTTCTCTAATATACACTAAAAAAAGATAGTTGCAACCTTTTTTTGTGATTTTTTTGTAAATAAACTAACAACGCTTAAAATTCCCACTCCATTTTTATCTGCTGATCTGGAATGTCGAAAGTTGTTTTCCATTCAGACTCACTACTTCCGATAGAGAATTCACCCCTATTTAGACGCAATCCATACTGCATATCATCATGTTCCACATTTATCTTTGCATGCTTCCAATCAAAGTCAAATGAACTTTTAGAAACATTAAGTGACTCCACTGGAAGTACTAAATCAGATCCTTCAACACCATAAATATCATCCGCCTCATCTGCAGAGAGAGATAGAGAACATAACAGTGCAACCACTCCTACTGTCTCTATGATAGATCTTCTAACTTTAATCTTCCCTATCCTCTCTCTACTTGCCATGCTCTTTCCCCTAACTATTTCTCTCTAAAACAAAACCAATAACTCAGAATCTACTCTACATAAGTAAGAAAGTCAACCGTTATTTTACTAATTATTAATTACACTATTACTTTATATACGAATTTGAAGCTCTTTTAAACGCTCTGGAGTACCGATATCAGACCACTCTCCGCCATAATACTCCGCACTTAACTCTCCATTATCCTGTGCAGAGAACAGAAGTGGCGCAAGCGGAAAGCGCTCCCCTCTCTCTCTAACAGCAACTTCTTCACTAAAAAATTGAGAGCTAAATAGTGCAATTCCGCTATAGGTTAACTTTTCACCACTCAATATAGAGAAATCTCCTGCAAGATTGTGAGGAGGATTATCCACCAATACTATGTGTGCATGCCCTACATCTAAATTAAGCTTCGATAGATCTCCAAATTCGTAGTCAGTAAATATATCTCCATTCACCAAAATAAATGGTTCATCTCCTAATAGAGGTAGTGCTTGTAAAATTGCGCCACCTGTCTCTAGCGCTATCTCCGGCTCTGGGGAGTACTCTATCTGAACTCCATACTTAGAGCCATCTCCTAACTTATCTGGGATCTGCACTCCAAGCCAGCCGTAATTTACAACAACCTCCTTCACTCCAGCTCTCCGAAGTGCAGAGAGGTGATACTCAATTAAAGTTTTATCACCAATTTTAAGTAGAGGTTTTGGAGTATGGTCAGTTAATGGACGCATCCTTTCACCCCGTCCAGCAGCTAAGATCATCGCTTTCACTTTAACGAACTCACCAAATCATATAATGGTGCAAGCTCTCTATAACGAGAAGTAACATCTTTAATGTAGTTTAGGGTAAGGGGAATATCTGCAAGGTAACTAGGCTTTTCATCTCTATGGTTTAGGCGAGAAAAAATCCCCACAACCTTTATATGTCGTTGCACTCCCATCCAATCAAACCAGCGCAGGAACTGTTGCCACTCAATATCTGCTACTGCACCACTATGCTTTAACTGTGCATAGTAATCCGCAACCCAACTCTCCACCTGTTTTCGTGGCCACGCTATATAGCTATCTCTAAGCAGCGAGACAAGATCGTAAGTTATTGCTCCTCGTACTGCATCCTGAAAGTCTATCACTCCAGGATTTACTCCATCCACCTTAGAGCTGACCACCATTAAGTTACGAGAGTGGTAATCT
Source organism: Thiotrichales bacterium (assembly GCA_018658305.1). Lineage (GTDB taxonomy): Bacteria > Pseudomonadota > Gammaproteobacteria > Thiopontia. The sequence continues at coordinate 1,859 of JABHVM010000019.1, read as the reverse complement.
CGATGCACTGTAACCTGCGGCTGCTCTAGTGCAGATTCCGCCAGTAGTGCAAACTGCTGGTTAAGCATACTACGGAGCTCTGCAGAGATATCAATTTTCAGATGCTGTTTTAAATACCACTCAGGAAAGAGCTCCATCTCTCGTAACAGTAGCTCTCTGTCATACTCTGGAAGTTTGTGAGAAGATGGCCAATCCTGTTGCATAGTTAATAGTACAGCGATAGCATCACCGTAGAGACTATCAGCAGAGTCACTATTTAATTGAGTAAGATATGGTGTTGATCCTAGATCAGAGAGCAGCATAAAACCTTGCTCAAAATCAATTGAATGTATTTCAGGGGCATTTACACCGCAATCTCGTAGACTCTTCGCTATACTCACAAAAGGACGCGAATCCTCTAGCTCTGGCGGTGCATCCATTAAAATAGCGCTCTGCTCAACTTTATCTTCAAGATAAGTAACCCTAAAGTAGCGCCGAAAACTTGCATCTGCTGAGGCTACTTTTATAACAATCTCATCTCCCAATAGAGCTTGCGCCCATATCTCTAATTTTTTTCTGCGTCGGTCCATCAGGTAATTATACTGGGAGTATGAACTCTTTTCAAATTACTGTATACTCTATAACTGTTTTTTACTATAAACTAGCTATAAGTTATTTAAATGAATAAAATTACTACTCTAAAAACAACACTATCAGCAGCTTTGTCAATTACGACTATAGCAATGTCACCCCAACTCCACGCAGAGGTGCTCTCTAGCTGCATAACTGGAGAGAATGGCGAATGGATCTGTAGCGCTTGGGATGGCTCTCCTATTCCGATTAAACCTACAGCTACAACTGAGGAAGCAGCTGTTGTTGAGTATGTAGAGGAGAAGAGTCAACCTGTAGTGGAAGTGGCTGTAGAGAGTAAGAGTGAAAGTGAAAGTGAAAGCACAAATGAACCAACGGTAAAAATTGAGATAGATGTAGATGTAGATTCTATCGCCCCCCCTAAACCAATTATTGCAAAGAGTACTCTTCCAACCTCCGAAGTTAACTCTAATAAACTCTGCGCTACAACTGACAAAAAATCTGGGCCAACGCCTGCTATAAATAATGAAGAGGAGCCTCTCAGTATAAATGCAGATGAGATGGAGCTCCACAATAAAAACCTGCTACGCTATAGTGGCAGCGTGCTGATGAGCCGTGGAGATCAAACTCTAAGAACTGATCGCGCAACCTATAACCATGAGGTTGGCGTATTTGAAGCGGATGGTAATCTTATTTACCAAGATAGTGCAACTGAGATGCGAGGAGATAGCGGTCTCTTTAATTCGCAAACTGATCAGGGCGCTATCTACAACGCAGAGTATAAAATTTACGCAAACCACTCTAGTGGAAGTGCTGAACGAATCGATAAACTCAGCCCGTACATCAACAAATATAGCAACACTACCTATACTACTTGCGACCCTGAGAATAAGAGTTGGGAGTTAGAGGCAGATGAAGTTGTACTAGATGATTTAGAGGGATGGGGTAGCGCCAAGAATGCGGTTGTGCGTTTTAAAGGCGTTCCAATCATCTACACTCCTAGTTATACTTTCCCACTGGATGAACGTAGAAAATCTGGTGCCTTATCTCCGAGCTGGGGATATGAGAAAACTGGTGGTGGACTAATAAGTGCGCCCTACTATTGGAACATCGCCCCTAATAGAGATGCAACTATCACCCCTCGTCTGATTGCTAAGCGCGGACTTCTACTCGACGGTAACTATCGATATATGGAGCAGAATAGCGAGGGCGAGTTTGACGCAGGTTTTCTGCCTAGTGACGACCTCTACCAAGATGATCGCTGGCAAGTTAAATTAGCGCATAAAGGT
>JABHVM010000092.1 GCA_018658305.1 Thiotrichales bacterium | reverse complement strand
CGAGTAATTGGTGAAATTAAAGAGCGCTTGGGAAGCGGTGAGTTTATTTTTTAGCCGACGATTTGGGCAATAATAATTTCAACTAACATAATAGTTATGTGTATAATCTTGGCTTATGTTTAGCATCCGCAATAGAAAAACTTTCACTATAGTCTCTCTACTACTGCTACCTATCACCTCAGCAAAAGCCCTCTCTCTCGCAGAGGCGGTTGATTATGCACTTAGAAATAATCCATCTATTTTATCTGCAATAGCAGATCAAGAGGCCCTGAAAGAGCAGGTATCACAATCATGGGGAAACTATCTTCCCCGTGTTGATTTTAGAGGAGAGATAGGCCCAGAACATACAGAGAAATCAGGCAAGAGTGACGCTAGCCTCGCCACCCATGATTATGGATTAAGCCTAACTCAAACACTTTTTGACGGCGGTGCAACAAACAGTATAGTTGGACGCAGCAATGCACTATATAAAGCTGCTCGTTTCAGGACAGAAGAGTTACAGAGTCGCATTGCACTCAATGCTACCGAAAGTTATCTAGAGCTCTATCGGCTACGCTCCCTACTCCCTATAATGAACAGTAACGAAGAGATGCACCAAATTTTTTTGAGTGATGCCAAAGAGAAATTTCAGGGTGGTGGTGGGAGCAAAACTGAAGTTACCCAGATCAACTCCTCCTTGATCTCTGCTAAAAATCGCCACCTTACCATCAAGGGGAAAGTGATTGATGCGATGGCTCGTTATCAGAGAGTGATCGGAGTAGAACCAGAAATTGTTGAGTTAACCCCACCCCCAGTATCGACAATCCCTGCAGACCTACAAGACTCTATCCACTCTGCTCGTGAAAACCATCCACTGATACTCTCTATGACATCCACCCTTAAAGCGGCTAAAGAGGAGAAGGATGGTTCATACGCCTCAATGCTTCCCACCTTAGACCTATCTCTAAACAGTAATGATAAAAAGAACAGCTCAGGTAGTAGCAGTAGTGAATCAAATTGGAGTGCACTGCTCCAGGTAAACTACAACCTTTTTCGAGGTGGTGCGGATAAGGCAAACATTAGAGAGAGCGCTAGAAAATTAATCAAGGCGGAGGAGGATCTGCGCCAAGCGCGGGAGAAGTCAGATGAAAATGTGCGGCTCGCATGGAATGCGCTCTCTCTTGCGAAAAAAAGGTTAAATATTAACCAACAGCAGTTGGAAAATGCAGAGGAGCAACTTGAGGAGAGCAGAGAGCAGTTTGAGTTAGGGAATAGTACAAAACTGGAAATTCTATCCTCAGAAAATCAGTTGATGCAAGCAAGGATTGTAGTTGTTAATCAACAGATAGTTCTCAACCTTAACCACTACCGACTTCTTAATAGTGCAGGAATTATCCTTGCTAATTTTCCAGCGCTGGAAGATAGTGGGGATAGTGAAAATAGTAGAGAACTCACAGATATATATAGTGTAGATAACAGAGATCTACCCCCTATAGATCTTGAACGAATTATTAATGAGATAAGCTCTGACTATGATATCTCCCTCTGGTCATCAAATATTGTAGACGATAAAAATAGTGAGCCAAGCGCGCAAGAGATGCGGGAAGAGCTGTATGGTCGAGGAGAGAAAGATCTATATCTTTATGAGAGCCAACCAACTAAAGAGTACAAGCAGACAATAGAGCACAAGCAGCGTAGTAAAGAGACTCCAGAGTGGGCGAGATATGCTGATGATGACGATGAAGAGGAGGAGCAAGATGCGGCCCCACTATTTAACTATTTTGCCACAGAGAGTAGTTTCGCCATAGAGCCAGAACTTCGCACATCATCTAACAACGCATCATCTAGCAATATAGCAGATAAAACATCTGACAACTCCTCTCTTCACTTAGAGATTGGGGGTTTTTTAAATCGACTTGATAGAGTTGACCAAATTAATAGTCCAACCAAAAGGTAACGAGATTATGAAACATATCACCACTTTAACCCTTATACTTTTCACGCTGCTTGCACTTCCCACAACCGTCAACGCTAAAGCATCACAAGCTGATATTGATGAGTGTAATGCACTTATCACTACTGCACTTTCAGATAGAACGCTCTCAGCACATACCAAACAACACCGCAAAGCTGAAAAACTCTGTAAACAGGGAAAGAGCAGTGCAGTAGAAAAAATAGTCAACAGAGCGGCGAAGAAGAACGGAAAGGATAGTTCTGCCAGCTGTATGACAACCATTGAAACTGCTGTTAGTAGCCGTTATATAACTGCCAACAGCAAACATTATCGTCAAGCAAAGAAGCTCTGTAAAAAAGGAAAACTTGATAAACTAGACGCACTGCTAGCGCAACTTGAGAATAAGATAAAAGGTGGTAGTAACAAACAGGAAGCTATCGACGCTTGCCTCACCACACTTAAACAGGCGGTCACTGATAGAACTCTCTCGAATGGGGAGAGGGCATATCGCCAGGCAGAAAAATTTTGTGAAAAAGGACAGAGCGCCAAGCTAGATACTCTTCTTGCAAAGCTGGAGAAGAAAAAAGGGAAAGGCAATATCACAGTAAAAAAATCAGCTTGTGAGACTAGTGTTAAAACGGCATCCTCTAGGGGTGAGATACGCAAGAATAGTAGTGCTTACCGTAAGTTAATTAGTCAGT
>JABHVM010000091.1 GCA_018658305.1 Thiotrichales bacterium | reverse complement strand
GTTAATTTGGTGGAGATGGCGGGAGTTGAACCCGCGTCCGCAAATCCTCTGCCTTTGGCTCTACATGCTTATCCCAGTCTATTAATTTTGCGGCTAACCACCCGACGGGCAGGGAAAGTTAACAGCTAGTCCGGATAAGTTTTAGTGAATCCACACCAGACATGCTTCATCACGATCTTATGAGGGTCGACGCCTGGGTCTGAACGCATAAGCACGGCTTCAGTCAGACGGCACTCTACAGGGGTTTAAGCTGCTAGTGCGTAGTTGTCGTCGTTGGCAACTATAATATTGCAGAATGATTAGCGAGGTGTCTACATCCTCGGCATGCACCTCAGGTTTTGTAACCCACGTCGAAGCCAGGTCATCCCCAAAGTAACTGCGGTATTATAACGGCAGTTACCTCTATTTGAACAGCAAAAAATATTAATGGGCAGGCGTTCTTCATAGATAAAACCTATAGAGATATTGTGAGTCTTGTGAGTCTTGTGAGTCTAAGCGTTTTTTAGAATTCTACTCTGCTCTCGTTTCCAGTCTCGATCTTTAAGAGATGCTCTTTTATCGTGATCTTGCTTGCCTTTGGCGAGTCCTACCTCAAGTTTTACTCGTCCAAATTTCCAATATATTGAGAGTGGAACTAAGGTGTATCCTTTTCTATCGACTAGGCCGATAAGTCTGTCAAGCTCACGGCGATGCATAAGTAGTTTACGGCTACGCATTGGGTCTGGGTGGATGTGAGTTGAGGCTGTGGAGAGGGGGGAGATGTGTGCGCCAAAAAGAAAAGCCTCGCCATCACGAACAAGAACATAGCTCTCTTTTATCTGAGCCCTTCCTTCACGCAGACTTTTGACTTCCCATCCCTCAAGCGAGATTCCAGCTTCATAGCGATCCTCAACAAAAAAGTCATGAAACGCTTTTTTATTGAGGGCAATATTTTTTCCGCCATGTGATTTTTTCTTTTTTGGTTTAGCCATGTTGGTAATTATACTCTCACTTGCTCTCTGGAGTTTGTATAATGGTCAATCTTGGTGCTTTAATAGAAGCTAGTTTTTAGATATTATTATAAGAGAGTGATAAATTTATGTCAGTTGTACAGAAGAGTGCTCTGGTTCCTCACTCCAGTGCAGAGATGTTTGTGCTAGTGGATGATGTCTCATCCTATGTTGAGTTTCTGCCCTGGTGTGGTGGAAGTGAAGTGTTGGAGGGGGATGGTAGTGATGAAAAAGTGGCTAAGGTAGATATCTCCTTTAAGGGAATTCGTCAATCTTTTACGACCCGCAACAAGCTTACTTCTGCTCGATCAATTGATATGGAGTTAGTTGATGGTCCCTTTAACCATTTAGTTGGGCGTTGGGAGTTTGAGGAGTTAAGTGAGGAGGCGTGTAAAATTTCTCTCTTTGTGGAGTTTACATTTTCTAATAGAGTTGCAGAGATGGCGATTGGTCCGCTGTTTAAGCAGATCACTGGATCTATGGTAGATGCATTTGTACTGCGCGCAAAAGATATATATGGTTAGCGATGATGGTAGATATTAGATAGGAGATATGAGTAGTGAGAGATAAAATTAAGGTGGAAGTTGCTTATGCTCTGGAGGATGAGCAGATTATAATTGAGCTGGAGGTGGAGGAGGGTGCCACCGCAGAGCAGGCAGTTATCGCCTCTGAGGTAATAGAGCGTTTTCCAGAGATAGAGTTGGAGAGCGTGAAGATGGGGGTGTTTGGTAAAGTAGCAAAGAGAGATAGAGTGCTATTAGAACGAGATAGAGTAGAGATCTATCGCCCGTTGATAGCTGATCCTAAAGAGGTGCGCAAGGCGCGTGCTGCTGCTGGTAAGAAGATGGGTAAAGGTTAACGCTTAACGCTCTGGTATCTTATCACCATCAATACGGTTCAGTTTATCATCTTTGAAAAATAGAGTGATACGCTGTCTATCTTGCAGTTTACCATCGCTCTTTTTGCTGTAAAAGTAGTCCCAGCGCTCTTGGTGAAATGGGTCAATGATTAGAGGGCTTCCCATAACAAAACGGACTTGGCGCTTACTCATTCCAGGTTTGAGCTGGTCGATCATCTCTTGCTCTACAATATTTCCTTGTACAATATCGGCACGGTAGATTCCAGGCATCTTTGGAAGTTCAAAGTTGGGGATTGAGAACTGCATTATAGATATATCATCTACGGCGCGTCCTAAAATATTTCCATCAGTGGACTCTTTAGTAGTGGAGCATCCTTGAATTAGTACAAGCGATGCGATAATTAGTGGGGAGGCTTTATATCCTATTTTTTTCATATTCATACTTCCTATTATACCAACATCTCTTGAGCATGTGCTCTGCTCTGTTTAGTGATTGATACTCCACCTAACATACGAGCAATCTCATCTACTCTCTGAGTTGTGTTTAGTGAGGTGATGGCGCTTATGGTCTCATCTCCTTCACTCTGCTTATCAATTTTAAAATGGTGATGTCCCTGTGATGCAACCTGTGGAAGATGAGTTACACAAAGTATTTGTGTCTTCTCTCCAAGGCGGCGCAGTTTCTCTCCTACCATCTCGGCAATAGCACCACCAACTCCACTATCAACTTCATCAAAGATTAGGGTTGGGGTCTCTCCTTGGTTGGCAGAGGCGATCTGAATGGCGAGACTAATGCGTGATAGTTCACCACCTGATGCTGATTTAGCTAGAGGATGAAATTCATCTCCTCGGTTAGTGCGCACGATGAAATTAACTTCGTCAGTTCCAGTGCTACGGAAACCATTTTCTGTAACTGTGTTTACAGTGATGCGCAACTCTCCCTCTTCCATACCTAAAGTTTTAATCTCTGCACTCACTTCAGCTTCGAGTTTGATAGCAGCTGCACTGCGTCTCTTGTGTAACTTTTCTGCCACTTTATAGCAGCTCTTTTCTGCACTCTTAATCTCTTGTGCTATTTTCTCTAGTTGCTGGTCAGTCGATTGAAGTTTGCCTCTTTCACTCTCCATCTTCCGTTGTCTCTGTAGGAGTTCAGAGCTGCTGCAGAGGTGTTTACGCGCTAGATCAGAGATTGTGGTGAGTCTCTCGTTTAACCACTGGAGGCGTTCTGGATCTAGCGTATAGTTGGCGATATGATCTCGTAACTCATTTCCGATCTCCTCTGCTTGCAAGGTCACCTCAAGTAAATTTTCACGCAGAGACTTTGTCTCTGGGTCAATCTGTTCTAGGGATTCTAGCTGTGCAACGGCACGATAGAGTTGCTGAACTGAGCTCTGCTCTTCACTATCTCCATTGAGTAGTTTGAATGCGTTATCTCCATGCTCTATGAGCTGTTCTCCGCCACTGAGGAGTTTCTGCTCCTCCTCTAGCTCTGCAATCTCGCCATCGCGTAGCCCTAGCTGTTCTAACTCTTGCAGCTGAAAATTTAAGAGCTCTACACGATCTTTGCGTTCAGATTCACTTTTGCGTAGGGCATTCTGCTGTTGCAGTAGAATATTCCAGTTGGTGTAGTTACTCTCCATCTCAGTTAACTGAGTACTATTGTCTGCGTAACTATCGAGTAGACGAAGCTGTTCGTTGCGCTGTAAGAGGCGTTGGTGTGCGTGTTGCCCTTGAATGTCAATAAGCATCTTTGCGAGTTCGCGTAGAGATTGAATGGTGGTTGGGGTTGCATTAATAAATGCACGAGAGCGTCCATCTCTACGGATAACTCTGCGCAGAATAAGTTCTGTCGAGCCGTTAGTGTTATCAAAAGAGATCTCTTGCTCTTGCAACCACTCAGTAATTTCTGTGGTTAATTCCGTAAAGCTTGCCACAATTTCGGCTTGCTCCTCTCCATGTCGTATAAGTCTATTTTCAGCGCGGTTTCCAAGAGCTAGTCCAAGAGCATCAAAGATGATAGATTTTCCTGCGCCAGTCTCTCCAGTAAGAACAGTGCAGCCACTATCAAAAGTTATTTCGCTCTCTTTGACAAGTACAAAATTACGGATAAAGAGGTTGCTTAACATCGCTTAAACTCTGTAGAGAATCAGTATAAAGCTTTAGCCAGACCAGCCAAGTTTTTGGCGTAGTACTCGGAATGGGCTGTAGTTGGATGGGTGAATCATGCGTAGCCCATGATCATAACGCTGTACAATAATTTTATCTCCTGAAACAAGCGGTTCATTACTTTGTCCATCACGAGATACTTGGGCGTGTCCACTAGGTCCCATTAAGGTGATCTCAATCACCGTATTTCCTGGTACTACGATTGGACGACTGCTTAAAGTGTGAGGACATATTGGTACTATAACTACAGCCTTAAGTGCTGGAGCAAGAATTGGTCCGCCACCTGAAAGAGCGTAAGCGGTTGAGCCTGTAGGGGTGGAGACAATTAATCCATCTGCGCGTTGTCTATTAACAAATTCGCCATTGATATGAACTTCAAATTCAATCATACGGGCAACATCAAGTTTATGTACAACTACATCATTAAGAGCTGGCCCCTCCATTATATGTTCACCATCTCGCAGAATTGAGCTGTTTAGAAGGCAGCGTCTCTCCTCAGTAAATTCGCCGTTGAGTACCTCTTCCATATATGTGTCAATTTTATTGGGAGCTATATCAGTAAGAAAGCCAAGTCGTCCAAGATTTACTCCAAGCATTGGGATATCATACTGAGCAAGTGAACGAGCCGCATTTAGAAATGATCCATCTCCCCCAACGACAATTGCAAGGTCACACTGTGTCCCCATCTCCTCTCTACTAACTACAGGAAAATTATTGTTTGGGTGGCGCTGAGCAGTATCTTTATCTATAAATACTTCAAGTTTTTTATCGAGCAGACATTTTGTTAATGAGAGTAGGGTCTCACCAACTGTAGGCGCTCCAAATTTACCGATAATCCCTATTTTTTTAAATTGGTAATCCATAATTGGTAATCCATATATTTCTCATTAATGGTGAAGTAGAGTAGTCGAACTTTAACTGTCAACTGTAACACAGTTATGTGGTTTTTGTTGTATTTTGACCATAAATCGTCCCTGAATAGTTACTTTTTAGCTAACTATCTTAGAATAAAAATTTTGTTAACGGGGTTGAATTTTGTAAATGCTCCCTCATAGTTCAGCAATATTTGATTTTTAATCTTATTTTAATTTATTAGGGATATTTAGATAATGAGTGAAGAAGTAGTGGGTAAAGTAGATAGTGATTCTGTAGAGGATGAAACTGGAAGTGTAGATGAAAGTCTGGAGAGTGTTATTGACGGAGTTGATTCGATTGACAGTGATGCAGATGATTCTGATGAGCCAGAGTTGACAGATTTAGATCAGGCGCAGATTGATGTGGCAGATGCTGTGGATCGTCTAACTAGAGTGCAAGCAGAGATGGCAAATCTGCGTAATAGAACTGCGCGAGATGTGGAAAAAGCGCATAAATTTGCTTTAGAGCCGTTCGCAAAAGAGTTACTAGCCGTTGCGGATAGTATCGAGCTAGGGCTTAATGCAGCAAAAGATAGTGAAGATATATCCTCTATTATTGAGGGTATGGATCTAACTAAGAAGCAGCTTTTTGGAATATTTGATAAGTTTAATGTTGAAGTGTTAGATGCGCAAGGAGTTAAATTTGATCCAGAACAGCATGAAGCTATGACTATGGTTCCAAATCCTGATATGGAGCCAAATACAGTTATGGATGTAATTCAGAAAGGGTACAATCTTAATGGGCGGCTACTGCGTCCAGCAAGAGTTATTGTGAGTTCGTGATTATTGAAGTTTGTATCAAGGAAGCCTTGAAACTCAAATAAGCATCCCCAATGTATGGGTATCTCAAAAATGGGTTAAGTAGTTAAATCAAAAAATTAAAGTAATATAAAATTTAGGAGTATATAGTTATGGGTAAAATTATTGGAATAGATCTGGGAACAACAAACTCTTGTGTCTCGGTTTTAGATGGGGATAAGGCGCGAGTTATTGAGAATAGTGAGGGTGCGCGTACTACGCCATCTGTTATCGGCTATACCGATGATGGTGAGGTTTTGGTTGGACAGTCAGCTAAACGCCAAGCAGTTACCAATCCTAAAAATACACTATTTGCTATCAAGCGTTTGATAGGTCGCCGCTTCGAGGATAAGGTGGTGCAGAAAGATATTGATCTTGTTCCATACTCTATTGTGAAGGCAGATAATGGGGATGCTTGGGTTGAAGTTGATGGTAAGAAGATGGCAGCACCAGAGATCTCTGCCCGCGTTCTACAAAAGATGAAGAAGACTGCAGAGGAGTATCTTGGAGAAGAGGTTACTGAAGCAGTGGTTACTGTACCTGCTTACTTCAATGATTCACAGCGTCAAGCAACTAAAGATGCTGGTAAAATTGCAGGTCTAGAAGTTAAACGAATTATCAATGAGCCAACTGCGGCAGCACTCGCTTATGGTATGGATAAGAAAGAGGGTGATCGTGTTATAGCAGTATATGACCTTGGTGGTGGTACTTTTGATGTCTCAATTATTGAGATTGCAGAGATTGATGGTGAGCATCAGTTTGAGGTGTTGGCAACAAATGGTGATACTTTCCTCGGCGGTGAAGATTTCGATAACCGTATTATGGACTACCTTGTTGATGAGTTTAAAAAGGATCAAGCGGTCGATCTCTCTAAAGATCCAATGGCACTACAGCGTCTGAAAGAGGCTGCAGAGAAAGCTAAGATTGAGTTGTCATCTGCACAACAGACTGATATCAATCTTCCATATATCACAGCAGATGCGTCTGGTCCTAAACATATGAATATCAAAATGACTCGCTCTAAACTAGAGTCATTGGTTGATGATTTAGTAAAACGCTCTATTGACCCTTGTCGAGTAGCGCTTAAAGATTCAGGTCTCTCCGTTAGTGATATTAAAGATGTGATCCTAGTTGGTGGACAGACTCGTATGCCTAAAGTACAGGAAGCAGTAGAAGCTTTCTTCGGTAAAGAGCCACGCAAAGATGTCAATCCAGACGAGGCTGTAGCGATGGGTGCGGCGATTCAGGGTGGTGTTCTCTCTGGTGATGTTAACGATGTGCTACTACTTGATGTTACTCCTCTATCTCTTGGTATTGAGACTATGGGCGGAGTGATGACGAAATTGATTGAGAAAAATACTACAATCCCAACTAAGGCACAACAGACATTCTCAACTGCTGATGATAATCAGGGTGCAGTAACAGTACATGTGTTGCAGGGTGAGAGAGAGCAGGCTGCTGCTAATAAATCATTAGGTCGTTTTGATCTAACAGATATACCACCAGCTCCTCGTGGTACGCCTCAGATTGAGGTGAGCCTCGATATTGATGCAAACGGTATTCTAAATGTCTCTGCAAAAGATAAAGCAACTGGTAAAGAGCAGTCAATTATAATTAAAGCATCAAGTGGTCTCAGTGATGATGAAGTAGAGAAGATGGTAGCGGATGCTGAAGCGCATGCAGAAGAGGATAAGAAGTTCCAAGAGTTAGTTGGTGCACGCAATCAGGCAGATGGACTTATCCACTCAACTCGCAAAGCGATGGAAGAGGCTGGCGACCAGGTAGAGGCAGATGAGAAGAGCGCTATCGAAGCAGCAATCACCGACCTTGAAGGAGTTATGAATGGTGATGATGCAGAAGCTATTGCAGAGAAAACTAAAGCGCTAGGAGATGCGGCAGGAAAGATGTCTGAACGCATGTATAGTCAAAACCCTGAAGATGGCGCAGCTGGAGCAGAAGCAGATTCAAGCTCTAACGATGATGACGATGTTGTCGATGCCGAGTTTGAAGAGGTTGATGACGATAAGAAGTAAAGTTTATTATATAAACGGCTTGTCTCACACAAAGTCGCAGAGGTGCAAAGAGTGATTTATAAAGCTTTGCGTCTCTGCGGCTTTGTGTGATTTTATTAAGGTTGATCAAAAAATATGTCAAAAAGAGATTATTACGAAGTTCTAGGGGTGGATCGCAACGCGAGCGAAGCTGAGTTGAAGAAATCATATCGACGCAAGGCGATGAAGCTTCACCCTGACCGCAATCCTGATGGCGGTGCTGATGTCGAGGAGAAGTTTAAAGAGGTTAAGGAGGCGTATGAGATTCTGAGTGATGGTCAGAAACGGGCCGCTTATGACCAATTTGGACATGCTGGCGTTGATCCATCTATGGGCGGAGGACAGGGTGGCGGCTTTGGCGGAGGAGGATTCGGTGGTTTTGAAGATATCTTTAGTGATATCTTTGGCGGTGGTGGTGGCAGACGCGGTGGTCCACAAGTTTATAGAGGTGCCGATCTAGCCTACCGTATAAAACTCACTCTTGAAGAGGCTGTCTCTGGCTTGACTAAAGAGATTAAAATTCCTGTAACAGATAGCTGTGCTAAATGTGATGGTACAGGAGCAAAACCGGGATCAACACCAGTAACCTGTAACACTTGTGGTGG
>JABHVM010000002.1 GCA_018658305.1 Thiotrichales bacterium | reverse complement strand
TACTGAAGAGTTGCGTGGTGTGCTCGGAGTATTTCTACAAGAGACTCACTCTATAACAACTTTAGGTCTCAACTCTAACTCTTATATTCGTGGAGTTATGAATAAAGCGCTAGGTCCTGAGAAGGGGAATAGTTTAGTTGATCGCCTTATGTCGAATGATGGAGTCAATGGACTAGAGTCTTTGAAATGGATGGATGCGAACACTATTGCAGAGATGGTTAAAAAAGAGCATCCCCAGGTTATTGCTGTAGTGCTAGGCTTTTTAGAGTCAGAGCATGCTGCGGAAGTGATATCTGAACTACCAACCAGACTACAAACTGATGTCATAATAAGGCTATCCTCAGCAGAGGGTGTTCAGTCTGAGGCTCTGTTAGAGTTGAATAATATTTTGGATGATGCAGCGATCACATCTTCAGTTAGTTCTAGTGATATGGGTGGGGTAAAAACAGCAGCGGATATATTGAATCTGGTACAGGGCGGGGTAGATCAAGATATCCTCTCTGGGATCGATAAAATGTATCCAGATCTTAAGCAGCAGATCGAAGATCAGATGTTCGTGTTTGCTGATCTGGTTGATATTGATGATCGTGGTGTACAGACAATGTTGCGCGATATTCCAACTGAGAGATTGGTGCTTGCGCTTAAGGGTGCAGATGAAATTATTAAAGATAAGTTTGTTAGTAATATGTCTAAACGAGCAGCAGAGATGATGCTGGAAGATATGGAAGTTATGCCGCCAGTTAAACTTAGTGAAGTTGAAGATGCGCAGAAAGAGATCCTTGTTATTGTTAGAAAGCTGGCTGATGATGGAACAATAGCGTTAGGTGGTGCTGGTGGAGAGGAGTATGTATGATCCAGTGTAGTAGAAAAGTTGTATCGCTGATGAATAAGAGTCATAGTGAGTCGGTGACAGCATGGGAGGTTCCTGATATATCAGCTAATCTTGCTTTAGTGGTGGCTGAACCAAAACTTAGTAGAGAGGAGCAGATTTTTAATATAGCAAAAGAGGAGCTCTATGCAGAAAATTTCTCTGCAGGTCATGCTGAAGGGGTTGCCAAAGGTAGAGAGGAGGGGGAGCAGCTAGCGCAAACAGAGAGCAGGGAAGCTCTTAAACCAGTTGAAGAGCTGGTAGAAGCACTAAAGAATCCGTTAGAGAATCAGTTGTCTCAAGATGTTATAAACTCTATTGCGTTGTTGGTGACGAAAGTATCACAGCAGGTAATTCAAGGAGAGCTAACCGCAAAGCCAGAGAGAATTAGTGATGTGGTTAATGATCTTTTTACACATCTACCAATGACAGAAAGAGAAGTTCGACTTCGTATGCACCCTGATGATATGCATATTATTGAAAGAGGTGAAGGAGTTGCATCTACAACTATTAATTGGAGTGTTGAGGGTGATGCATCTATTACGCGAGGAGGTTGTTTAGTTGAGTCCCACACTTTTAGTGTTGATGCTACGGTTGAGAGCCGTATAGAGCACTCTCTGCAAAATGTTTTCGGAAAGAGTTATAAAGTAGATCAAGATATCACAAAAATTGACCAAGAGTCAACAGTTGAGGAGGAGTTAGGGGGGGATGTTAATAGTTCCGATAGTGATTTAACTAATGCTATAGATAGTAGTTCATAGATAGAAAATATGGAATATGGTGAAATAACTGCAGATAAGTTTGATCAGAAAGCAGTGTTGACAGATACGCTGGAGAGATTACAGCAGAGTGCTAATGTTGAACTGGAGCCGGAAGTCAAAGGTCGTCTTAAACGAATGGTGGGGTTGACCCTAGAAGCTGTTGGTTGCCGTGCACCACTTGGTGGGCGCTGTATGGTAGAGCTAGATGATGGGTCTAGTGCAGAGACAGAGGTTGTCGGGTTTCAGGATGAGAGTCTATTTTTAATGCCTGTCGGTGATATTCAAGGAATATCACCGGGAGCTCATGTAACCCCATCCAGTAGACAGTTCAAAATTCCAGTTGGAGATTCTCTTTTAGGAAGAGTAATTGATGGAGCTGGAAATCCTATGGATGGTAAAGGTCCTATAGATTCACAAGAACATAGAACGCTCAATGGTAAATCGGTAAATCCTCTAAGTCGCTCTCCTATTGATACTCCTTTAGATGTCGGAGTTAAAGCTATTAACTCGCTTTTAACTATTGGGAAAGGGCAGCGTATTGGACTATTTGCAGGCAGTGGTGTAGGCAAAAGTGTTCTTTTGGGGATGATGACTCAAGCAACAACTGCAGATGTGGTTGTGGTGGGGTTGATTGGAGAACGAGGACGAGAGGTGCAAGAATTTATCCAGAAAATATTGGGTGAAGAGGGTATGCGCAGAGCTGTGGTTATAGCTACTCCTGCAGATGACACACCTCTGATGCGAATGCATGGTGCAATGCTGACTCATACAGTAGCCGAATATTTTCGTGATCAAGGGAGAGATGTGCTGCTACTTATGGACTCTCTAACTCGTTTTGCTCAGGCACAACGAGAGATTGGTCTCTCCGTTGGTGAACCTCCCACAACCAAAGGTTATCCACCATCTGTATTTGCAAAGCTTCCAAAGTTAGTGGAGCGTTCAGGTATAGGCGGAAATAATGGTGGCTCTATCACAGCATTCTATACGGTTTTAGTCGAGGGTGGTGATCATGATGAACCAATTGCAGATGCAGCTAGAGCTATCTTAGATGGGCATTTCGTACTTTCACGAGATATTGCCGCTTCAGGTCGTTTTCCAGCTATTGATATTGAAGCTTCAGTCAGTCGAGTAATGAATGATATTATCTCTCCAGAACACCTTAAAATAGCACAGCAGTTTAGAAAGATATACTCTCGTTTTAGTGAAAATGAAGATTTGATTAGTGTGGGTGCTTATCAGAAAGGAAGTGATCCTACTATTGATGAGGCAATAGAGTACTATCCACAAATGAATAACTTTTTACGCCAACAGCGCGGAGAGTCAGAAAGCCTAGAGCAGAGTATTCAAGGTCTATCTATTTTAATGCAAAATAGTTTTACTCCAGCAGTTATAGTTTAGTCTATTGAGTAGAGTTGTTATGGATAATAAAAATCAAACAGCTAGACTAGAGAGTGTGATAAATATCGCAGAGGAAGAGGAGAAAAAAGCTATCACTGCTCTTGCTAAATGTCGTGAAGAGTTACAGGGGCAGGAGAGGCAGTTAGACGACCTTAACTTATACCTTAAAGAGTATCAGGAAAATATGGTTAATCCTGACAGTTATGGGGATATCTCACAGGTTAGAAACCGATATGCATTTTTAAATAAACTGGATCTTGCTATCTCATCTCAACAAAGTCAGATCGAAGCTTGGCAAGAGCAGGAGAATATGTTACGTCAAGTGTGGATGGAAAAGAGAGTTCGTTGTCGGGCTCTGGCAAAGGCTAGCAGTAATCGTGAAGAGTTGTTTAAGCGAGAGCAGCGTAAAAAAGAGCAGAAAATGGTTGACGATATTAATAGTGGGCGTTCAGCTAGAGGCAAATAGTTACGTAGATAGTTTGGGTAGATAGTTGCTGTAATGTTTGGTACAGGTTTTGGCACAAGGTTTGCAGTATAGTATTCAGTTATCTTTTTTATTGAGGAAAATTGGATGGAAACAGACATTAATAGTAATTCAAACCCGTTGTTAACGCTTAACTCTTCTGGTAGAGCTCCTACTGTTTGCAGCTGTAAAGGTGCTCAACCTGTTGAGAATATAAGTGAAGATGATTCATTTTCTGCCTTGTTGCAGGATAAGATGGAGCCACCTTTACAGAGAGAGAGCGGTAATCGTGAGGGTGAAGGTAGAGGCAGTGAATTGCCACTAAGCGGCAAGAATGAGCAGTTGAGTAGCCTTGAGCATCCAAACAGTCATGAGCAATTGAAAGATGTAGACTCTGAAACAGGTGATGATCTTTTACCGAAAGAGGAGTTATCTCAAGAATTAAATAGCTCAGAATTAGAGTCTAAATCAGAAGTGCAATCACCAGTCACGCTAGAATATAGTTCTGCAGCTAAAGATGAAGTAGTACTAGATCAGTTTAAAGTAGATAGTTCTCAACTAGGTTATGAGGCTGGTGAAATTAGTAAGCAGCTTAGTGAAATAAGAGATAGAGTCGATGGTGCAGATCTACCGTTTCTATCGCGTATGGAACTTCATAAAAAAATTATAGAGCAAGGGGAGGTGGCAACCCCACCTCCACCTTCACTTCCAGCTAGCAAAGAGCAGTTAACCGACTTACAAAATAGAATGCTAGATGGTTTACCACTAGATGCCGTTGAGCAGCAGAGAAGAGAGCAGCTTAATAGAGATCTGCAGAGTGGTCAAGTCGAGCTCCAAGAGCGTATCTTAAATGGTCTACCGTTAGATGCTGTTGCACAGCCACAGCCACAGCCACTAAATGGTCTGCCATTAGATATTGCACAACCGCAGCTTAGAGGAGTTGATCTGCAAAGTATAAGATCAAGACCTCTTGAACAAGTTGAGTTAGAGGCAGAGGTAGATGCGGAGGTGGAGTTGGAGAGCGAAGCCGAACTTGATCTATTTGTGACGCGAAATTTAGGTAGGGATAAGCAGTCTCTAGATAAGCAGCACAATGGTAATTCGCCAGCAACAACTCAACAGTTAGGAAATCAATTAGCTACTAGTCAACAGCTTCCATTACAGACTATTAGTGAGCGAATGCAAGCTGGTTTCACTTTTGATTCTGCATTGACTAATGGTAATAGTTCAGTAGCGTCACTCAATGAGGTCACTCCATCCACTTTAACTACAGCTGGTCTTGATCCAACTACAGTATCTTCTCGCGCTGAAACATTGAAAGGGATGACTGTACCGCCACAGCAGAGTAAAAAGTGGGCAGCTGAACTGGGGGAGAGAGTGTTGGTTATGTCGAGCAAGCGCTTGCAATCTGCAGAGATTCGTCTTAATCCACCAAATCTCGGCATACTAGAGGTTAAACTAACAATTAGTGGAGATCAGGCACAGCTTACTTTCCAGAGTGGGCATGCATCTGTACGAGACTCTCTAGAGTCATCAATTCCCAAAATCAGAGAGATGTTAGAGCAGCAGGGGTTAAATCTATCTGATGTAAATGTTGGGAAACGGGGGCAGAATAGTGCAAATGATAGAGGTGGATCGAATGGAGCTTCTAGACAGCAAGGTCTTGCTGGTGATGACTCTGTAGATGACGAGGTAATATCAATTTCTGAAATGGCTGTAGGACGCATGGGTTTAGTTGACTACTATGTTTAATTGATCGCCTAGAGTACCTTTAGTCTGCTATAATTACTCGTTATGCAGATAATAGCTATAGCCGCTGGAGGTGCTGTTGGTGCTGTAATGCGCTACATACTATCCAATGCAATATACAGTTGGTTGGGAAGAGGGTTTCCGTGGGGAACTCTGACCGTAAATACGGTGGGATCCTTACTTATGGGGCTGTTATTTGTATTGTTGACTGAGCGTTTAGCATTAGGGCCGCAATGGCGCGCCTTTCTGGTAATCGGAATGCTTGGTGCATTTACTACATTTTCTACTTTCTCAATGGAGACTCTAAACTTAATAGAGTCAGGAGAGCTGTTGCGTGCAATGTTGAATATGGTTGGTAGTGTGGTTATATGTGTTGGAGCTGCCTGGTTAGGGGTTATTATTGGACGAATGTCATAGGTTTATTAGTTTTGAAATTTTAAAATAAGGGTAATATGTTAGATCCAAAAAAGATAAGAGATGATTTGGTTGGAGTTGAATCAGAGTTAGTGCGTAGAGGATTTGCGTTAGATAGTGCTTCCTTGAAAAAGTTAGAGATGCGTAGAAAAGAGAGTCAAGTTAATACTGAAGAGCTCCAGAGTCGACGGAATAGTATCTCTAAACAGATTGGGAAGAGTAAGGCTGCTGGTGAAGATATTGCACCACTTCTAGCTGAGGTATCTCAGATTAAGGGTGATTTAGAGTCAGCCGAGGAGGATCTAACTAATATTCAGCAGGAGATTAGTAAGATAGTGATGAGTATTCCAAATATACCTCACGAAACTACTCCTGATGGAAAGGGGGAGGATGAGAATGTAGAGATACGGCGCTGGGGTGAGCCACAAGAATTTGGTTTTGAAGTTAAAGATCATGTGGATATTGGTGAGAATTTAAGAGGGATGGATTTTAAGGTAGCAGCTAAAATTACAGGGTCTCGCTTTGTAGTGTTACAGGGAGGGATTGCCCGTCTTCATCGTGCGCTAACCCAATTTATGTTAGATGTTCATACTCAAGAACATGGATACCTGGAGAGTTATGTGCCATATGTGGTAAATGCTGATAGTCTCCACGGCACAGGACAGCTTCCAAAGTTTAAGGAGGATCTCTTCTCGTTAGGTACTGCAGGGGTTCCAGAAGAGGAGCAGGCTAAAGATTTTTATCTTATCCCAACTGCGGAGGTTCCAGTCACTAATATCTTTCGTGATGAAATTGTCTCTGTAGATGACCTTCCAATTAAGCGCGTTGCTCATACTCCATGCTTTCGTAGTGAAGCGGGCTCTTATGGCAGAGATGCTAGAGGGATGATTCGTCAACATCAATTTGAGAAAGTGGAGTTGGTACAGGCAGTTCATCCTGACGACTCTTACGCTGCATTGGAAGAGTTGACAAAAAATGCGGAGACTATTCTGCAAAAATTAGAGCTTCCATATAGAGTAATGGCGCTATGTGCTGGTGATATAGGTTTCTCTTCAGCTAAAACTTATGATTTAGAGGTTTGGTTACCAGGACAGAGTGCCTATCGTGAAATATCATCCTGTAGTAACTTTGAGGATTTTCAAGCTCGTCGAATGCAAGCTCGTTGGCGCAATCCAGAGACAGGAAAACCAGAACTTCTGCATACTATAAATGGCTCAGGTTTAGCCGTTGGCAGGACTCTGGTTGCGGTTTTGGAAAATTATCAACAGGAGAATGGCTCAATAACTGTTCCCGAAGTACTCCGCAACTATATGGGTTGCGAGAGTATAGATACATAAATATATAAAACATTAAGAGAGTGTAGGAGTAATAGATATGAATTTTTTACCAATATTTGTAGATCTTCGTAGCCGTAGCTGCCTAATGGTTGGAGGTGGTGAAGTTGCAGCGCGTAAAGTTGAATTGTTAATACGAGCTGGGGCAAGTGTAGAAGTTGTCTCCCCAAAGTTGGGTGATAGTTTAAATAGATTGAATAAAGAGTATAGTCAGATAGAGTGGATAGAGAGTGAGTTCGTGAACTCGCATATTAATAAGCAGCAGTTGATCTATGCGGCTACAGATAACAGTGTGGTTAATAGAGAAGTGTCAGAGTTGGCACAACAACATAATATTCCAGTAAATGTAGTTGATGCTCCAGAACTATGTACTTTTATTACCCCATCAATTATTGACCGCTCACCAGTAGTTGCGGCAATATCTACAGGCGGTTCATCACCAGTGTTAGCTCGTTTGATTCGTTCTCAGTTGGAGACAATGATCCCATCTGCGTATGGACGTTTAGCACAACTAGCTTCTCGCTTCCGCCTTAAAGTTCAGGAGAAGATAAAGCCAGAGCAGCGCCGAATATTTTGGGAGAAGATGCTTCAAGGACCAATTGCTGAAATGGTATTTTCTGGCAGGGAGGGTGAGGCTGAAAAATCAATGCAAGATATGATTGAGCACTGTTCTAACAAACATAGCGGTAGAACTAGCGGAAAAGACAATATTCTTAACCAAGGTGAAGTGTATCTGGTTGGTGGCGGTCCTGGAGACCCTGATCTATTAACTTTTAGGGCGTTGCGTCTAATGCAGCAGGCAGATGTGGTAGTTTATGATAGATTGATATCACCGGCAGTGTTAGATTTAGTACGGCGCGATGCGGAGCAGATCTATGTTGGTAAAGAGAGTAGTAACCACTCTGTACCACAGAGTGAGATTAATCAACTTCTTGCTAAGTTGGCAGAGCAGGGTAAGCGGGTGTTGCGTCTAAAAGGTGGGGATCCATTTATCTTTGGTAGAGGTGGAGAAGAGATAGAGTTATTAGCAGAGAGAGGGATTTCATTCCAGATAGTTCCAGGTATAACTGCAGCATCGGGTATATCATCGTATGCTGGAATTCCACTGACCCATCGTGATCATGCGCAGTCAGTAACTTTTGCAACAGGTCATCTAAAAGATAACAGTTCAAATTTAAACTGGGCAGCTCTTGCTCAGCCAGGACAGACTATTGTGTTTTATATGGGATTGAAAGGAATTAAGACTATCTCTGCAAAATTGATTGAGCACGGAATGGATCCATTAACTCCAGCAGCTCTAGTACAGAAAGGGACAACCCCAGATCAGAAAGAGTATATAGGTTCGTTAGTAACTCTTCCTGAAATAGTAGCAGAGTCGCAAATTAAACCACCAACTTTAATCATAATAGGTAGTGTGGTTACCCTTCATGATAGACTTAATTGGTTTGATCCAGAACAGAATCAAGGTAGTAAGCCTAGAGTATTTTAAGGGAGATCTTAACTGTGACAAAAGAAGAGAGTTCTAAATTATCAATCCCTACCATACCTGATGAGTATTTCGTAGCAGCACTGCGCTTAATTGGAATGGCAAGTTTGAATGGAGCGTATCATGCTTCAGAATTTAAAAAAGTTGGGGAGGTCTATGATCTATTAAGCTCTCTTCTGGAGGTGTATGCAGATAGTAGTAAGGCTGATGCTTCATCTTTGGTCTCTGAGGATGATGTCGATGATAAAAATGAGCCGCCACTCTTAACTATAGAACATCTATTTACTATCGAAGTTGCGGTCTCTTTTGCCTTGAAACGAGATAAATTGGATGAGCAGAAAGAGCTTGCGGAAGCGGTTTACTCCGGCTTTAAAGAGCACAATGATGCACTAAGAGAGTCAGGAATAATTTCTGAAAACCCGAATAGGTAGTGTATATAGAATGAACCGAATAACTCATATAATACTCTGGGCAATGGCTATATTTATTGCCCTTTTAATGTTTTTTATTATTGTGATTAGTAATCCAATGCAGATACAGAGTGAACAAGCTAGTTCACTAGCTGTTAATCCAGCTGTTAATTCCCCACCTTTACAGGATAAATAATTATGCCAAAATATCGTTCACACACTACAACCCATGGCCGTAATATGGCGGGAGCCCGTGCTTTATGGCGAGCAACAGGTATGACTAATGATGATTTTGAAAAACCAATTATTGCAGTTGCTAACTCCTTTACCCAGTTTGTACCAGGACATGTTCACCTTAAAGATATGGGGCAGTTGGTAGCGCGTGAGATTGAGAAGGCTGGAGGTGTTGCCAAAGAGTTTAATACTATTGCGATAGATGATGGTATTGCGATGGGGCATGATGGTATGCTCTATAGTCTCCCTTCTCGAGAAATTATTGCAGACTCTGTTGAGTATATGGTTAATGCCCACTGTGCTGATGCGCTAGTCTGTATCTCTAATTGCGATAAAATAACTCCTGGAATGTTGAATGCATCACTGCGTTTGAATATACCTGTGATTTTTGTTTCAGGTGGACCGATGGAGTCAGGTAAAACTGTATTGCAAGGGAAAGAAGTTCATCTTGATCTAGTTGATCCGATGATTGCAGCTGGAGATGATAAGGTCTCTGATGAAGATGTACTAGAGATGGAACGATCAGCGTGCCCAACCTGCGGATCATGTTCTGGAATGTTTACCGCTAACTCTATGAACTGTCTCACGGAGGCGTTAGGTCTTTCTCTGCCTGGAAACGGTACTATGCTTGCAACGCATGCAGATCGTGAGGAGCTATTTTTAGAGGCTGGTAGAACTATTGTCTCTTTAGCACGTCGTTATTATGAAGAGGATGATGACTCAGTACTTCCTCGTTCTATAGCCACATTTAAATCATTTGAGAATGCGATGGCATTAGATATAGCTATGGGCGGATCTACCAATACAGTACTCCATCTCTTGGCGGCAGCAGAAGAGGCTGAGGTTAACTTTACTATGGAGGATATGGATCGGATGTCACGTAAAGTTCCACATATATGTAAAGTTGCACCATCTACTCCTGACTACCATATGGAAGATGTACATCGTGCTGGAGGTGTTATGGCTATCCTAGGAGAGCTTGAACGGCAAGGTTTGATTCATCCATTGCAGGGTACAGTTCACTCTAAAACTATTGGAGAGGCTTTGAATAAGTGGGATATTTTTCACACTAAAGATAGTGCAGTAGAGAAATTTTATCTTGCGGCACCTGGTAATGTGCCAACTCAAGTAGCATTTAGTCAAGAGAAAAGATATGAGAGTCTGGACCGAGATCGTAGTAGTGGCTGTATTCGTGATGGTGCAAATGCTTTTAGTCAAGATGGTGGACTTGCGGTGCTGTATGGTAATATAGCGCAAGATGGGTGTATTGTTAAGACTGCAGGTGTAGATAAAGCTAGTCTTGATTTTAGCGGAAGAGCAAGAGTCTTTGAGAGTCAAGACAGTACAGTGGATGCTATTTTAAATGATAAGATAAAGGCTGGTGATGTGGTTGTGATTAGGTACGAGGGGCCGCGTGGAGGTCCTGGTATGCAGGAGATGCTCTATCCAACCAGTTACCTCAAATCTAAAGGGCTTGGCAAAGAGTGTGCATTGATAACGGATGGCAGATTTTCTGGTGGAACTTCTGGGCTATCTATAGGTCACGCCTCACCAGAGGCGGCAGAGGGCGGAGCTATAGGGCTAGTTGAAGAGGGTGATACTATTGAGATCAGTATCCCAAATCGATCAATTCACCTTGCTGTAGATGAAGTAGAGCTGATAAAACGGCGTAAAGCAATGGATGAGTTGGGTGTTAAAAGCTGGAAGCCTGTAGATAGAGAGCGTAATGTCTCTGTAGCACTTCGAGCTTATGCAGCGATGACTACCAGCGCAGCGCGTGGGGCGGTGCGTGATGTTAGCCAACTATAGTTTTTAGGATATCGCTATACTCTAGTATGAGTAGTTCTGTTACTGCGTCCACTACCTCTTTTTGAGAGGTAGAATCCAGTAAGTAATGAGATTATAACTACAAATGAACCGCTCATAAACCAGTCACGATCCTTACGATCTTGTAGAGCAATATTCTCTTGGGTCAGAGTTTTTAATTCACGGTCTTGAGCTCTTATTTTGTTCTGCAGCTTTGTGTCTCTTTCCTTATTTTTTAGTGCATCTTTACTTATTTCACGGATTGCCTCAATCTCTTTTACTGACAAGCGACTAGACTCTATAAGATCTCTAATTTTTGCATTTAATACTCTCATCTCTTGCTGCATAGCACTGTTCTCTCCTTTGACTCTCTCTAGCTCTAATGCTCCCTTTATATCTAAAGCTCTATTTCCTGAGTTATCTTCTGGTGCTGATATCGCTTCAGGAAATGGTGAGGTGGAAGTTAGGTAGCGTTTAGGGATCCAACCACTAAGGTTTGACTTTGTGGTTATGTAGCTAAACATCCCCTCACTCTTTTCTGTAAGAGTAACAGTTTCGCCAACTTTTAGAAGTTGAACTATTTTACTATTTTTTGGATCTGGTTTATCTCGTAGTGGAATTGGAACACCAGAGATATATTTACTACTTACATCTGTTTCTGCACTGATAGCTAGCCCAGTTATAATGTTTAATCCAATTAATAGTAATATAGTTCTCATAGCTCTGCAATCTTCTCTTTTTGACTTTGAAGCTGTTGCTGACGATTTATGCTATTTGTGAGTTTATCTCGTTCTTTATCAACCACCGCAGTTGGCGCACGATCTACAAAGTTGGCATTATTGAGCTTTCCTTCGAGACGAGATATTTCAGTTTTAACCTTTTCAATTTCACGACTTAAACGGCTAATCTCTGCCTCTTTATCGATCAATCCTCCAATAGGGATTAATATTTTCATATTACCAACTAGAGCAGTAGCTGATTCTGGAGTATTAGCTGTTGGCTCGATAATTTCAAGAGACTCTAGTTTTGCAAGTGAGTTTATGGTTTTACTGTGAGTAGCTAAGCGTTGTTGATCAAGTTCTGAACTGCCTTGAATAAGCGCAGAGAGAGCTTTTCCAGGAGGGATATCCATCTCTCCACGAATGCTTCTGATTCCAAGGATAAACTCCTGTATCCACTCCATCTCCTCCTCCGCATTTGTATCAATTTTAGTTTGATCAGATGTAGGGTATGGCTCTAACATTATGCTCTGCTCTGTGGAATTTTCATCAACATTTTTACCGGAAAGCGGAGCGATGCGTTGCCAGATCTCTTCACTTATGAATGGCATAATTGGATGTGCAAGACGAAGTAGAGTCTCTAAAACTCGAACTAAGGTGCGGCGTGTTCCGCGTAGTGCAGCCGCACTACTCTGTTCGTTATAGAGTACAGGCTTTGATAGCTCTAGATACCAGTCACAATAGTTGTTCCAAGTGAAATCATAGATTGCGTTAGCTGCACGGTCGAGACGGTAGTCCCCAAAGGCCCGCTCAACCTCATTTTCAGTCTCTTGGAGGCGGCTTATAATCCAACGATCAGCAATTGATAGTTCAATTGCTAAACTTTCATCAGTTCCACAATCTTGCTCTTCAGTATTCATTAAGACATAACGAGCCGCATTCCAGATCTTATTGCAGAAGTTTCTATACCCTTCAATCCTTCCTAGATCAAAATTAATATCTCGACCATTAGAAGCAAGTGCTGCAAAAGTAAAACGAAGTGCATCTGTACCATAAGAAGATATTCCATCTGGAAAATCTTGACGGGTAGCCTTCTCAATTTTCTCCCGCATCTGTGGCTGCATTAGTCCAGTGGTTCTTTTATTGACCAGCTCTTCTAGTTCAATTCCATCTATTAGGTCGATAGGGTCGAGTACATTACCTTTTGATTTAGACATCTTTTGACCATGTGAGTCGCGCACTAATCCATGAATGTATATCTCTTTGAAGGGTACATCATCCATAAATTTAAGCCCCATCATAACCATGCGGGCTACCCAAAAGAATATAATGTCAAAACCAGTAATTAGTACACTAGTTGGATAGAATGTACTAAGTTCTGGGCTTTTCTCTGGCCAGCCGAGGGTGGAAAATGGCCATAGTGCAGATGAAAACCAGGTATCTAAAACATCTTCGTCTTGGCGCAGTTCTATATCATTATTCAGAGAGTGTTTCTCGCGCACCTCTTTCTCATTGCGTCCAACGAAGATGTTGTTGTCATTGTCATACCAAGCAGGGATGCGATGTCCCCACCATATCTGGCGACTAATACACCAATCTTCAATATTGTTCATCCACTCAAAATAGGTCTTTTCCCAGTTTTGTGGAACAAATTTAATCTTTCCGCTTTTAACGGCATCTATAGCAGGTTCAGCTAGGGGAGCAGTTTTTACATACCACTGGTCGGTTAGGTATGGCTCAACTACAGAGTGGGAACGATCACCTCGTGGCACCATCAACTTATGTGGTTCAATCTTATCCATAAGATCTAACTCTTCTAGATCCTTGATGATCTGCTTGCGTGCTACGAAGCGCTCCATGCCACGGTATGGCTTAGGCATCTCATCGTTGATCTCTGCATTAATAGTTAGGACATTAATTATTTTTAGGTTGTGGCGTTTTCCCATCTCGTAGTCGTTAAAATCATGGGCTGGAGTTATCTTTACACAACCAGTTCCAAATTCAGGATCTACATAATCATCGGCTATAATCGGTATAGTGCGTTCAGTTAGGGGGAGTAAGATCTCTTTACCAATAAGATCGGTGTAGCGCTCATCATCTGGATGTACGGCTACAGCACTATCTCCTAACATAGTTTCTGGTCTTGTAGTGGCTACTACTAGATGACCGCTACCATCAGCAAGTGGATAGCGCATATGCCAGAGGGAGCCACTCTCTTCTGTAGAGATAACTTCTAAATCAGATAGAGCTGTGTGGAGCACAGGATCCCAGTTAACAAGGCGTTTGCCACGATAGATTAATCCCTCTTCATGGAGGCGTACAAAAACTTCAGCGACTGCATCTGATAATCCATCATCCATGGTGAAACGCTCCCTATCCCAGGCTAGCGAAGATCCCATACGGCGAAGTTGGCGAGTTATATTTCCACCAGAGTGATCTTTCCACTCCCACACCTTCTCTATAAATTTTTCTCGTCCGACATCGTGACGAGTAACTCCATCAGCATTTAGCTGTCTTTCTACTACCATCTGAGTGGCAATCCCAGCATGGTCTGTCCCAGGTTGCCAGAGAGTGTTGTCTCCTTTCATTCTATGGTAGCGAGTTAGGGTGTCCATAATGGTATCTTGGAAGGCGTGCCCCATGTGAAGAGTTCCAGTCACATTTGGAGGCGGTATCATTATGCAGTAGGGGTCTCCTTTGCCGCTAGGGGAGAAGTGTCCAAGCCTCTCCCAGGTCTCATACCAGTTCTGTTCAATTGCGTGGGGATCGTATCTTTTTTCCATATTTTTATATCTTGTTATTTAGGTCTGTTTTTAGTTTAATGTTGTAACTTTTAATTACTCTTACTTCTTACTTCTTACTTCTTATTTCTTGCTTCTGTTAATTAGATGCTGAACCAATAGTGCAACTGGGCGACCAGTTGCACCCTTATCTTTTCCTTGCACCCAGGCGGTTCCAGCAATATCTAAATGAGCCCAGCGTTGGTCTTTGGTAAAGCGTGATAGGAAGCAAGCAGCAGTTACTGTTCCTGCTCCACCGGTACCTATATTGGCAATGTCTGCAAAGTTAGAGTCAAGCTGAGACTGATACTCGTCCCAGAGAGGAAGTTGCCAAACGCGGTCTCCACTACTCTCTCCAGCAGTTATGATATCTTTTGCAAGCTTATCATTGTTGCTCATTAATCCAGATGCATGCTTACCTAGAGCCACTACACAAGCTCCTGTAAGAGTTGCTACATCAATGATCTCTGCTGGCTTAAATCGTTCACTATAGGTTAGAGCATCACAGAGAATTAATCTTCCCTCTGCATCAGTGTTTAGAACTTCGATAGTTTGCCCAGACATGCTAGTTACCACATCTCCAGGTTTGGTTGCACTGCCGCTGGGTAGGTTCTCTGTTGCAGGAACGATTGCTACAAGGTTGATTGGGAGTTTAAGGTCCCGTACCGCTTGTAGAGTACCAAGTACAGCTGCAGCTCCACACATATCAAACTTCATCTCGTCCATCTTAGAACCAGGTTTTAGCGATATTCCACCAGAGTCAAAAGTTACCCCCTTACCAACTAGTACGATAGGCAGCTCTTTTTTTGTTCCGCCACTATATTCTGCAATAATAAGTTTTGCCTCCTCACTGCTACCTTTAGATACTGAGAGCAGTGCACCCATTCTTAATTTTTCCATCATTTTTTCGGTAAGAATTTTTACTGTAAGTGATTTATGGTTGCGACCAAGCGCACGAGTTTTAGTTGCAAGATAACTTGGAGTGCATATGTTTCCTGGAAGATTTCCTAGAGTACGAGCAAGGTTACTTCCATCTGCTATTGCCAACGCCTCGTTCAACGCTTCTCTACTAGTTTTAAGTTGTGAGCGTTCAGCTGGAGAGATGGTTATTTTTAATGTTTTATTCTTGCTGTTTTTTACTCTATTTTCTGCATTGATCTCATATTTGTAGAGCTCCTCTCTACTACTCTCCACAAATGCACGGATTATGAGTCTCTGGAATTTTTCATTTTCAACTGTAAGTAGTGCAGGAATAGATAATAGAGCGTTATTAGCGCCACTCTTATGGAGCGCTCTGGCTGCAGCTTTGGCAGATTTTTTAAATTCAACTAAAGTGTGAGACACCTTATCTCCCATGCCTAAGAGGAGAATGCGTTTAGCATTAATTCCCTCAACTGAGTATAGCCACTTAACTTCGCCAACTTTTCCGCTGTGATCCCCACCATCAATTACTTTTTTAATTTGACCACCAATAGCTCTATTGATATCAGCTGTGCTCTGAGTGATATAGTGGTCACTATAGATACCACATATTAAAGTATCACTTTTGACCTTTTCAGGTGCGCTGAAAGCGACAGCAAAATCTATCTCTGAATTCATGTGTGAATATGCTCCTTCTGCTACAATAAATTATAAAAGTGTTATTATGAACAGATATAGACAATTACTCAACTAACTTTACTTAACTAACTTAACTTAATTAAAATTAACTGATCCATACTAAATGGCTACTTCACAGATAGGCTCAATAAAATTTCGTTTCACCACATTAGAGAGCTATCTAGTGGGTCAGGTGCTCTGGACTTGGCTAGTAGCAACTCCAATTCTCATTATTCTGCTATTAACCTTGCGAATAAGTAAGATGATGGCGCAGGCGGCATCAGGTCAAGTTCCCGCAGAATATATTTGGCAACTGATCTGGTTAAAAGTTCCAGCCTATATGGGGATGGTGATTCCTATGACTATATTTTTTTCAGTATTAATTGCATTTGGCAGACTCTATCAAGAGAGCGAAGTTACAGCTTTTCGTGCAGGAGGAGTAGATATATATCGTGCAGCACGCGGAGTGCGTTGGCTCTCTGTTGTGATTGCGACAGTAGTTACAGTGTTTGTCCTCTATGTTACGCCATGGGCTCAAGCTGAAATTAATAATATTCATGATGAGATAAATGCAAATGAAAATTTGGTAGGTATTGCTCAGGGGCAGTTTAAACCAATCTCCGGAGGATCTGAGAGGGTGTTTTATGCGGAGGAAGTATCAACAGATCAGCGCGATATGAGTGGAGTGTTTTTCTATGAAAATATGGTGGATGGAGGATTTAGAGTTATAACTTCCAAGAGAGGTGAATTAGATGCAACTCCAGATCAAGGTGGCAAGTGGCTTGTGCTAAAAGATGGTCGTCAGTATAGCGGAACTCCAGGCAAGGCTGATATTGAGATTGTGAATTTTAGTGAATATGGTATAAAGTTAAATTTTGCAAAATCGATAAGTGGAGAGCCTCAAGGGAGAGCGATTCCGGTTGCAACACTCTGGGGCTCAAATAGTAATAAACATCAAGCAGAGTTACATTGGCGTTTCTCACTTCCAATTATGACAATTTTGTTGGTTTTTTTAGCAATTCCACTGAGTAGAACAACCCCGCGCGGAGGGAAATATGCAGGAGTCGCTCCTGGAATCTTAATTTACCTTCTATTTAGTAATTTATTTAATATAGCTTATGGCTGGGTAGAGCACGGGGAAGCTAGTGGTTTATTAGCAATGGGAAGTATATATGTAGCTATTGCACTGTTGATATTTGTGCTCTACTTAAGGGATGGTGTTTTGTTATTACCACGATTGAGAAGATGAAAATATTAGGAAAATATGTTGGTAGGGAGCTTAGTTGGGGAATAATCCTTACTCTGCTGAGTTTAGTTGCTATCTCATACTTTGTTACTTTTGCAGCAGAGATGGGTAATATTGGGCAGCAGGAGTATACATCTACTACTGCAGCATTGTATGTCCTAATGAAGATGCCTAAGATTGTGCAAGAGATGTTGCCAGTGGCTACGCTGATAGGAGCTCTATTTGCTTTTGGTGGACTTGCAAGTAGTAGTGAGTTAACAGTTATGCGAGCCACTGGAAATTCCCTTTTAGGGATGCTGTGGCGAGTGCGTAAAGTTGGGGTTGTCTTGATTGTTTTGGCAATTATTAATATGGAGTGGGTTGTTCCATCTGCAGAGCGGAGTGCGCATATTCTAAAAGCTCTAGCACTACATGAATCAGTAGTGGAGTACTCTGGTGATGCTTTCTGGCTACGAGATGGAGAGCACTTTGTGCGGATGGAGCATGTAGGGAGTGATGGTTCAGTATTTGGGTTGCAGTGGATGGCAATACCACAACACGGTGAACTTAGTGAAGTAAATTATGCGAGCCGAGGAAAGCATGATGGGAGTGGGTGGTCTATGGAGGATGTCGACACCACAACTATAATTCAAGGTACGGCAAGCACAGATCTTCAGATTACTACAGTCAGTAAAGATTCAGTACAGCACCCATCAACAGTTTCACAAGGTTTGATTCGTTTAGCTTCTCGTACCCCTGAAGATCTCTCTACTGTGGAGCTGTTGCGTTATAGCGCATACTTGAGTAGTAATGGACTAGACTCAGGAAGTTATTGGAATGCGTTTTGGGGGCGTATAGCAATGCCGTTCTCTATTATCGTTATGTTGGTATTGGCGCTGCCATTTTCACTCTCAGAAGGCCGCTCTGTCGCTGTTGGTAAAAGGGTAGTTATAGGTATTTTTATTGGGGTTGGATTCTATATAATTAATAAAGTGTTAATTGGTGGCGGAGAGGTCTATGGCTTTAATCCAGTGCTAACGGCTTTCTCTATTCCTCTCCTCTTTTTTATTATAGCGATAGCTCTTATTCGAAAACGAGGATTATAGTTTTGAAACTTGATGGGGGCGCATCTGCTCATTAGTTGGTCCTGAGCTGAAGTATTCATCGGCTTCATCAATATCCATTAATATACCATCTATGCTACAGTCGCCACAGATTAGCTCCTGCTCATAGTCATTCCAGCCGCGAACCCCAGTGCGTAGTGATAGGACTTTTTTGAATCCCATCAACTGCATTGTATGAGCAGCAAATACACTTCTGTTGCCAGAGCGGCATACTACCACAATCTGGCGTTCTCGTGCTTTAACTAACTCAGGCACGGTCTCTTCAAAATTCCACTCACAAGCAGTCTCAAGTATTCCTCGAGGAACATTGATTGAGTAGCGGATATGCATCTTCTCAAACTCATAAGGTTCGCGTACATCTAAAATCATAGTTTTAGTTTCATCTCTTGTTTCACCTTCATTCTCTAAGATATCATTAAGATCCCAGGGAAAAATTTCAGTGACTAGAGGAGTAAGTTCTTTTACAAGTTCAGTATATAGTTTCATAGTTTCATCCTATTTTTTAATTCTTCTCTCAATTGCGATTACTGCAGCCTCTACTCGTGAGTGGACTCCCAATTTTTTGAGGATGGATTTCACATGAAGTTTAACTGTTCCATCAGATATATCTAGTTCACGAGCAATAACTTTATTGCTTTTGCCTTCTGCAATATGGGAGAGTATCTCGTATTCACGGGGGGTGAGAAGAGATTGGAGGTCATCCTCTTGGTGAGCTTTAAGAATCTCTCCTTGCGCAACTCTTACTAATAGAGGTGTGAGCGCTGGAGCAACTATAACTTCTCCTTTGAGCGCACGCTCCAGAGCTGATATTAGATCTTCTGGTTCCATATCTTTCAATAGATATCCCTGTGCACCATTTTGTAATGCAGAGAGTAGATCTGAATGATCCTCGCTGGTAGTCAACATAATTACTGGTAGAGTAGGGTGTCTCTGTTTTAGTTTGATAAGCACTTCCATTCCATCCATCTCTGGCATGCGTAGATCAAGTAAAACAATGTCTGGATCTAATTCAGTAGCAAGCTCTATACCTTCAGCTCCACTTCCAACAGCAGCAGCAAGTTGGATGTCGTGTCCCTGAAGTAGTGCACCAATACCAGTGCGAAATAGAGTGTGATCATCAATCAGTAGAACTTTCATAGTATATTAAATATATCTTCGTTATTTATAGATCCAGTTATGGTTATGTGAGTTCCATCACCAGGTTCACTATCAATCTCTATTTTGCCACCAATGGACTTCATTCTCTGCTCCATAGCTGAGAGGCCTATATGTTCTCCATCAATCGGTTCTTTCTCATCGGGGAAGAACCCCACACCGTCATCTTCAATTAGAATTCTAAACTGTGCTCCATCTGTGAGTTCAGCAAGTATGCGTACGGTTTTAGCTTGACTATGTTTGCGTATATTAGTGAGGCTCTCCTGTATTACACGAATAATATGCCCCTCTCTCTCAGGATCAATATTCATCTCTTTACTATGATGTTGGAAGTAGATATTAATTCCAGTTTCTTGATTAAATTTATCACTTAAACTTTTAATTGCTGGAATCAATCGTTGATTGTTTATAGGGGCACGGAAGTTTGAAATAAGACTACGGAGCTCTCGATTTGCTTGATATATACCATGTTTAAGATGAGATATTTTAGATTTGGTTGAGACACTCTCTATCTCTTCGGATATTAACTGAGTTCTAATGCGTAGGCTTGCTAAGGTCTGTGCAAGTGAATCGTGAAGTTCATGAGCAATATGAGTTCGTTCCTGATCTAATTGATTCTGTTGCGCTTTGCGTTCAAGCCTAAACTTTTCAATCGCCATTCCTAAATTTTGACCAATATTTAATAAGAGTCTATCCATCTCTACACTTATATTCTGTTGTTTTAGTGGAACAAAAAGAGTGTATACACCTAAAGTTCTATTTTGGTGTTGAAGCGGAACAATGATAACTCCGTTATTAGTACAAGATATATCAACTCCGTCTTCATCTTGACAGTCGCACGGGTTCTCTTGGTATAGTATAGTTTCACCAGCCATCGCTTTTCCACAAAGGCTGTTAGTTACAGGGATAACTCCTTTTTTCTCTATCTTCTCATCAGCCATACCAATGCTAGAGATGAGACGCATCCGTTTATCTGGTGTGAGGAGTCGAATAGTGGCAGCATCTGCACCAACCATCTCTTTTAAAAAAGAGAGGAATCTAAGTAGAAGTTCTCGTACATTTTCCGAGCTATTAAGGCTCGCAACTACATCGTAGAGAATACGTAAAGATGCAGCTTGTTGTGCTAGATGGCGGGTTTTGCTGCGTACCTGAAGCTCAGCCCCCTGCTCTATCTGCAGGAGGCGTTGCTCAATTTGACTGAGCTCTGGAAGTTGATTCTCATCTATAGATAGATTATCGAAGCGACTCCGTAGAGATTCAATCAGCTCTGAAGTGGAGGGTACTATTAGTATCCACCTTTGCGTCTAGACTCAGGTAGTCCTGCAATTTTTCCAGCTTGTTTAGATGGTTGCTTAGGGAATAGTGTGTAAATGTCTTTAGAGTTAATCTTCTCATCCCATTTTTTAGCCATAGCTTTTACGATATTTCTATCGTTAGGCTGGTTAGAGCTATTATTGACATATTCATCACGAAGGAAGTTTACTACATCCCAATGTTTATCACTCATTGTAACTCCCTCCTCTTCAGCAATTACATTAGCAACATCTTCACTCCACTCATCTATATTTTCAAGATATCCATTAGGATTTGTCTCAAGGGTATTTCCATTTACTTCGTAGCTCATAATAATATTCTCCTGAAAGTAAGCTAATTAAAATTTATTGTATCGCTATTCTACACTACTCTTTATCTGGAGTGAGATCTTCTATACCTTTATGAGGCAGAAAGATGCCACAGCCAAAATCCTTTCCTTCATTAAGTCCTCTTTTTTGTAGAGCGAGAGATTCGGCAAAACTGAGTTCTGCCAGCATAAGGCTATGAGTAACTATCTCCCCATTAATAGAGCTCACCCCCTCACCTTTTATTATATTCTTGCGCCCGCAGAGCATTTTCTTTGGGTTAATACCTCGCTCATTAAGCTCACTTTTGATTCTACCTAAAAACTGATTTTCACTCTCCTCTGGATGAAATATGGCAAAGCGTGAATATATTGTAGATATTTTACTTAATGGTTTTAGTGCTGGTTTGCGTAGAGTTATAACACTCTCTATAGCACCAGTATCAAGAGTGATTTTTGTGTCATTAAGTGTGGTGGTAGTTGCCGCAACTCTCTTGTTTGGAAGGCGGATAGTAAGGCGAGTTCTGCGTGAAGGGTATGTTATTTCATCTCCACTATCTGGTGCAAGCCAGCCATTCCCAGATTCAGCTACCAAAATTTGATGAAGAGCAGTGTTTGGTTCATCTGTGATCCAGGGTAGAAGTTTAAGGATGGAGCGACTAAGTGCCCAGCCATGATCTATTGCAAGAGCTTTACACTCAATGCGAAAAGTTAAATCTACAATCTCATCAGATACCATATCTGCCGCAGTCTCGAAGTCCTCTTCCCAAAAACTCATATCGTGATCCTCATATTCTGTTTTTTACTTAGGAATTGAGGCGCGTAATGCATCACGATCAATCCACCACCTATCATCGGCTAGAGCATCTATTGCTGCTGATAGTTTTGGTAGAAAAGAGTCGGGATTATTGAACTCATTTCCTTGCATCCAGATATCAAACTCCTCTTGACTCTTAATGCTGCGGTGTTGTGCTGCAACCTCTGCTAAGCGCTGACTAGTAAAGAAGCGAACACTCTCTCCATCTTTTCCTGCTGGAGCACGCATATCTGCTAAGAAATGAGCAGTTACTGCAGCTACTGCAGCAGTTTCAGAGCCAACTGGAGATTCATCAATAAGATGTTGTAGGATAGCATTACTGGTCTCTGGATTTATTGGGTAGGTGATGCCTAGCCAAACCCCATGAGCCAGTGCAAGCATAGAATCTTTTTGATCAGCAGAGACTAAAATATCTGTCGCAACAACTGCAAGTTCCCAATTTTCATCTTTACTAAATTGATTGAATGCTTCCCAGGCAGCAATCCAGCTATCCTCTTTGCGCTGAAAATCTAGAAGTAAAGTTGCATAGTCGAGCAATATTTCAGCACGAGGAGTAGATGATGTTAGTGGTTCTAATTGAAGCTCCAAATCAGCAAGCCGAGACTCCTTTGATACCATATCTTCACCATCATTAAACTCTTGAGTAAGCTCAGCACTCATACCACCACTAATGTCGGCATTTAGATCAATTATTTTTGTCATATTATATATCTCATACTGTTAATAGAACGCTGCTTCGAGACGATCTTCCCAATTGTCAGGGCAGTCTTCAAAGGGTGGTTTAACATCCATACGGAAGAAGCGTTTCTTTTTGGCGCGTGCCTGTTCATGGACCTCTTTCGCTAAATCATAGAAGCTCTCCATGGTGTGCTGTTTTTCCATTAGCACTTCACTGAGATTTAACATACCATCATCGCTCATCATTAATACCCTCTTAATATTTACAATACCTGACTGCCACACTGCAGTTTAGTGCTCCATATCTTTATGAGGGCACAGCTCTGAAATATCAAGAGTTGATTGTATAAAATTTATTCGTTGTGATTGACAAGATAGTGGTAAAATTCTCTAGTTACAGCTATAAATAGAGACGATGTTTTATTAAATAGATTTTTGAATTAATTATTTATGTGTGGAGATACATTATTATGAAGATGGTTACAGCAATTATAAAACCTTTTAAGTTGGATGATGTGCGTGAGGCTCTCTCAGATATTGGAGTTAATGGCGTGACAGTCACGGAGGTTAAAGGTTTTGGTCGCCAGAAAGGTCATACAGAGCTCTATCGTGGCGCAGAGTATGTAGTTGACTTTCTCCCTAAGGTTAAGCTGGAGATTGCAATTAAAGCTGATCAATTGGATAGAGTTATTGATACTATCCGTGAAACTGCAAATAGTGGCAAGATAGGGGATGGAAAAATCTTTGTAACTAATCTTGAAGAGACAATTCGTATTCGTACAGGTGAATCTGGTCCTGAAGCCGTATAGAATTTTAGTTATATAAATAGTTTATAAGTTATAAACTGAAAAGTTTAATTTACATTTTGGGAAATAGATGATGATAAATAAGATAATCTTAGGGTTAATGTTGCTGCTACCAGAGATGGTGTTAGCTGCAGACGATGTGCTTAATGGGGCAAATACTGCTTGGATATTAACTTCTACTGCTTTGGTACTGTTTATGACACTGCCAGGGCTTGCGCTTTTCTATGGTGGCTTAGTACGCTCCCGTAATGTGCTTTCAATTTTAATGCAATGTTTTGCAATTGCAGGTATCTCTTCTATCCTCTGGTTAGCAGCTGGTTATAGTATAGCTTTTTCTGATGGGAATGGATTTATGGGGGGATTCTCCAAAGCTATGTTTAGCGGAATTCAAGAGTCGACTATGAGCGGAGATATTCCAGAGTCCCTCTTTGCGCTGTTTCAAATGACATTTGCAGTAATCACTCCAGCACTTATTGTTGGTGGTTACGCAGAGAGAATGAAGTTCTCTGCGGTTTTACTATTCTCTGCAATCTGGCTATTAGTGGTCTACTCTCCAATCACCCACTGGGTTTGGGGCGGGGGTTGGTTGCAGGAGATGGGTCTATTAGATTTTGCAGGTGGAACTGTGGTTCATATTACTGCTGGTGTCGGCGCGTTAGTAGCAGCTTTAGTGCTTGGGCCAAGAAGAGGTTTTCCTGAAACCCCAATGATGCCTCATAATATGACTATGACCGTTATGGGGGCAGGAATGCTCTGGGTTGGATGGTTTGGTTTTAATGGAGGTAGTGCATTAGCAGCAAATGGTGATGCCGCTATGGCGATGTTAGTAACACATATTTCTGCATCGGCAGGAGCTGTTACCTGGATGTTTTATGAGTGGAAAAAGTTTGGAAAACCAACTGCTTTAGGTAGTGTGACTGGACTGGTAGCAGGACTAGGAACAATAACGCCAGCTTCCGGATTTGTAGGTCCAGCAGGAGCGTTAGTGATTGGAGTGGTTGCTGGAGCAGTCTGCTTTAATGCAGTTCTTATTATTAAGCGCAAATTGAAAATAGATGATTCACTCGATGTATTTCCAGTTCATGGCGTTGGCGGTATCATCGGAACTCTTATGGCGGCTATATTTGCTTCTAGCCAGCTTGGAATATTTAGTGGTGATGGGCTTGCAGAGGGCATGACTATCTCTAGCCAACTTAAAGTACAGGCTATAGGAGTGGTCTCAACTGCTCTCTATACTGCGCTTGCAACATACATTATCCTTAAGTTTGTTGGTGTTGTTACGGGAGGTCTAAGAGTATCTCCTGAAGATGAAAGTGAAGGGTTAGATATTTCATCTCATGAAGAGCGTGGTTATGTTCTTTAATTTATTAAATGATAAGGAAAGTTCGTAGTTAATACAGTGAGTAAAAAAGTACTAATTAAAACTTTTGGCTGTCAGATGAATGATTATGACTCATCAAGAATGGTTGAGTTGTTAGAGGCATCACATGGGTATCAACGCACTGAGAATCAGGATGAGGCAGATCTGCTGTTATTGAATACCTGTTCAGTACGTGAAAAAGCGCAAGAGAAAGTATTTTCACAGCTAGGACAGTGGAAGCCTCTAAAAGATAATAATAGAGATATTATTATTGGAGTAGGAGGGTGTGTTGCCAGCCAAGAGGGAGAGATGATTCGTAAACGAGCTCCCTATGTAGATCTAGTTTTTGGACCACAAACTTTACATCGTTTGCCTGAAATGGTAGATGCAGTGGAGCGAGATTCTCGTTCTGTGGTTGATATCTCTTTCCCTGAGATAGAGAAGTTTGATCATCTACCAGAGCCTCGTGCTGATGGAGTAACTGCTTATGTCAGTATTATGGAGGGATGCAGTAAATACTGTTCGTTCTGTGTGGTGCCATATACTCGTGGAGAAGAGGTTAGCCGTCCATTTAATGATGTATTGGCAGAAGTTGTCGCATTAACTGAGCAGGGAGTGAGAGAGATCTCACTGTTGGGGCAGAATGTAAACGCCTATAGGGGGGTGATGGAAGATGGAGAGGTTGCGGATCTAGCTACTCTGATTCACTACCTTGATGCTCTGGATGGAGTGGGGAGAGTTCGTTACACTACCTCTCATCCAATTGAGATGACCCAGTCTCTAATTGATAGTTATGCTGAGGTTTCATCACTAGTGAGCCATCTTCACCTGCCAGTACAGAGTGGATCTGACCATATTCTAAAGATGATGAAGCGGGGGCACTCTATTGCTGAGTACCGTGAAACTATTCAGAAACTGCGCAAAGCTCGCCCTAAGTTAAGCCTATCTTCCGACTTTATTATTGGTTTTCCAGGAGAGACGGATAAGGAGTTTATGGAGACCATGGATCTAATTGCAGAGCTCCGTTTCGATCGCTCCTTTAGTTTTATATATAGTCCTCGTCCAGGTACTCCAGCTGCTGACCTTCCTGACGATGTGCCGCCAGAAGTAAAGAAGGAGAGATTAGCGCGATTGCAGGAGCGTCTTAATCAGATAGCAATGGATATTAGTAGGGATATGGTCGGTGGTGTTGAGAGAGTATTGGTTGAGGGGGCAGCACGCAAAAATCCAGAGCGTCAAGTAGCTGGGCGTACTGAGAATAATAGAGTGGTGAACTTTGATGGTGAGTTGAGTTTAGTCGGTAAATTTGTTGATGTAGAGATAACGGAAGCTCTGCCAAACTCCTTGCGTGGAGTGCTCGCTTTGGTTGGGAATGCATAATTATGAAAAAATCTTCTGATAAGAGTGTTACAGAGTTAAGCTTTAGAGAGATAACAGCTGTAGAGCTGAGCGCATTGTGTGGAGAATCTGATAACCACCTAAAGCAAATTGAAAAATATTTTGAGGTGGATATTAACTATCGTGGTGGAGAGTTTCAACTACGAGGTGAAGAGAGCGCGAATAATTATGCAGTTAAAGTATTGCAGAGTATCTATCGTGAAATTACGGATCAGGATGGGAGTTATACCCCATCTGCAGAGGAGATCTATCTTCTGTTAAAAGAGATAGAGTTAAGCGAAGAGGGTAATGGAAAAGAGTCTACTATTCCAGAGGTGGTTATTAAAACCCCCCGTAGAGTTATCCGTCCTCGTGGGAGTAGACAACGCGGCTACCTTCACCAGATTGTATCTCAAGATTTAACCTTTGGGATAGGTCCAGCAGGAACTGGAAAAAGTTATCTAGCTGTAGCAAGTGCTGTAGATGCTCTGAATAGCGACCGAGTTAAGCGTCTAGTATTAGTTCGTCCAGCAGTAGAGGCAGGAGAGAAGTTAGGGTTTTTGCCTGGAGATATGTCAGACAAAGTTGATCCATATCTGCGCCCACTCTATGATGCACTCTACGAAATGATGGGATTTGATAAAGTAACTAAATTAATTGAGCGAAAAGTGATTGAGGTTGCTCCACTGGCTTTTATGCGTGGGCGCACTTTAAATGACTCTTTTATCATTTTAGATGAAGCACAAAATACCACGATTGAACAGATGAAAATGTTGTTGACTAGAATTGGGTTTGGTTCAACAGCAGTTGTAACTGGAGATATAACTCAGATAGATCTCCCCAATTCACAACCGTCAGGACTACGCCATGTGATCGATGTATTAGATGGAGTAGAGGATATCGGATTTACTTTTTTCCACTCTATAGATGTAGTGCGTCATCCATTAGTGCAAAAGATTGTGCGAGCTTACTCTGCAGAAAAGATTGCTGAATAAGATATCCAAATGATAGTAGTAAATAGTTAAGGTTATGAGCTCAGTGATAGTACAAAGGGTGGAGGCTGATACTAATACTCCAGCGGATAGTAAATTTTTAGAGTGGGTAGAGTCGGCACTAAATTCAGCCAAAGGTAGAGCTGTAGGCATAGATAAAAGTGCGGAACTAACAATTAGAGTTGTTGGCAGAGATGAGAGTGCAGAGTTTAATCGTCAGTATAGAAACAAAAGTGGTCCAACTAATATTCTCTCTTTCCCCTTCGAGAAGCCAGAAGGGTTGCCAGTTGAAGCAGCTCTAAATTTTCCACTAGGAGATCTCTTAATATGCTCTCCATTAGTTGTGGAAGAGGCGCACTCTCAAAACAGAAGTGTAGAGTCTCACTGGGCCCATTTGGTAGTGCATGGGGTTCTTCATCTTTTAGGTATGGACCATATCGGAAATAGTGATGCAGAAGAGATGGAGAGTATGGAGGCTGAAATTCTTGCCAATATGGGAATTTCTGATCCTTATCTGGATAGATGTTAAGGTATTTAGAGTATGGCTACAGATGATATTATATGATACTGTATCGGTATCAATGAAAGATAACTAACATAAATACATAAC
>JABHVM010000018.1 GCA_018658305.1 Thiotrichales bacterium | reverse complement strand
TTATGGCTACTCAGGATCAACTCACACTATTCTACTGGATGCGTGAGATTGCTGGAGTGGTCTTCCTTATCGGTTTAGTGCTCTACATAATGAGCTTCTTTATTGATGGCGATGGAGAGAGTGCAACCGAGTAACGAGGTCTTGTAACTCAAGCATAATATTTATCGAGTTGAACTTACTTTGATGTATAATCCCCACCTCTCCAACAAGAGGTGGGGATTTTTTTTAACTGTAAACTAAACCACTATTATGAACTCAATTTCTGAAAAAAAACTCCCTGGCGACTTTGCGATCTGGATTTTTATCTATGCAGAACTGCTAGTCTTTGGGGTATTTTTTGCCTCCTACGCAGTTACTCGTAGCAACCATGTCGAACTTTTCAATCAATCACAACTTATGTTGGATCGAACTGCAGGGATGGTCAATACAGTAGTACTGATAACCAGCTCTTGGTTTGTAGTTAATGCAGTACATGCAATTAAAGCGGGCAAACAGAACCTATCGGTGCGCTGGTTAGCTGGCTCTATTGGAATGGGGGGAATATTTCTAGGAGTTAAAATGTTTGAGTTTATCACTAAACACAACGAGGGTATCACTCTTAGCACCAACAAATTCTATATGTTCTATCTCTCTCTAACTTTTTTTCACTTTATGCATGTTATCTTAGGGATGGTTATTCTTGGAGTAATTTTAGTGATGGCTCGTAGAGGAAAATACTCTGCAACAGAATACACAGGTATTGAGACTGGAGCATCTTACTGGCATATGGTAGATCTTGTATGGATTATTCTATTCCCATTAGTCTATCTAATTCAGTAGTTAAATTTAATATGGAGATTAATAAATATGCCTAATGCAACAATAAATAGCCAACCAGTAAATAGCCAACAAAATGATCTGGATTATCGTAACTCTATTCGTAAAACTTTTGTAATATGGGTGGGATTAGTATCATTAACTCTACTTGGATACTGGATTGGAATGGAGGGTATGAGCGGTAATCTTGCTCTTGGGCTACTCCTTGGTGCAGCTCTAATTAAGGGTCAGTTTGTTATAACCTATTTTATGGAGATGGTTAATGCGCCGCTCAAGTGGGCTATAATTCCTACTGTCTGGCTACTGTTGGTATTAGCTATAATTGCGCTAATGTATTAGTGCGTTAACTTAGAGCGTTAACTAGCCTCTCCAAACCAGAAGGCTTCATCTTTCTCTAAAAACATCTCAGCTGGCATAAGATGAGTTCCATCACAAGAGAAGTTCACCTCGACCATTCCGCTTATTATATTTATAGTTCCAGTGCGCAGATAGACCACATCATCCGCATAACGGAGCTCACGAAAACGGTTCAAAATTGGACGCACCATATCCGTTGTCACTTTTGCACCATCAGGATAATCTCTTTTTGGATAAGCTAAACAGATAGATGGATCAAGTATCTCCTGTAATACATGAGTATGCTCATCATAAGGATCTTCAGTTACCCAGAGAGTTGCTCTAGAGCTTGGAAAGTGCAATGATACTCTAAACACACCTCGTTCGATTAAGAGTTCATCCAAAATATTTAGCACATCATCAATATACTGATCAATAGCCCCAGGAATAAATTTCTGCTGAAAGAGCTGTTTTCTAATTGCAGGGTCGCCTTTAATCTGCCTCCAAGTGTATTTCGGGAAAAATGCACGCTCCTCTTGTGGTAGTTTACGAAGCTCGAAATCTGCCACTAAATAACCTACCACCACCCCCTTAATGGTGATTGCCTGAATTGCAGTAATACAACTTTTATGCAAAACCCTCCCTAGATAGACCTCGGTTAACTTGAGCTGAGATGACTCTACTTTTGCAAGATATGGAATCAATAGAAGCTTTTCCATCCCCTCCTGCTCATTAGAATTAACCTCAAACAGATAGTTACTAGAGCTTGCTATCTCACCATATAGATTAGCATCTGGAGTTACCGTATAGAGCCTCTGCCCAAATGATACTGTCGCCCATGGTTGGAGCTGTTTTTCAAGATTCTTAGACATTTTAGGGGATTGATCCCAGAGCACCGCACACTCTTGCGCCAAATTTTTCATTATTGGAGAGAGAAACTGAATCAACAATTTTCGTTGTAATTTAATTGTCTCAGAGAGTATTTTATCCATAACCAGAACTATACTACAAATCTAACTATAATTGGGAGTATAGTGAAGTTTTCATCCATTAAAAGTTACTTTATAACATGGAGTATAACTCTGCTCCCCTGGAAGCTTCATCCGCTGCTCATCGACAAAGCTTCCCAGCAAGTTACCCATAGAGCGCATCAACTCCCCGTCTCCAGATAGCAGATACGGGCCATCTCGCTCTACCGCTCTAATTCCTGCGTCACGCACATTTCCCGCAACAATCCCTGAAAACGCTCTACGCAGATTTGCTGCCAACAGATGTAGAGGTTGATCTCTACCTAACTCCAATTCAGCCATTGAGTTATGGGTCACCTCAAATGGTTTCTGGAACTGTAGATCTATATAGAGATGCCAGTTGAAGAAGTAGGCATCCCCACACCTCTTCCGATATTTTAGATTATCCTCAACCTCCCTCTCTACTCTCTTTGCAACCTCATAAGGATCTCCTAAAACTACGGTATATAGTTTTTGAGCTTTCTCCCCAAGAGTATCACCAATAAAGTTATCTATCCTCTCAAAGTACTCTCTACTACTCTCTGGACCAGTTAATATTAGCGGAAAAGAGAGATCCATATTTTTCGGATGAAGTAAAATTCCAAGCAGATAGAGAAGCTCCTCAGCCGAGCCTGGACCACCAGGAAATAGGAGGAAGAAATGTCCGATACGCACAAATGCCTCTAACCGCTTCTCAATATCTGGAAGCACTACCAGACTACTCACAATTGGGTTTGGTGGCTCAGCAGCAATAATTCCAGGCTCGGTCAACCCTATATAACGCCCCTCACTGCTGCGCTGTTTAGCGTGCCCAAAAGTTGCCCCTTTCATTGGACCCTTCATCGCCCCACCACCACACCCTGTACATATATTTAATTTGCGCAAACCGAGATGATAACCAACCTCTTTGCTATATTTATATTCAACATTACTGATCGAATGCCCACCCCAGCAGACCACTACCCCAGAGCGATCTTTACGATCAAAGATAGTGGCACGACGCAAAATATGAAACACTGTATTAGTGATTCCGTACCCCTCATCCTTAAAGCGACTTATGCTTCTACTCTCATGTGCAGAGTGGATATCTCGCACTACCGCAAAGAGGTGCTCTCTAATGCCAGCAATAATCTCGCCATCAACAAACGCCTCTGCTGGCGCATTAACCAACTTAAACTGAATCTCCCAATCTTTCTGAAGTGGAATAATCTGAAAATCGTGAAAGTGCTCTAACACTATTTTTGAGTCATCAATATCAGTTCCAGTATTTAACACCGCAAGCGCACAGCGCCTGAATAGCTCTTGCAGATCATCGTCACCATCACTATGCCCCAGTATCATATTCACCTCATGCTGAGAGAGCACTCCTAGAGTTCCTGCAGGAGATATAGTCGCATCAATTTTATGGTCGCTTAATTTTTTCATAGCTGTATGATACCCCATAATATGAATATTTATAATAGAGATAACAGCATAAATAGCTTTATAGATCGCAACCATCTTTGGCACCCCTATAGCTCAATGTTAAATCCCGTAGACTCTTACTTGGTGC
Organism: Thiotrichales bacterium; assembly: GCA_018658305.1. Lineage (GTDB taxonomy): Bacteria > Pseudomonadota > Gammaproteobacteria > Thiopontia. The sequence goes on along the minus strand of JABHVM010000018.1, from coordinate 8,248 downwards.
GTTCAGCTGCTGGCTCAATCCTGACTCTAGAAGATGGTTCAGAGCTCGTAGATGGAATGTCCTCTTGGTGGTCTGCCATTCATGGCTACAATGTGCCTGAGATAAATAGCGCAATCACAACACAGCTAGAGAAGTTCTCTCATATAATGTTTGGTGGTCTTACCCATACTCCAGCTATTGAACTTGCAGAGCGTCTACTAGATATAACCCCTCCTCCACTGCAACACCTGTTTCTGGCAGACTCTGGCTCTATCGCTATTGAGGTCGCATTAAAGATGGCTCTTCAGTTTTGGAGCGCACAGGATCGGCCTGAAAAAAATAGATTTATAACTATTGCTGGAGGTTATCACGGAGACACCTTCGCAACCATGGCATTAGCAGATCCAGAGAATGGGATGCATAACCGCTTTAATAAAGTGTTACGAAAACCAATTGTTGCACCACGCCCAGAGTGCGCTTGGGATGGCAAAGATTACAGCGCTTGGAGCAGTAGTGAAACTACACAGCAGATGAACGCACTAAACAAACTCCTTCAAACTCATCACAAAGAACTTGCCGCCCTAATCCTTGAGCCTATAGTACAAGGGGCTGGGGGGATGCACTTCTACAACCCTAACTATCTAATATCCGCTCGTAAGCTATGCGACAAGTATGAGCTCCTCCTTATTACAGATGAGATAGCTACAGGGTTTGGAAGAAGTGGAAAGATGTTCGCTTATGAACATACTACAGCGATAGAGAGTGTCACCCCAGACATAATGGCTATAGGCAAAGCCCTCACTGGAGGCACTATGTCACTAGCTGCAACCATTACCACAAAAAAAGTTGTGGATGGAATAGCCGCTGACGGTGACGGCACTCTAATGCACGGCCCAACCTTTATGGGAAACCCGCTCGCCTGCAGTGCTGCCAATGCAAGCATTGACCTCCTCTTAGCCTCACCTTGGGAAGAGAGAGTAAAACGAATTGAACAGGAGCTTCAGACAGGGTTAGCGCCCTGCAGAGATATAGATGGAGTGGCTGCGGTAAGAGTGCTAGGAGCAATAGGGGTGATTGAGATGAGAGAGCCTATAAATATGAGAGAGATTCAACCACTCTTTGTAGCGCAAGGGGTCTGGGTGCGTCCATTTGAAAAGCTAGTCTACCTTATGCCTCCCTACATCATCTCTAGCAAAGAGTTGAAAAAACTTACCGCTGCAGTTGTAGCAGTTTTATCTCAACTACAGTAATTCAAAAACTCCTCTTTCTGTAGCGGCTTCGAATAGAAATACCCCTGTATCCACTCTACAGAGTAAGGTAGTAAGCGGTCTAACTGCTGCTGATACTCCACTCCCTCAACGACAATTTGTAACTTCAACATTCTAGCCATCTCTACAATTCCAGCGACGACTGCTTGGGAAGCGGCACTCTCTTCTAGATCAATCACAAATGAGCGATCGATCTTTATAATATCAATCGGAAAGAGGCGCAGATAACTCAGTGAAGAGTAACCCGTACCAAAATCATCTAGTGCCACCTTAACCCCTAGTGCACGCAACTGTTCCAGATGAGCGCGCCCCAGCTCAATATTCTCCATCAACTCTGTCTCTGTAATCTCCACACAGAGTGCGCTAGGAGGAAGAGCAAACTTATCTAACTGCTGTTTAATATAGGGAACCGTCTCTAAGCTAGTCAAATCTTGTGCTGAGAGATTAATTGAGCAGTGATCCAATACTAGCCCAGCATCTCTCCAATCTTTAATCTGCTGAATAGAGTTGCGAATAACCCAACGGCTAATCTCCGTAATCCACCCCTCTCTCTCTGCCAACTCAACAATCTCAGCTGGTGATACCTTTCCCAGCTCTAAAGAGCTCCAGCGCAATAGCACTTCTGCTCCCGTCACCTTCTGTTCAGTGAGTGAAAACTGCGGCTGCCAAACTAGATTAAACTTCGCACACTTACTCCCAAAAATAGCTTGGTAAAGAAGCGCTTTAACTGAAACCACCTTAGTGGTTGTCATCTTATTCGACAACAAATTTTCTCGTGCTGTTGCAATAAGTGTTTCAACATCGACCTCATCACTGCTACTCATAGCACTTCCTATCTTAACCTCAATGCCATTTAGAGCATTTCTAACGCGTGAAAGTACTATTTTCAGATCCAGTCCTTCACTATCAAGATCACTCGCCAAAAGCAAAAAAGCACTTCTTCCTCTGCGAGCTAAACTTCCATTACGCGTAATAGGTAAGAGGCGAGAGGCAACCTCTTTTATAGATGGCAAAGGTGCTTGCAATTTTAATTGAACCCAGATAACCCCACTCTCTTTTCCCTTGCGTGCGCCTTGTAAGAGACTCTGCTGGAGACGATCCAGAAAGATCATCTCTGAGGGAAGTCCTGTCAACTGATCGATGACAGAGAGATGCTCCAACTGCTTCTCGACTCTCCCTCTCTCCTTAACCTCTCTGCGTAGCTGCTTAGTACGCTCCTTCACCTTCTCTTCGAGTTGATAATTACTCTGCTGCAGCCCTTTATGTAGAGTACGCAACTTCACCATATTATGAACACGACTCATCACCTCGACCGTATCAAAAGGTTTAGTCACAAAATCCCACGCCCCACTAGATAGCGCCTTATGGCGTGCCTCGTGATCATCATCTGCTGTCAACATCATCACAGGCATCTTCGTAGCTGAAGGTTCACTCTGAAGCCACTCCAGCAACTCTATACCACTCATCCCTGGCATATTTTGATCCAGCAATAACAGATCAAAAGAGCGCTCCTTTAGTAGTTTTACTGCCTGCTTAGGATCTTCACAACTAGTAATATGTTGATATCCACTATTCTGAAGCTGTTTACGCAGAAATAGAAGAATTATCGCATCATCATCAACTAATAGTATCTCCGCATCCAGCTCATCCAGAATAGGTTTTTCACTCATCATCACTCTCCACCATCTTACGATACTTCTCTACCACCTGATGAATCCTCTCTTGCGATATTGGCTTAACCACAAAGCCATCTACCCCTACCTTCATCAACTTCTCCACCATCTCAATAAAAGCATCAGCACTCACCATACAAACAAACGCACTCTCATCAATCTCTCGTATCTTCTTAAGAGTCTCCACTCCATCCATTCCCGGCATATTGATATCCAGAAAAGTTATATCTGGTCGATGTATGCGGTACATATTTACCGCCTCCTCCCCATTTTTAGCTTTTGCCACAACTTGACACTTCTCTTGCCTCATTAAATTACTCAATAGTTCACGCATCGTTGACTCATCATCAACCAGTAAAACTTTGGGCTCTTGTTTTATTCTCATCATTTTTTATTATCTCTACTTTAAAATAGCATTAATCTCTATCAATAACTGCTGACTCTCTTTAATGGCAAGAGGAGAGTCGTCCTTAATCAGCGCTTCCTCAATTTTTCTAGCAAGAGTGGTAATTTCAGGATACCCAAAAGTTGTGCCTGTCCCTTTGATCTTATGTACTAACAGGCGAAGATCTTTCCACTGCTTCTGCTCAATCGCCAGCTCTATCTCTTGCTTCGATATTGTTAAACTCTCCATAAAGAGGGTTATCAACTCATCATCAAGCATCTCATCAATAATGGCTTTGGGTTTCACACTCTCAGTCTCCTCCTCTTCTACTGGATGCAAATAACGCTGGAGTGTTTGGTGTAACTTCTCTCGTTGAATCGGTTTAGAGAGGAAACCTTCGACCCCAGCCTCTTGGAACTGATCTCGATGGTGCTGCATCACATTCGCAGTCAAAGCCACAATAGGAGTCTCACAGCTCATCGCACGAATCATACGGGTCGCCTCAATTCCATCTCTTCCTGGCATCTGCATATCCATCAAGATCAGATCGTACTCTGCCTCCAGCGCTTTCGTGACCACCTCATTACCATCTTTAGCAATCTCCACCGAAGCTCCCGTACTCTCCACCAACCTCCGCTCTAGTAACTGTAGTTCAGGCGTATCTTCCGCAATTAATACCGAGCCGCGCAGTGCTGTGATGATTTTCGGGACAGAGGTACCCGAAAGAATTTTAGGCGCCAACTCATTAGAGATCTCTAACGGGACAATAAGCTCAAAAACAGAGCCCTTACCGATCTCACTGCTCACCTTAACCTCGCCTGCCATCAGCTCAGAAAGTCTTTGAGAGATATGCAGTCCTAATCCAGTGCCTCCAAAACGTCGAGAGATCGTATTATCAGCCTGCTCAAAAGGTTGAAATAGACGCTCAACAACTTCAGCTGACATTCCAATTCCACTATCCTCGACCAAAAAATGACAAATCATCTGCCCCCTACTCTTCTGCTCTGCCTTTATGGTCAGTGTCACCTCACCATACTCAGTAAACTTGATCGCATTCCCAAGTAGATTAATTAAAATTTGGGATATTCTCCGTCCATCCCCTATAAACAGATACTCACACTCAGAATCCTCTCGAATCACCGAAAAGTTAATCCCTTTAATAGAGGCACGCTGAGAAAATAGCTGCTCAACTTCAAAAATCATCTCGATCATACTGAATGAGGCATGGTCTATCTCTAACTTATCTGCCTCAATTTTAGAGAGATCAAGAATATCATTAACCAGTGAGAGCAGACTCTTTCCAGAGAGTGCCATCGTCTCAGCCATTTGACGCTGATCCATCTGAAGTGTAGTACTGAGGAGCTCCTCTCCATAACCGATCATTGCCGTCAGTGGTGTGCGCAACTCATGACTCATTGTGGCAAGGAAATCTCCTTTAGCACTACTCGCCTTCTCCGCTAGATTAACTGCCACCCTCAACTGCTCCTCTGCCTCAGCGCGTTCTGCAGAGACTTGAACAATCGGAATAATATTGCTCACATAAGAGAGAAAAGTCATCTCCTCTGAACGCCACGATTTTGTATCTCGCAAATTCTCCACCGAGATAGCGCCCGATATTTCTCTCTTATCGTAGAGTGGTGCCACCATCATAGAGTGCACCCCATTTTTTTGACAGTAACTATCAGGCTGTTTACAACAGCTGTAGTCAGTTGCATCATCTATCTTTGCCACTTGACGGGAGACAATCTTTTCCCAGATATGAGGATGGTTATGGGGACTCATCTCCCCCTCAGAAGTGTGATTCTGCTCTATGACACTGTAACAATCCTGCAACAGCATCTTCTGACTCTTCTTATCATAGTACCAAATAGAGACTCTATCGACCTGTAACGCCTCTGCAACCGCCTGTGTAATCTCTTCATAACCTTGTTTTCGATCACCAGAATAGAGAGGTCCACTGGTAGAGAGTGCCATCAAAATCATCTGGTATATTTGATGACGCTCCAGTAGCTCTTCTCGTACCTGCTCTTGATGTTTGCGCTCAGTGATGTCGGTACGAACCATAATGTAGCGTTTCATCTTCCCATCTTCATCCATAATCGGCACCACTGTTGCATCGGTCCAGATCAACTCTCCCGCTTTATTTTGATCTTGAATCTCCCCCTTCCAGACCTCTCCGCTTTTAATCGTCTGGTATAACTCTTGAAAGAAGTCGGCATCATGCTCTCCTGAACTTAGAATGCTGTGACGCTCACCAAGAACCTCTTCCCGCGAATATCCAGTCATAAGGGTAAACGCATCATTGACCTCCAGAATCTTCCCCTGCTCCTCCTCTGCACCCGTTACACCTTGGGCAATACTGACCACCGCATGCGCATCTAGCGCCAACTTTTGTGCCGCTAGTAGTGTAGTGGAGGAGCTGAGAAGATCATGACTCTGCTTAAGGTCTGCAATGATATGCGTGACAGACTGTTCCGAGTTGCGGAGTTCTTTGATATTATGCCAATCATCAGCAAGGTAGCTTACCAACTGGGTCAATTCTGCATGTTGATAAGGTTTATTCAAAAAGAGATACCCCCCTTCTAACAGCTCTGCAATCTGTTCACTTTTTTCTTGATAGTAAGCACTAATAATAATGATGCGAATATCAGCATCAACCGCTCTAATCTCCTGTGCCGTTTTTAACCCATCCCATCCTCCTGGCATCATCATATCGAGACAAAGCACCTGAAAAGGTCTCTTCTGCTGTTGCGCCTGAATAATTTTTTGCAGCCCCTCCTCACCCGATTGAACTGTCTCTAAAAGATATGGCGTGTCGGGAATATCCCCAGTCTCGCCTACCATGAGCTCCACAAGCTGATTAATCTCCTGTTGATCAGCTCCATCCCCATCGAATGTCGTGTGATATCCCTCTAGAATATTTGGGTCATCATCCACTGCCAGAATTCTAATATGGTGCTGACTCTCGTCAGAAGAGAGGGCAGGCTGAGGGGATGAATCGGTTAAAATCTCCTCTCCTTGATACTCTGCCAACTTACTCTCTAACGCAATTAAACGCCCTTCTCGCTCAATAGCCACCGCCTGAAAGCTCTTTAACTCTTTAATCTGTTGAGTCATAGTGCTTTTTGAACTTTCTAACTCTGTAATATCAAACTGGAGAGAGATAAGTTCTTGGATTTCTCCCGTGCTATCCAGTAGGGGAATAATCGTCTGTTTTACAAAGTATATCTCCCCATTTTTACTCTGATTACAAACATTACCACTCCAAACTTGACCCGCATGAATCGTCCTCCAGAGTATGGTATGTTCTGCATTAACGGCTATCTCCCCTCTTAATATTCTCGGATTCTCTCCTAATAACTCCTCCTCCGAATACCCCGTAAAGTTAGTCAATAATTTATTCACATGAGTGATCACCCCATCACGATCAGTAACCAGCACCATCGTCCCCTTATCTACAGCCTCTCTACGCTGCTCCATCTCGTAGATTAGAGAAGTCAGCTTATTTTGCTGAGTGGAGAGTTGGTGGTGAGTGTTTGTTAATGCCTGCATCAACGCGCCAATCTCACCAGTATATCCACCACTACTCGGGGTCGCTTCAAAATCACCTCGACCTATCTGCTCTAAAATAGAAATCCCTCTATTCATATATCCAGCAAAGTTGCGCGCAACCAATATGGAGAGTAAAGAGACCAGTAGCAAGATAATGGTTCCAGCTATAGATATCCATAAAAGTTTATTTTTGAGTTGATTCCGTTGTTGCGTTAACGCTTGTAAGGAATCATCTTGTAATAAGTGTGCAATTTCGTGCATAGCCTTAATCGGCAGAGAGATCGCCTGATAGAACTGCGCTGCAGTCATACTCCCCTCGCTTAATAATTCCGACTCTACTATCAGACGAACCTTCTTAGTTTGCTCATCCAAACTCTTTATCTTGAAGGCTAACTTCTCTGGTAAAGAGTGTTTTTTAAAATAGGATGAAATGAAACCATTAAAGCTGACAAAATTATTATCTATAAGTGTAAGGAGTTGGAGAGGGGCGAACACCTTCTTCATATGATACTCTTCCTTATGATTAATCTCTGCTCCAGAGGCAATTAACCCCGAACCCAGTGCTCGCAGCTCACCAAACTGGTTGACCATCTCTGGAATTCTACGATTGAGCAGCGGCTGTAGCCCAACACTATTACTGGGAATATGGAAGATCAGTTTTATTAACTTATCTACTATTGTGTTATCCAGCACTAAAATTTGAACACCATTAGAAGGAGATGGCGTCATATTCTGAATCGTCTGCTGGCGTTTATCCCAAAGCTCTCTTAACTCGGCAAACCTTCGCTTATTTTTCATTCGGTGAGTTGAATCTAGCTCTGGTGCCGTATATAAGTTTTTCGCCTCCAGCTTTCTAAAAATAGCCTCTACCTGCTCCCTCCCTTGCTGAAAGTTCGCATAAAGATCTGTGTTTTGTTTATCTTCTTGACTGTTTAAGGGAGCACTGTTTAGATAAATTTGACTTACGCCACGATGGCGCTGAATGGCAACTAATAGTTTATAGAGTTTTTGGGTGTGGTTGATTTGATGAATTTGCACATCAAGCCGGATAATCTTATCATTCTCTATACTCAACAGGTAGAGGAAGAGCCCAACTGCTGGCAGGATCAGCAAAATACCGACTCGCGATAGTTGGCGCAGAAGTGAGCCCGAGAAGAACCAGTTCATTGCTTGCTTGCTTGCTTGCTTGCTTGCTTGCTTGCTTGCTTGCTTGCTTGCTTGCTTGCTTGCTTGCTTGCTTGCTTGCAGGGATTATATTCAATGCGTTATCCTATTTTCAAGTTATATTTATATTATTTTTGTAGTATTTTTACGCTATTTCACACTCTAGCACTATTTAACTTTTAACTTTTAACTTTACTCTACCCTAAAACTTCTAACAATTTTTTAAG
>JABHVM010000017.1 GCA_018658305.1 Thiotrichales bacterium | reverse complement strand
TTGTATAATACACTCCGAGTGAAACGCCCCATAGCTGTATCACGGCATTTTACTTTATACCGTCGCCTCAGATGGGTGCGCATTCGCTCTTCTGTGTGATTCTTCACCTTTTCCAGAGCCCGACTACTGTTTCGGTAGTGGAAGTAGTTACACCATCCACTCAGACTTCGGTTCAGTGTCTCCGTCAGATTATCCAACGGCACTGGAGTCAATCTGCGGTCGGTTAGACTTGTGACTTTCTCTTTGATTCGTTGAATTGATTTTCCGGATGGCTCTGTATGGGGATACCATTTTCCGCTAGTTTGGCCTCTCCTCATCTGAGGACTGAAATCCAGAAAGTCAAACGGCCCTTGGAAGGCATTGACAGTATGAGTTTTTGTTTCGTTGAGGGTCAGCCCCAATCGATCTAGGATCTGCTTGAGTAGTGCCAGTGGTTTGGTGATATCTCCTTTACAGAGAATCACCAGGTCATCGGCATATCTCACAATTCTGGCACCGTATCGCTGCGCGATATTGTGCCGCTCCCAGATACGGTCGAGCAGGTGCAGGTAGAGGTTGGCCAACAGGGGGGATATCGCTCCATCTACGATTCTTTCGGCTACCACGGCCATGAGTTTGGCGTGTGGAATGGTATCGAAGTATTTGGAGAGGTCGGCGTCGATGACGTGGGTGTACCGTTGATGCAGAGTGTTCGCTATGGCATCTACCGCTTCGTGGGCCGATTTCTGCGGACGAAACCCGTAGGAAGTGTCGCAAAAATCCGCCTCGAAGAGAGGCTCTATTATTAGCTTGACGGCCATCTGTGCCACTCTGTCTCGTAGTGTCGGTATGCCCAACGGACGTTGGCTACCGTCCGGCTTAGGTATCCAGACTCGTTTTACTGCATCGGCTGTGTAACACTACAGATGCCATTTAGGCATCTGCGGTCATCTAAGGATAGCTTCTGCTTTCCAGTTGTTGTGCCAGTTTAGTGAGAAATTGGTCTCTCTCTCCCGCATCTTCTATGGCTCGACTGCTCACCCCATCAATACCAGGGGAGCCTCCGTTTGCGTGCACAAGTCTGTAGGCGTGTTCCAGTATGTCTATCCTGTAGATCTTGTCATAGAGGGCGTAGAAGCGAAAGTCTTCTTCCTGCTTGGCCTTGCACCCCAGGGCACCCTCTCTCGCCTACGGCGATTCACCTTGTAGTATAGCTTCCTCTGTAGATTCCTGATCTTACTCGGGGTTTTTAGTGTCATTCACAATCTCCCTGATCCTCTTCTCTTTGGTTGCGTGGATAAAGTAGGGTTCCTTTCCTTGGTGTAGAGTTATGTTGTCTCTACTCCTCAAACGGTACTATGAACCCCTCCGACTTCCATATCTGCCTCTTGCAATTTCGGATTCCCTTATATGCAAGTGTTGCCCTTACTGGTTGAGCACAAATATGGATCTCCCGTGCTGCGCATTGAATCTTCCATTACATACCATCCCTGCTACCCCGAGAGATCCAGTGGACTGTCTTCGTTATCTCGGCCCACCGGCGGCGGCCTTCCCCTTCTGACCACAGGGTCGGCACCTCTGAAATGAATAACGAGGCTACATATAGGTTCACTTTCGTTACGGTCTGTAATTTTGCCCTTGGAAAACTTACAACCCTTGATTGCTCAAACGCTGCTTTCCGGTGCTATGAAGATGTACGAATAATTCCTCCTTCGGGACTTTAACCCTTTAGATTCAATGCCGTTCACGGCATACGGTCAGGCTTGCAAGTTTAGCAAGTTGTAGGCTTGAGCATCTATCAACTGAACTACACCCGCCTTTTAATTGTGCACTTAATTGGTTGAATGCAAGCTTTAAAACTTAATTGAATCATGCGTGTGAAACACCAATCTTATCCGCTACCGCCATTAACTTTTTGTCCATGGTTAATAATTGCGCGTTATTGCGCCTTGCTAACACCAAAAATAGCGCATCATAAACTGGATGGTTCAACTCACAGCCTAACTTAAATGCCTCAATATAAAGTTCGCGCTCATTAATATACTCATCAGGCAAAGATATTGCTTGCTCAATCAGTCTTTCGCATTTTGAAAAAGGGTACTCGGCAAACTTTTGATACTTCCAGAAAACATTACTCGTCTCGGCAATCAAAAGAGTTGGTGATAGTACCAAATCTGCACTACCAAGTGCTTGCACAAATTTAGCTGAAGATTTGCGCTGTAATACAACTTCAACGGCCGCACTCGTATCTAAAACAACTATCATCTGTCTCTATCTTCTCGAATCAGTGCTTGTGGGGTTGCGTCAAATGTTTCGCTATCGAATACAGGCTCTTGTGTAATTTGTTGCAATAACGCCAAACGACGCTCTTTTGGGGAGCTTGAAACCTTTAATCCTTTGGCTAAAATAGCAACTGCCTGTTGAGCTAGGCTGCGATGATCTTGCTCTGCTGTTTTTTTCAACTGATAGTAGATGTTTTCCGGCAATTCTCTAACTTGCAATGATGACATATTAAACTCCTAATAAAATACAAGATCATTGTAATGCATTCTTCATCATAATGCAACACTCTAGAGAGTAAAATAATACAACAACTACAGCACTACAAACTATTCAACGGCACTGGAGTCAATCTGCGGTCGGTTAGACTTGTGACTTTCTCTTTGATTCGTTGAATTGATTTTCCGGATGGCTCTGTATGGGGATACCATTTTCCGCTAGTTTGGCCTCACCTCATCTGAGGACTGAAATCCAGAAAGTCAAACGGCCCCTGGAAGGCATTGACAGTATGAGTTTTTGTTTCGTTGAGGGTCAGCCCCAATCGATCCAGGATCTGCTTGAGTAGTGCCAGTGGTTTGAAATCTGCTTCCGAAAGCCGATTCCGAAGGACCTACCTTCATCTTATTTACAGTTCCAAATCCTTACGGATCTGTTCGTGGCACACCAGGCCTGACCCCATTGAGCCCAAATTTAGCAAGATTGAAAGATTATTATATTCAACCACTTCAACCCCACTGCTAAGGTCTATAGATTTGCCATTATAAGCCACAATACTGCGTGATAACTGAGAATTAGATTTAGAAAAAGTAAGCAGCCCTTTAGCAAATTTAGCATGCCAAGTTGATGATGATTTAACTTCAATGCCAACAAGTCCTTGTGTAGTTTTGCATAATAGGTCGATCTCAACGCCGTTACTATCTCTAAAGAAGTAGAGGTCTGCATTATGACCTTGGTTGTATCTACCCTTTAATGCCTCTATGACGATGAGATTTTCAAATATATTGCCAACTAGTGGGTCACGACTCACTTGCTCTGGCTTTTCAATACCAAGCAAATAAGCCAACAAGCCAACATCAGTAAAATAGTATTTAGGTGATTTAATCACGCGCTTGCCAAAATTTTCAAAATAAGGGGGCAGTTTAAATACTACAAAAGAGGCTTCCAAAATTTTTCAAACAGGCTAACATCTTTGAGTTTAATTAACTGCCTAACATCTCTTTCAATATAGGTTTGATAATAATTTGAATAAGCGCGACTAGGCCTTTGATTTTGATCAAAGATTCTAGGTAAAAATCCATGAATAACATACGACTCAAAATCATCAAATTCAATGTTTGCAGACTTTAATTCTGCAATAGAGAGTGGCAACAGATGTAGGATGCCTGTGCGACCAGCTAGTGACTGTAAATTAACCGGGTCAGGCCTGCAAGTTTAGCAAGTTGCAAAAAAAAGGGGGAGCTTTTTTAATGAATAGGGTAAATATTTTTATTTCTGTATCTGACTATCGTCGGTGCACTTATTGATTAAATCCAAGGAAGATAAAAAATGAATAGCCCCTGTGTCAGCTAATAGATGTCCGCCTCCACAACTTGCTAAACTTGCAAGCCTGACCCCATTAGATTTGCCTGTAATTTTGCATCAGCTGCTTCGACTGCTTTTGCATTTGCTGCACGCTCATCTTTTAATCTCTGTGCTAGCGCAGAATCTGCAGTAGAGAGAATTTGTGCGGCGAGATAGGCTGAGTTTTTTGCTCCTGGCTTACCGATAGCAACGGTAGCGACAGGGATGCCGCCTGGCATCTGCACTGTTGAGAGGAGTGAATCCATACCTTCAAGAGCACCATTCATCGGTACGCCAATAACTGGTTTAACGGTTGCAGCAGCTACTGCGCCAGCTAGATGTGCGGCAAGTCCTGCGGCAGCGATAAATGCACCACAACCTCTCTGATCTGCATCAGTCACATAGTCGTGAGTAATGGCTGGAGTACGGTGGGCAGAGGTTATCTTTACCTCATAAGGAACTTCAAGTTTTTTTAGAATATCCAGACACGCCTGCATGGTTGGAAGATCTGAATCAGATCCCATTAAAACTGCTACGAATGTTTTTGACATAATTTATTACTCCTGTTAACTGTTATAAGTCTGATTCAAAACTACCTTCACTTTTTCTTGATGGCTTTTTTCTTGGCGACTTTCTTCTTGGCAACTTTTTTCTTGGCGGCTCTTTTTTTGACTGACTTCTTCTTCACACTCTTCTTTTTACTTGCCGCCGTAGAACGGCGTTTTGCTGCCAACCTGAGTGCTGCCGCACCATTTGCTGATATCAGACGGATGGTTTTGCCCATACTACCTAACGCTTCAACTATCGCTAACGCCTTCTCTTCTAGCCCTTCCTTAACTTTAAGTGTTGCGTGAGCTCTCTGTTCAGGTTCATATATAAGGGTAAATCCTCCGCCATGCACCTGTTTAGATAATCGTTTCCGCTCTTTATCACTTGCATCCAACAACTCGCTACACTGTTTTAGAGTCAGGGTCTCTGGCTCTTGATCTTTTGGAGGCTTTACATTTTTGAAGCCATTAGTTATAAATGGACCCCAACGCCCATCTAATACCTGAATTGGAGATCCTTCAAAGAGACGAATCTCCTTCTCTATATCGCTCTCTTTCTTTTTAGCGATAAACTCTAATACCTGTTCAAGCTCTATCTCATGTGGATCTTCTGGCTCTATAGATACATTAAGTGCAACCAGATCGATCCCCTTTACTGGATTTGCTTCAAGATGGTCTCGAACCAACTCATCAACAAAACCTGCATACGGCCCGAATCGTCCAGAGTTTACCATTACTGACTCTCCATCTTCAGTAACCCCGAGCTGTCGAGGCAACTCAAACAGGGGAAGCACATCTTCTAGCGTCACTTTATCTTTACGCTGATCAGGACGAAGTCCTGCAAATATCGGCTTCTCTTCATCATCCTTAGTTCCGATCTGCGCATAACTACCAAACCGTCCGATTTTCACACTAACTGGTTTTCCAGATTTAGGGTCTATTCCCAACTCTCTAGTCTGCGATGCCTCTTCGCGAGAAATATCCGCAGCTCCCTCAACATCTTTATGGAAAGGTGCGTAGAAGCTTGCCAACATATCACGCCAGTTAAGATCACCAGCTGCAATTGCATCGAACTCCTCTTCAACTCGGGCAGTAAAACTATAATCTACTACATCTGAAAAGTTTTTTGCCAAAAAGTCGGTCACCACGCCGGCAATATCTTCTGGGACTAGACGACCTTTATCTGCTCCACTTCTCTCCACTCTATCCTCATTCACAATATCAGCGCTATTATCACCATACAGAGCGAGAACGCGGATTGTGCGCTCCACCCCTTCACTCTGCCCACGCGAAACATAGCCTCGATTTTGGATTGTGGAGATGGTTGGAGCGTAGGTTGATGGACGACCAATCCCCAACTCCTCCAGTTTTCTGACTAGAGTTGCCTCACTAAAACGGGCTGGAGCGCGACTAAATGACTCCTGTCCACGCATCACTTCTAGAGTTAAGAGCTCACCCTCTTCAATAGGTGGCAACATCTTATCCCCATCTTTTGTTTTATCTTTATATACTTTCAAAAATCCTTCGAAAGTTAAAATCTCACCTTTAGCTACTAACTGCTCATCTAGCGTAGAGATATCTATTTTTGCTGTGGTGCGCTCAAGTGCCGCATCTGCCATCTGTGAAGCGATAGCCCTTTGCCAGATCAGCTCATATAGGCGTTGCTGATTTTTCTCCCCTTTAACCTCTGACACTGAAAAATCTGTTGGACGAATCGCTTCATGCGCCTCTTGCGCTCCAGCAGATTTAGTCTTAAATTTTCGCTGCTGCGAGAAGTCAGAACCAAACTCTTTTTTGATCACCTCTTCTGCTTGACTATGGGCAAGATCTGAAAGATTTACTGAGTCAGTTCTCATATATGTAATCTTGCCAGCTTCATAAAGTCGTTGTGCCACCATCATGGTCTGGCGTACCGAGAATCCTAAACGCTGCGACGCCTCTTGTTGTAGAGTTGAGGTGGTAAATGGTGCACGGGGTGATCGCTTAGCTGGTTTTTTCTCAATACTACTGATTGCAAATTCTGCCCCCTTTATATCTTGCAAAAACTTTTCAGCACTCTCTATTCCTACTCTATCTTTAGAGAGTTTTGCTTCAACTGTGCCACCCTTAGCGCTAATAAATTCTGCGCCTATCTTAAAGCTTGATACTGACTCAAACGCCTCAATCTCTCGCTCTCGCTCAACAACTATACGCACCGCAACAGACTGAACCCGCCCTGCAGATAGCCCTGTCTGAATTTTTTTCCAGAGGACTGGGGAGAGCTCAAAACCAACTAGACGATCCAAAATACGGCGCGCCTGTTGTCCGTCAACTAGGTCTCTATTTATCTGACGCGGATTCTTAATCGCAGCTAGGATTGCACTCTTAGTTATCTCATGAAACACTATACGCTGACTATTACTCTCATTGAGATCAAGCACCTCCTCCAGATGCCAAGCTATCGCCTCTCCCTCGCGATCCTCGTCCGATGCCAGCCAGACCATATCTACTTTTTTGGCAGCTCGCTTTAACTCTCTTATAACCTTACTTTTATCCTCACTGACCTCATAGTTTGGTTCAAAGCCATTCTCTATATCTACAGCCATCCCTTTACCCGCAAGATCACGAATATGTCCATAACTCGACATTACTGAAAAATCTTCTCCTAAGAATTTTTCAATAGTTTTTGCCTTTGCAGGTGACTCCACAATAACTAGATTTTTCATACTGTATAACTCATTTTTTGATAACTCATTTTTTATAACTCATAATCACATTAACAATTTCTAACTTTACTGTATTTTAATTTGGATGAAGGCGCAACACTCTACCGCCAGCGGCAGATGCAACCTCACCTCTTATCTCAAGTCGCATTATGATCGATGAAACTGTCTCTGTAGTCAATCCACAATTTTCAACAACCTGATCTACTAGAATTGACTCATGCCCAATCGCATCTAAAACCCTTACTGTATCCGCATCGTACATATCTCTATTTTCTACTTTGCCTCCGCTCTTAGCTGCAGATTCACCGCCCTCTCCCTCACTCTCTGTCAACTGCTCACCAAGCATACGCAACATACCGCTCAACTCTTCCACTATATCATCTGTAGTTTCAACTAACTTTACCCCCTCTCTAATCAGACGGTGACTTCCTCGTGAAAGTGGGTTGTGGATCGATCCTGGAATTGCAAAAACTTCTCTCCCCTGCTCCATCGCCAACCTTGCAGTAATAAGTGAACCGCTCTTCTGCGCAGCTTGAACCACTAAAGTTCCGATTGATAAACCGCTAATTATTCTATTTCTGCGTGGAAAATTTTCCGCCCGAGGCTCTGTTCCTATAGGTAACTCAGATACAATTGCTCCACCTTGTTCAATAATTTTATGAGCCAATTCACGATTACGCGCAGGATATACTCGATCTAAACCTGTCCCAGTAACCGCAATTGTACTTCCACCAGACAACGCTCCATAATGCGCTGCAGTATCAATACCTAATGCCATACCGCTAGTAATAGTGAGACCTGCGCTAGCTAAACGCCGCGCAAAGTCTTGCGCAATCTCTTTACCTATAGGGTCTGGATTACGACTTCCAACCACTGCCAATTGTGGCATTGATAGAGTATCAACAGAACCACGAATGTAGAGTAATGGCGGCGGATCAGCAATCTCTTTAAGTAGTTTAGGATATGCATCATCATTGAAGGTTACAACTTTCGCATTATCCTCTTCCAACCACTCAAGATCTCTCTCTATTGATTCTAATTGAATCGAGCGCTCTTGCGCCAAAAAGTCTAAGGCTGGCTTTCTAAATATATTAGATTTTCTCAATAGTGAGTCACTACTATTTAGCACAGCTTGTGGTGTTCCAAACTGGCGCAACGCATGCCCAAAAGTCACTGCTCCAACTGATGGGGTGTGGTGCAGAATCAACCAATCTTCTATAGTTGAACTATTCGTTAATGTTTCACTAAAATCTGACATAATTGCTGATCATATCATATATAAAATAGAAATTACCTACTGATAAAGTGACAACAAATTCTCCCCCATTCTGGCTTGCTCCAGAACCGACATCCCCATTCCCGCCAATAGAGTTAGCGATGGAGGATCCTAATGGACTCCTTGCAGTCGGTGGAGACCTCGCGCCAGAGCGTCTCCTCAACGCATATAGTAGCGGTATATTCCCATGGTACAGCGATGGAGAGCCAATTCTATGGTGGTCGCCAGCACCTCGAGCGGTACTCTTCCCCGCAGAGCTCCATATTCCACGCAGCCTTAAAAAGCGGATTCGTCAGCAGCCATTTAAAGTGACGATCAACCGAGCATTCGCTAAAGTGGTGAGCCAGTGTGCCGCTCCGCGTGCTCAACAATCAGAAACCTGGATTAGCGCTGAGATGGAGGCAGCCTATCTTAGACTACATAAACTTGGATATGCACACTCTGTAGAGTGTTGGCAGGATGATAAGTTAGTGGGAGGGCTGTATGGGGTATTAATTGGAAAGTTATTCTGTGGAGAGTCGATGTTTAGCCACGCCAATGATGCTTCAAAAATAGCGCTAGTGTCACTTCTTACCGAGTTTAAGCTCAACACCATAGAGATGGTAGATATTCAGATGATGTCTGATCACCTAGAGAAGTTAGGGGCGCGTGAAATATCTCGCAGTGAATATAAGCAACAACTCAACATTATGGTTGGTTAGATATTTTTTAGAGGAAGCGAGCTAACATAATGTGCTGATAATTTGCCCTCTCCTCCACCGTAAGTTCGAGCGTAATCTTTGCTTCGTGACCGCCGCCTGGCACAACTTCAACCGAATCTCCGCGCCTATTTCTGATATGTTCCAGAGTAAGCTCTCTATTTCCTTGAGGTGAAATTAACTCTACGCGATCTCCAACTGAAAATTTATTTTTAGCAAGCAAGGTCACCTCGTTTTGTTTAGGGTCATAGTCGGTCACCTCTGCCACATAGATTTGGCGATGCCCCTCTGAGTTTCCCTGAATATAGTTTTGGTACTCCTCACTGTGGTGGCGCTTAAAAAATCCATCCGTGTACCCTCTGCTCGCCATATTCTCTAACTCTGCTAATAGAGTCGTATCGAAACTACGCCCTGCTACTGCATCATCAATTGCTCTACGATAAGATTGAGTTACTCTACTCACATAGTAGATAGATTTAGTACGCCCCTCAATCTTTAGAGAGTCAACCCCAATATCAACTAGTCGCTGCACATGCTCTACTGCACGCAGATCTTTCGAATTCATTATATAGGTTCCATGCTCATCCTCTTCAAGCGGGATTGGCTCTCCTGGTCGCCCCATCTCTTCAATTAGAATTCGCTGCGGTGGAAGAGGTTTAAGCTCTACTGGCTCTGAGTCAGCCTCATCTAGCACTATTTTCAGATCGCCATTATCATCCTCTTCACTTGCAACCTCTTTGTACTCCCAACGACAGGCATTAGTACAACTTCCTTGGTTAGCGTCACGGTGATTGATATATCCAGAGAGCAGACAGCGTCCCGAGTATGCCATGCAGAGTGCGCCATGGATAAAGACTTCTATCTCTATATCTGGGCAGAGTTGGCGAATCTCTGCAACCTCATCTAACGAAAGTTCACGCGAAAGAATAACTCTTTTCGCTCCAATGCTTTTCCAGAAATTGACTGTTGCGTAATTGACGCTGTTAGCTTGCACGGAGATATGTATCTCTTGCTCTGGCCAACGCTCTCGCACGAGATGAATTAGTCCAGGATCTGCCATAATTAACGCGTCTGGTTTTAAGGAGATAACTTCTGCAATATCATCCGCAAAGGTGTGGACCTTACTATTGTGCGCAATAATATTTGCAGTTACGAATAGGCGCTTATCTAACTTGTGAGCTATATCTATTCCTTCGGCTAGACCTGCGATATCAAATGAGTTCTCTCGCACTCGCAGACCGTAACGCGGCATTCCCGCATAGACTGCATCAGCCCCAAAGGCAAAGGCAGTCGTTAGATGTTGGAGTGTTCCAGCAGGAGAGAGTAGTTCAGGTCTTTTATTCACTCAGATAGTTTGACAGGTTTTCCCGCTCTACGCCACTCTGGAAAACCTTCATCTAAACGGTGCGCTTCAAAACCCTCTTTTCTAAGTTGAGAAACTGCATCATAGGCAAGCATACAGTATGGTCCGCGGCAGTAGGCAACAACCTCTTGATTCTGTTTAAGTTCGTCAATTCGATCACCTAACTGCTCCAGAGGTATACTAATTGCGCCTTCAATATGCCCAGCCTCATACTCCTTCTCTGGTCTCACATCCAAAACTGTAACCGTCCCATCAGTAGCTCGTTGCAGCAACTCACTACTATCCATTGGCTCAAGATCATCCTTAACCGTTAAATATGTATTAACTAGACGACCAACCTCTGCCAAGTGATTTTTAGATAACTTGCGAAGTGAAGATAAGAGATCAATAACTAAATCATCAGATATATTATAGTGGACATATTGACCGATCTTCTCTCCAGTTACCAAGCCAGCATTACGCAGTAGTTGGAGGTGCTGAGAGGTATTGGCTACGGTAAGAGATGCAGCTTTAGAGAGCTCCTCTACCGTGTGTTCGCCTTGAGATAAAATCTCTAAAAGTTCGATACGATTGGCGTTACTGAAAGCTTTCCCTGTACGGGCAAACTGCTCGAAAATTGACTGCTTATAATCTTTAATTTGCATGATAGGTTAATGATCGCATATATTATTGAATAATGCAAGCACTTTTTACTAAATAAAGTTATTTTATGGAGAGAAGGATGAACCACAACCACAGGTAGTTTTTGCATTTGGATTATTAATAACAAATCTTGAACCATCTAAACCCTCATAATAGTCTACCTCCGCCCCCTCCAGATACTGCATACTCATCGGATCAACCACCATTCCCACTCCATCCGTAGTAATTTCCAGGTCATCATCTTCTACTTTTTCAGCAAAGCTAAATCCGTACTGAAACCCAGAACAGCCACCGCCGGTTATGTAGACTCGCAACTTTAGATCGCCTTTATCCTCTTCGGCAATCATCTGTTTAACTCTGGATGCTGCCGCTGTTGTAAATACTATATCCATAAAACTATCTCCAATATTTTAATAACTCACCTTCTT
>JABHVM010000090.1 GCA_018658305.1 Thiotrichales bacterium | reverse complement strand
CATAGTAGTAACATTAAAAAATTGCTTGCTGGAGAAGAGAGTAAGATTGGAAGCAGAGACTAAGATCCAAAAAATATATTATAGATCGGCTAGTGACCAGCGTGCCTTAGGCTGAATTGAGAGAGGACTCTCCTCTCCTGCGGCTAAGCGCAGCGCCCCTGCAAAGGCTATCATTGCTCCATTATCGGTACAAAACTCTAGACGTGGAAAGAATAACTCTCCCTGCTCTTTTGCAACCATCTCAGTTAGAGTTGAGCGGATCCTACTATTTGCGCTCACCCCACCTGCAACAACCAACCTCCTCAATCCAGTTTCTCGCAATGCGCGACGACATTTAAGAGATAGAGTATCAGCCACTGCATCTTCAAAAGCCCGTGCAATATCTGCAGCCAACTCTTTATCAAACTCTCCATCTATAGAATTTTTCTGGAGAGCATTACGAGCTGCCGTTTTCAATCCACTAAAACTAAAGTCTAACCCAGGACGATCAACCATCGGACGAGGGAACTTAAATCGCGCTGGATTACCACTCTCTGCCAAAGCGGAGAGCGCAGGGCCTCCAGGATAACCTAAACCTAAAAGCTTAGCAGTCTTATCAAAAGCCTCTCCCGCGGCATCATCTATAGATTCACCCAACTCAATATATTCACCAACTCCATCAACTCTAATTAGCAAGGTATGCCCACCAGAAACTAAGAGAGCAATAAACGGAAACTCTGGAACTCTCTCCTCCAGAAGTGGCGCGAGCAGATGCCCCTCCATATGATGCACCGCTACTGCGGGAACTCCCCAAGCATACGCAAGACTTCTACCAATAGATGCGCCTACCATAAGTGCCCCCATTAGACCTGGACCTGCAGTATAAGCAACTCCTCCAATATCCTCAGCAGTTAAATCACTATCTTTTAATAATTTATCAATCAGAGGAATGGCACGCTTAATATGGTCTCTCGAGGCAAGCTCAGGAACCACCCCTCCATATTGAGCATGCATCTCCGCCTGACTATAGAGTGAGTGGCTAAGAAGTCCTCGTCCATTCTCATACAGAGCAACCCCTGTCTCATCACAGGAGCTCTCAATTCCTAAAACTATCATAATCTCTCTCTTTAAATAAAATGGGGTGAAACATTAACCAATATTTAAAATTAATATTTAATTAATATTTCATAAAATAGTAATTGCTCTTTTTATATCTTACCAGTATAATACTCAGCTCTCTCAGACTATCACCGTTAATTTTGAGAAGATAGTGAGTAGAACAATAATATTATAATGGAAATGTAAAGGATATATCCAGAATGCCAAGTATACGAGTAAAAGAGAACGAGAATTTTGATTACGCACTACGCCGTTTTAAACGAGCTGTAGAGAAGGCTGGCACTGTTGCCGAAGCTCGTGAGCGCGAGTTTTATGAGAAGCCAACTCAGATCCGTAAGCGTAAAGCTGCAGCAGCTGTTAAACGCACCCATAAGAATGTATCACGAGCCCGTAGCACTATGCGTCGCAATCGTGGTTTATTATCTCGCTAAATCTCCTAGCTGAATCGCAATGTCTAACTTAGAAAAAATTCACTCTGATGTTAAAGATGCGATGCGCTCTAAAGATAGAGAGCGCCTTAAAACTCTGCGCCTAATCACCTCCACAGTCAAACAGATTGAGGTAGATGAGAGAATTGAGGTAGATGACGATCGCCTTCTAACTGTTTTAGATAAAATGGTAAAACAGCGCCGAGATGCAATTTCACAGTTCGAAGCAGCTGAACGCCAAGATCTTGCTGATATAGAGATTGCAGAGGTCGCAATAATTCAGGAGTTTATGCCTGAACAGCTATCTGAAGATGAACTGACCGAGATGATCACTCAAGCCATTACTGAAACTGGCGCATCTTCAATGAAAGATATGGGCAAAGTTATGGGAATCATTCGCCCCAAAGCACAAGGGCGCGCCGATATGGGGCAGCTTAGCGGAAAGATTAAATCCCAACTAAGTTAACATAACTACCCATATACAGCACATCTACAGCACATCGTGCCTGGCAAAATACCCCCCACATTTATAGATGAACTTATAGCCAGAGTAGATATTGTAGAACTAATTGATTCGCGGGTACCGCTAATTAAAAAAGGGCGTGAGTTTAGCGCTTGCTGCCCCTTCCACCACGAAAAAACTCCATCCTTTACTGTCAGTCCTACTAAACAGTTCTACCACTGTTTTGGTTGTGGCGCACACGGCACAGCTATAGGATTTCTGATGGAGTATGAAAATATGCCATTCCCCGAAGCTATTGAAGAGCTTGCCGCTAAGGCTGGGGTTGAAGTTCCACGAGAGAGTGACGATGGACGACCATCAGAAAACCTAACTCCACTCTTCTCCTTAATGAACAGAGTTGACGAATGGTATCGCAAACAGCTAAAAGAGCATCCTCAAAAAGGAGCAGCCGTTAAGTATCTAAAACAGCGCGGAGTGAGTGGTGAAATTGCTGCCAACTACGGTCTAGGTTTCGCTCCTGACGGATGGAGCAACCTACTAGACTCTATTGGTAGAGATACCGAGACCATTAAAGAGTTAATTCGTACAGGGATGGCTATCAGCAAAGATGGTGGCGGACACTATGATCGATTTCGTAATCGCATTATGTTTCCTATCCACGACAGTCGTGGACGCACTATCGGCTTTGGAGGTAGAGTATTAGGAGATGATAAACCAAAATATCTAAACTCACCAGAGAGCCCTCTCTTCCACAAAGGGCGTGAACTGTATGGACTCTATCAAGCGCGTAAAAATGTACGCACCCTTAACCATATAATTGTAGTCGAGGGATATATGGACGTAGTTGCGCTCGCCCAATTTGGGATTCGCTACTGTGTCGCAACTCTTGGCACTGCCACCACCACAGATCATCTCAACCAACTATTCCGTACCGTAACCAAAGTTATCTTCTGCTTTGATGGTGACCGTGCTGGACGCGACGCTGCTGTTAAAGCTATGGACAACGCCATCCCCCTACTTCGTGATGGGCGCGAAATCTTATTTATGTTTCTGCCTGATGGAGAGGATCCAGATTCATTGGTAAGAGGAGAAGGAACTGCCAAATTTGAGAAGCGGGTAGAGAGTGCAACTCCACTCTCTCAATTCTTTTTTACTAATTTAGAGAATCAAGTAGACGTTAGTTCTATTGATGGACGAGCTAGACTAGTCTCTCTTGCGCGCCCTAAATTATCACTTCTCCCCGCTGGAATATTTCGTGAAATGATGTTTAAACAACTATCCAATCTGGTAGAGATGGATGAAGACACTATCTCCAGCCACCTCTTAGATAGAGATGAGAGCGTACCACCTCAGCGCATTAAACAGCGAGAACAGCAGAAAAGCAGAAAAGCTCTCCCCAGAACTGGAGCTCAAGGCCCATCACCTGTAAGAATATCACTCTCAATTCTACTAAATAACCCACACCTAATATCCACAATAACAGAGTTAAACAGCACCCTTAATAGATTGAAAAAAGTAGAGAGTGCTGGCATAGATCTTCTAACTTCAGTAATTGCACTACTTATAGAGTTTCCTGAACTATCTTCTGCCGCACTTCTTGAGAGATGGCGTGGCAGTGAAAATGAAGATCTTCTTAATAAAGTTGCAGAGTGGAACTCATCTATACCTGAATCTGGAGTTCAACAAGAGCTCAACGGCGCACTTCAGAGCCTTCTAAAATTTGGACGAGAGCAGCGCACAGAGGAGCTATTAGCTAAATCAAAAGTTGAAAAACTCTCAACTGATGAAAAATATGAGCTACAGCAACTTCTGTCTGCATAAAAATTACCAGAAAAATTTGACCTCCACTACAATATAGTGTAAAATACGCTGTTCTTTTTTACAGGTCATACTCAAAGCTCTATAGTATAAAAGATAATAGAGATAACTTTTTATAGCAGGCAACTCAAAACATAATAGATATGGCTCCATCAAATAAAATTGACGAGAATGAGATTAAAAATCTAATTGCCCGCGGCAAGGATCAAGGCTATCTCACATATGGTGAAATCAACGACACTCTACCCAACGATGTCGATACTGACTATATGGAGAGTCAGATCGGTCTTATCGAAAATATGGGAATTAATGTCTTAGAGACTGCCCCAGAGAGTGGCAATATGCTTCGCTCTGGCGAGAGTAGCTCTGCGGATGATGATGAAGATGATGAAGCTGCAGCTGAAGCCGCATCCGTTCTACTAGCCGCAGATGGTGAGGCAGGAAGAACTTCCGACCCTGTGCGTATGTATATGCGAGAGATGGGCTCCGTTGATCTTCTCTCTAGAGAGGGTGAAATTGTTATTGCCAAACGCATTGAAGAGGGAATGCGTAAAATGATGAACGCACTTGCGCTCTACCCAAATACTATTATAGAAATTACCGACGAGTTCAAAAAGATTATTGATGGCGAAAAAGAGCTCACCTCAGTTATTACTGGACTATGCGACTTCTGCCCAGAACCTCCTAAGCCTGTCATCCCAACCACTAAAAAAGATGGCACCAAAGTAGAGGTCGAAGGATTTACTGGGCCACCCCCAGAGATGATGACGGGTCGCCTTCAGACCATCACCAATCTACAGAAAAAATTAAAACGCTCCGAGAAGCGTAACGGCTTTGAACACGATAAGTCTAACCAAATTCGCCAAGATATTGCAGAACAGTTTATGCAGTGTAAACTTGTGCCTAAAATTCTCAACCGCCTAGTCACTGACATTAAAGAGTCGATGGATAAAGTTCGTGCAGCTGAACGAGCCATTATGGAAATTGCAGTTGAGCGTTGCAAAATGCCACGCAGAGACTTCATCACCTCATTTCCAAAAAATGAGACCAACCTAGAGTGGATTGATAGACAGATTGCAGCCAAGAAAAAACACTCTGCGCCACTCAAACGCTACTCACGAGATATTTTGCGTGCACAGAGAAAATTACTCCGCCTTGAAGAGGAGAGCGGACTATCTATCACCATCCTAAAAGATATCAACCGAAAAATGTCCATCGGTGACGGGCAAGCGCGTCGTGCCAAAAAAGAGATGATTGAGGCAAACTTACGCCTAGTAATCTCAATTGCAAAAAAATATACAAATCGTGGGCTTCAATTCTTAGATCTAATCCAAGAAGGAAATATTGGACTAATGAAAGCGGTCGATAAATTTGAGTACCGTCGCGGCTTCAAGTTCTCAACTTATGCAACTTGGTGGATTCGCCAGGCGATCACCCGCTCAATTGCAGACCAAGCTCGCACCATCCGCATTCCTGTCCATATGATTGAGACGATCAACAAACTCAACCGTATTCAACGCCAGATGCTACAGGAGTTTGGGCGTGAGCCGACACCTGAAGAGCTCTCCGTTAAGATGGAAATTCCAGAAGACAAAATTCGTAAAGTTCTTAAAATAGCTAAAGAGCCGATCTCAACCGAAACTCCAATCGGAGATGATGAAGACTCAAACCTTGGTGACTTTATTGAAGATACAAATGTAGTCCAGCCAGATCAATCAGCTACAACAGAAGGAATGCAAGAAGATGTAAAAGATATTCTTGCTGGATTAACTACGCGTGAGGCTAAAGTCCTCAGAATGCGTTTTGGAATAGATATGAATACCGACCACACCTTAGAAGAGGTCGGCAAACAGTTCGATGTAACTCGTGAAAGAATCCGCCAAATTGAAGCGAAGGCACTGCGCAAATTGCGTCACCCTTCGCGTGCGGATCAGTTAGAGAGTTATCTAGATAGGGGCCTATAGCTCAGTTGGTTAGAGCAGGGGACTCATAATCCCTTGGTCCTTGGTTCAAGTCCAAGTAGGCCCACCATATTTAGTAGTATTTCTCACCCCTAATGGTAGATAATATCATGATGTTTGATACACTAACCCCACACTTAATCACTCTCACCAGCAAGGTTGGCGAGATGATTATGTCGCACTACAAAACCAGTCTGGCGATTGAAACTAAATCAGACCAAACGCCACTAACAGTTGTCGATAAAAAAGCACACCAACAATTAGCTGACGGCCTAAACCTGCTAACGCCAAACGTACCGATTCTTTCAGAAGAGTCTGAATTGGTTGATTTTTCCATACGCTCAACTTGGAATGAATACTGGCTT
>JABHVM010000016.1 GCA_018658305.1 Thiotrichales bacterium | reverse complement strand
TTTAGAGGCAATCTGAACAGTTACAACTGAATTCTCGTTGTACGACCTCATTCCCACGCTCCTGCGTGGGAATGCATACCGAGCATTGGTTTAAACACCAGTTCTCATGCAATGCAGATCGAAAAAAACGGTTCCCATGCTAGAGCATGGGAACCGTTTAGGGAGTTACAAGTGTAACTGAATAGTTACCTGTTTTATTTGTTTATATATCTCTTGTAGCGTTCAGGGCGTTTTTTGTCACGCATCTTAAAGTTTTCTGGAAGGAGCCAACTTTGATCTCCAACCTGCTCACCAATCTCAAATGGACTTGGCATAGATATGTTAGGCAGTTCCCAGCCACCAGGCATTCTTGGAGCATCAGATAAGAAGTCTTCAGCTTCATGAAATGCTTCATCTGGTGGATCAGAGAATTTACCTGAATCACCCCAAGGCGCACCTGGCTCCCACGGTTTATAGTGCCACGGGTTTCCTGTTCCAGGAACTGGCCAGAATTTCATTGGGCTCATATCAAAGTTATTATCATTTCCCCAAGGTGGCTCCATACTAGGAGGATTAAATGATGGATTCATTCTCGGTGCATTATACTGATTAGGACCAAAGTTTGGTGGTGCAAAACCGGGTTGCGGCATATATTGGTTTGGGGCATACTGGTAAGGCATACCTTGATATGGAGAATACCCATACTGCTGCTGCGGAGCACCATAAGGGTTGGGGTATCCACCGTAAGGGTTGGAGTATCCATAAGGCGCCATCTGCTGTTGAGGCATTGGTGCTCTATTAACTCCTTGCGCTGGCGCACGAGGTGCTGGTGCACGCTTAGTGTTTGCTGCTGGTGCAGTAGTAGTTATGCTTCCTTGTGGCACTGCTGCTGACGTGGCTGCTGGAGCTGCTTCTGCAAAGAGAATGGTTGGCGTTAGAGCTGTTCCTAGTATCAGGGCAATATCATATTTTAATCTTTGTTTTAATATTTTCATAGTTATTAACCGTAATTGAGTTTAAGTTTTATATTATCTTCGATATTTAAGTGTACCGTTCGACTTAGTTATCATAGCACAATAGATAGTCGTATTACTCACTTAATTGTGCTGGATGTAATGGTGCAGGATGTTACTTTTTGTTTAAGCGAAATATATCTACTAGCTGTGCCAGTTCCTGCGCCTGCTCACTCATTGATTGGCTAGCTGCTGCAGCTTCTTCAACTAAGGCACTATTTTGTTGATTTACCCCCTCAAGTTCTGAAATAGATATATTGACTTGACCTACTCCAGTAGATTGCTCACGACTGGCAATAGCAATATCACCTACAATATCGTTTACCTTTTTGATTGAATCTTGTATAGATTGTAGTGCCTCACCACTCTGTTCAGCTAGTTCACTGCCATCATCTACACGAGCTGAACTAATTTCAATAAGCCCCTTAATCTCTTTTGCTGCATCAGCAGAGCGTTGAGCTAGAGTTCTAACCTCTCCAGCAACTACTGCAAACCCTCGCCCATGCTCTCCTGCACGCGCTGCTTCTACTGCTGCATTGAGTGCTAATAAGTTTGTCTGGAAGGCGATGCCGTCAATCAGAGTTATTATTTCAGCAATTTTACTGCTAGATTCATCAATACGATCCATTGCTATGGCAACGCTGCGGACAATTTCTACTCCGCTCTCTGCTTGAGTCTGAGCCTCTGTTGCCAGCTTACTTGCTTGGGAGGCGCTATCTGCATTCATGTTCACAGTGCTTGCCATCTCTTCCATGCTAGCTGCTGTCTCTTCTAAGGATGCTGCTTGTTCAGTGGTACGCTGTGAGAGGTTGTTGTTGCCATCAGCTATCTCTCCTGCTCCTTGTCGAATAAGGTTGGCTGAGCTGCGTACATTCCCTACAATCTTACGCTGATTAAGTAGCGACTCATTTATTGAGCTAGTAAGTGCTGCCAACTGTCCAAAGTATTTACCATTAACACTTTGAGTAAGGTCTCCCTTAGCCGCAGCTTCCATTGACTCAGCAACTGAATTGATGATTGTGTCCATAGATTCCATTGCTAGATTTACACTCTGCTCAATTTCACTATCACCATCTCCATCCATGCGGTGTTTGAAGTCGCCGTTGACAATTGCCTGCATCACCATCCCTAAACTTTCAGTCATTTGCTGTAGACTGTTTAGTGCTCCATTTACTGTATTGCGGAAGGTGTGAAGATCACCACCAAACTCCTCTTCAATGCGTTGTTCAAAATCTCCATCTTCAACTGCCTGCATTACTCCATTTACTATGCTAATGGCATCTTGGATCTGACCAATACTGCCATTGATAGATTTTTTCAACTTGTCTAGATCTCCTGAAAGATCCATCTCTATGCGCTGATTGAAATCACCATCGGCAGAGGCTGACATTACTTTGTCAATTTCACTAATGGCAAGAGATAGCTCTGTAAGTAGATCATTGATGCTTTCTGCCATCTGTCCGATCTCATCGTTGCTCTCTATCTGAATCTGTTTTGAGAAGTCACCACTATCTGCCACCTCTCGCATCAGGGATGCAACCTCAAGCACAGGACGGCTGATTCCTGATGCAATAAACCAGGCAACAGCGGCAATAATGATAGTCATAATTAGAGCAATAATTATTATGCTCCAGATGATGTCATCTACTGCACTCAATGCCTCATCTACTGGTATTTCAGCTAGTAGTCCCCAGGTTATATCATTTATGTAGATTGGGGCGAAAGAGGAGAGTACCTCTTTCCCATCGTAGGAGTTAAAGATACCATCACCTTTCTCTCCGGAGATTGCTTTTTTTGCGGCTTCACTATTTACGGATCCGCTATCAGGGGAGGCAAAGGATGACTCTACTGAATGTTTTTCTCCATCACGGTATGAGTCGGAACGCATAAGAAAGTCTGAGCCGATGAGGTAGGATTCGCCAGTCTCTCCCATACCTGCTCGCTCTAACATTAAGGAGTTGATGGCATTTAGAGATAGTCTCAATACCACAACCAGAACCACCTCATCATTATGCAAGATCGGCATGGCAACAAATGCAACAGGCCTATTTTCTGCGGGGGAATATGGCGCGAAATCTGCCACAGCATAACTCTCATCTTCAATCGAGAGCCGCACCACATCAGCTAGGTTTGAATTGTTGAACTCTCCGTTTAAAATATTGCTCTGATACTCTGCTCCCTGTAGAACGCTGTAGAAAATCATTCCACTTGGATCAATGAGGAGGAGATCATCGTATCCATGCTCAGTGATGTATTGAGAGTAGTAGTCATCTTCCTCGTCCGCGGCTTGTGGAGCTATAATCTCTTCAGCTCGAATGGTAGAGATGATTGCCCACTTTAATCCGCTAATATCTAGTGGGGTGGAGCTAACAATCTCCAAAACACCATCCTCGTTTGAGGAGAATCTAGTCTCTCCTTCTCCATTAAATGCACTATCAATATAGTCAGCAGATATAGAGTCGCCAAATTCTCCACTCTGTATAACTCTATCACTGCGATAATAGGTGTTACCGTCTACCTCTCCAACAAGATAGCTCTCGCCACTCTCACCCATACCATCACGGCGTTGGACTATCTGCATCAGTTGAGTTGTCGGCATTCTGGAGGCAACATAGCCGAGTAGAGTATTACTTTCTGGATCTATTAGTTGGGTCATCATTATTGAGACTGGTTCATCAGCAAATGGGTAGGCAGAGAACTCGGTTATTGCTACTTCAATCTCTCCAATTCCAGAAGCTATTTTCAAGGCATCTCCCATACTGGTATCACTAAGTACGCTATCGGCTATGGTGAGCCCAAGATCATCATTGCGTCCCGTAGAGTAGACTATTTCTCCTTTTGGGCTGATTAGATAAAAATCACTCCAGCCATTAGCCCAAGCAACTCCTGAGAGTCTAAAGTCATAATTAAATGTAGCTTCGTCCCACTGCTCTGAATATGGTTGGTTGCCAGCTGCAGCAAAGGAGGTCATAAAATCAGTTATTGCGCGTAGTAGGAGTGGATCCTCTTTTAGAAGTTGGAGTTGTCCGCTCATAGTCTTGAAGGCACTCTCAATTTGTACCTTTTTGAGTTGTTGCACAACTTCGAGTTTTTGGAATGCTGACTGAGTCATAACCTCAACAGTCCTTGAGAGTGTATTCATATCACTTTGCCGATCAATGAAAAAGTTCTCTATAACACTACTTTTACTCTCTCTTATACTACTTAGTTGCCCAGTAATCTGCTGATGAAGTGCGCTGACAGATTTTTGTGTAGCAATAAAGCCAACCGTTACCAGAGGGATAAGACCTATCAATAGAAAAGTTATAATTAATTTCTTACTTAGTGATATTGAATTTAGCATTGCTCTCTCCCCTCTGGATGGCTCTAGATGACTCTATTTGAAATGTTTTTTTGCCTCTTCTGTATGCAGAAAATCTATAACTTTCTGTACTTCTGGGTCAGGATCTCCTTTGGTGATAAAGGAGAGAGGGCGAGAGATTCGTTTGGTTTTGATTACTTTAACTTTGCCTGGGTTCAGAGATACAAATCCCTCTGATACTGCACCAATTCCACCTTTAAAGCGCTGTACCAACTTAACCTCATCTCGGGTGGTTTTGACTTTGCGAACACCCTTTACATATTCTGCTTTTTTCATAACTTTCTTCTGAAATACTGCTCTGGTTGCGGAGCCAGCATGAGAGGTGATTACAACAACTCTTCCGCTCTTTCCTCCAACTTCATTCCAGTTTTTTATTTTGCCAGTATTTATGTCAGAGAGTTACTCCCAGCTTAGTTCACTAACGGAGTTAGAGGTGTGAACGATAGGTACGATAATATCCTCAATAATGACATGTTCTTGATAGGTTCCATCATCTGCGAGACCATTCTTTTTAAGTAGAGAGCTGAGAGGGCTAGATGCAATTGATGCTTTTACCTTTCCTGCTAGAAGCTCTTTGAATCCACCACCACTACCTATTCCTTTGATCTCGAGCTTAGTTCCTGTCGCCTGTTCAATAGCGGCAGATGCTGGTTCTAGTACTCGCTTTTGTATAGTAGTTGACCCAGCTAGCACCAGAGTTCCAGCCCCTGCAGCTTGAGAAATAAGTGTAGTAACAACCAGTGCGACACCAGCTACCTTTTTAATTGATAGATTAATCATAATTTTACTCTCCTGTACTTTAAATTAAATATCTAACTCGTAAGAACTGTATTTGTTCAGGTATTATTATAGATGCAAAAGTGAAAAAGTCAACAGGCAATATGATCTGTGTCAATATAAAATAGTAATGTTTTTGTGGTAATTTCGGTGGTAATTTTCTCTCTCTTTAAACAGGTAGAGAGAGTGCTTTACTTAATATGACATAACCCATAATTTTTTGTGGTTTAGTTTGTATGGTAGAATATTGAGAAATGCGCAGATCTATAGTTTATCAAGAACATAATTTTGAAGTTAAGAGCTCTACTATTGCTGGTTGTGGTAAAGGGCTATTTAGTGGAACGACACTCTATCGTGGAGATACGGTCGGTCCTTATGCGGGAGAGATGATAACTGATGCTCAATCAGAGCAGGAACCATATATAGATTCACACTACCTGCTTTGGCTCTGCGCTGATCATCTTATTGTTGGCGAAAACTACACTAGGTATATTAACCACTCTAGCACCCCGAATGTTCAGTTTGTGGTCTCTACTCGGTGGAAGAGCGCGCGAGTTGAGGTGCTAAAGAGAGTCCCCGTTGGAGGAGAGCTCTTTTTAGATTATGGCTCCGATTTTTGGGAGGCATCAGAGTTGGAGTGTAGATAATGAAAAGACGAATACTTTAAGTAGTTTCTCTTTTAAGTTGTCCGTCCACGCATCTGTACTGCATCTGCAACTCTTCTAATAGCTAACATAAATGCTGCAGTACGGTAGGAGAGTTCCTGTTTAGAGTGAGCAAGGGCGGCGACCTCATAGAAGCTATCAACTAGTTTTTTCTCTAGCTTACTGTTTATATATTTTTCTTCCCAGTAGTTGTGTTGTAGATTTTGGACCCACTCATAATAGGAGACAATAACTCCACCAGCATTAGAGAGAATGTCTGGAACCACAGGAATGTTTTTCTTCCATAGAATTTCATCTGCAGAAGGGGTGGTTGGTCCATTTGCACCTTCAATTATAACTTTACATTTTATCGCTTCTGCATTTAGTTTATGAATCACCCCACCTAGCGCAGCAGGAATTAGAAAGTCGCAAGGTAGGCAGAGAAGAGCTTCGTTATCTATAGGTTCTACCCCTTTAAAAGAGTGAATAGAGTCATTCTCTTTTTGCCACTCAATTAACTTAGGGATATCTAATCCATATTTTGAGTAGATTCCACCTGCGGCATCACTCACGGCTATAATCTTACAGCCATAAGAGTGGAGAGTGCGGGCAGCCCAACTTCCTACATTTCCAAATCCCTGTATTACCACCGATGCACCTTGAAGAGGGATATTACGATACTTTGCAGTTTCACGAAGGATAATGGATGCTCCTAGCCCAGTTGCGGCTTCTCGCCCTTTAGAGCCACCTAGACTTATAGGTTTTCCTGTAACGATACCTGGTGTGTAGCCATTGATCTGGCTATACTCATCCATAAACCACGCCATAACTTGGGCGTTTGTATTTACATCTGGTGCAGGTATGTCTGTATGGAGGCCAATTACTGGGGTGATAGAGCGTACAAAAGTTCTCGTTAACTGCTCTAGCTCTCGGCAAGAGAGTTCCTTAGGGTCAATCTGAATCCCACCTTTTGCGCCGCCAAATGGGATGTTTACTAGAGCGGTTTTGAATGTCATTAGAGCAGAGAGCGCACGGACCTCATTAGCATCAACGAGGTGGTGGTAGCGTAGCCCACCTTTACAGGGACCTCTAGCATCATTGTGTTGAATACGGAACCCTTTGTATACTTTTAGTGAACCATCCTCTTTTACTAAAGGAAGTTCAACTTTAATTTCGCGATCAGGATATTTTAAGAGAGTAGCTAAGTTCTTATCTAGTTTTAGCTCATTTACAGCGCGATCAAATTGATCACAGTACGCCTTAAAATTATCTACATCCATTGTTTTCATATCCTCTTAGCTATTTCTGTTTGAATTTACTGCTGGTATGTTATGCCTAAATATCTAATATATTATCTGTGACACAAGTTTATCGTATCACACTATTTGTTCATAAACTTTAAGCAACCTCTATCATCCGCCAATTTTATCTCTATTGACGGAACCTGCTTGCTCTCAATTGCATAGGCGCGGCACCCTCTTGGAAGATTTGGTTTCCAAGTAGTGTAGAAAAAACGACACCGAAAGCAGTCTGGTTGAAGGGGAGGAGGTTGTTGCATGGGAGGATATCTTACAGACTTTTTGCTCTTTAGGTTTACTGTTTGTGATACCCTTATCCGTTCAATGTTAGATCTATATTAATATGGAGAGTGTGAAATGGTAAGTTTAGAGACCCCTGTATGTGAGTTTGATGCGCTAGCCCCAGCGTTTGAGTTGTCAGATGTGGATGGTAAGATCTGGACTCCTAGTGAGTTGGTTGGTGAAAAAGGTCTGCTGGTTATGTTTATCTGCAATCACTGTCCTTATGTTAAGGCTGTATTAGAGAGATTGGTGCGCGACACTCGTGAGCTTAAAACGCTAGGTTTGAACAGTGTGGCTATTATGTCTAACGATCCAACTCAGTATGAGGAGGACTCTCCGCAAAATATGAAGATCATTGCGGAGAAGTTTGATTTTCCATTTCCATATCTTTTAGATGAATCACAAGCGGTAGCTAAATCTTATGGAGCTGTCTGTACCCCTGATTTTTTTGGGTATAATAGTGAGCTGAAGTTGCAGTATAGAGGACGCTTAGATGAGAGTCGAAAGGAGACTGCGCCAGAGGGAGTGCGTAGAGATCTGTTTGAGGCGATGCGCGAAGTTGTTGAGACAGGTGCAGGACCTAAAGAGCAGATTCCTAGTATGGGGTGCTCCATTAAATGGTTGGATGAGTGAGTGATAGATAAAATAGATAAGTAGATAGATAAGATGAATGTAATAATTTAATAAAATTGGTTGAACATATTGGCATAGTAGTGGAGAATATGCAGTTCAAAATTTTTAGTTCATATTTTTTAGACAATAGTAATCAGAAATGGAGAGTTAATTAATGACAAGTAGAAGAGAACTAGCTAATGCGATTCGTGCATTAAGCATGGACGCAGTACAGAAGGCTAACTCAGGTCACCCAGGTGCACCTATGGGAATGGCGGATATAGCTGAGGTGTTGTGGAATGGGCATCTAAAGTTTAATCCAACAAATTCTAAATGGTCAGATCGTGACCGCTTTGTCCTATCTAATGGGCACGGATCTATGTTGATCTACTCTCTTCTGCATCTAACAGGCTTTGACCTTAGTATGCAGGATATTAAAGATTTCCGTAAACTGCACGCTAAAACTGCTGGTCATCCTGAGTATGGTTATGCTGATGGAATTGAGACTACCACTGGTCCATTAGGACAGGGTATTACTAATGCTGTAGGTATGGCGATTGCTGAACGCACGCTGGCAGCACAGTTCAATAAGCCTGGGCACGATATTGTTGACCATAACACTTATGTATTTATGGGGGATGGTTGTCTAATGGAAGGACTCTCACATGAATCTAGTGCAATGGCTGGAACTTTAGGTCTCGGCAAATTGACTGCATTCTGGGATGATAATGATATCTCTATCGACGGACATATCTCCGACTGGATGGAGCGTGATGTGGCAGGTCGTTTTGAGTCTTATGGCTGGCATGTTATTCGTGATGTTGATGGGCATGATGCTGGTGCAGTAGATGCAGCAATAACTGCAGCTAAGGCAGAGACAGCTAAACCTACCCTTATCTGTACTAAGACTACTATCGGATTTGGTTCGCCAAACCTTTGCGGCACTCATAACTGTCATGGTGCTCCATTAGGTGATGAAGAGATCGCAGCCACTCGTAAGGAGCTGGGCTGGGATCACGCTCCGTTTGAGATTCCTGATAATGTTTATTCAGGATGGGATCATAAAGAGCAGGGTGCAACAGATGAGGCAGCGTGGAATGATAAGTTTGCAGCCTATAAAGCTGCATTCCCTGAAGATGCATCTGAGTTTGAACGCCGTATGGCGGGTGATCTTCCTGCTGATTTTGAGG
The DNA here is from genome assembly GCA_018658305.1 of Thiotrichales bacterium. Lineage (GTDB taxonomy): Bacteria > Pseudomonadota > Gammaproteobacteria > Thiopontia. The sequence continues at coordinate 2,555 of JABHVM010000016.1, read as the reverse complement.
TTGAGATGGATAAATTCATTGCTCAGACTCAAACAGATATGCCAAATATCGCTTCTCGTAAAGCTTCACAAAATGCAATTGAGGCGATGGGGCCACTACTTCCAGAGATGTTCGGAGGTTCTGCTGACCTTACAGGCTCTAACCTTACTAACTGGTCAGGTACAGTTAAAGTTACTCCAGACAATGCTAACGGCAACTATATCTCTTGGGGTGTGCGTGAGTTCGGTATGGCACATATGATGAACGGAATGGTTTTGCACGGTGGCTTTAAAGTTTACGGCGCAACTTTCTTTATGTTTATGGAGTTTATGCGCAACGCGTTGCGTATGTCTGCACTGATGAAAATCGGTACCATATATGTCTACACACATGACTCAATTGGTCTAGGTGAAGATGGTCCAACTCATCAGCCAGTAGAGCAGTTAGCAACTATGCGTGCTATTCCAAACTTCCAGACTTGGAGGGGATCAGATGCAATTGAGTCTGCGGTCTCTTGGAAGATGGCAATGTTGCGAGGTAATGCACCAACAGCACTAGTATTCTCACGTCAAAATTTGACTCCAATGGAGCGTACTGCTGAGCAGCTCAAGAATATTGAGAAGGGTGGCTATGTACTGAAAGATTGTGATGGTGATGCAGATCTAATTATGATAGCTACTGGTTCAGAAGTTGGTCTAGCAGTTGAGTCCGCTGAAGCGATGAGTGGAACTAAAATTCGTGTTGTCTCTATGCCATCTACTGATGCTTATGATGAACAAGATCAAGCATACAAAGATTCAGTATTAACTCCAGGAGTTAAACGAATCGCTATTGAGGCTGGTGTAGATAATGGGTGGCATAAGTATGTCGGACTGGAAGGCGATGTTGTCTGCATGAGCTCATTTGGTGAGTCTGCACCTGCAGGTGAGCTATTCAAGCAGTTTGGCTTTACCGTAGAGAATGTAGTTGCCACTGCAAAGAAAGTTTTAAAGTAATTTAGGTATTTTTTAATAAAATAGGAGTAGTAAAAGATGACAATTAAAGTTGGAATTAATGGGTTTGGTCGTATTGGTCGTATGGTTTTCCGTGCTGTATATGATGAGGCTGAGTTTAATGATATTGAGATCGTAGGTATTAATGACCTACTAGATGCTGAGTATCTAGCTTATATGCTTAAATATGACTCTGTACATGGACGCTTCAATGGTGAAGTTAGCTCTGAAGATGGCGCACTTATTGTAGATGGACGCAAAATTCGTCTAACTGCAGAGCGCGATCCAGCTGATCTTAAATGGAGCGATGTTAGTGCTGATCTAGTAATCGATTCAACTGGTTTCTTCCTAACAGAAGAGAGTTGTCAGAAACATATCGATGCTGGCGCTAAGAAAGTTGTTCAGTCTGCACCATCTAAGGATGGAACTCCAATGTTCGTATATGGTGTTAACCATAATGAATATGCAGGTCAGGCTATTGTCTCTGCAGCATCTTGTACTACTAACTGTCTTGCTCCAGTTGCGAAGATTCTAAATGATAACTGGGGTCTAAAACGAGGCCTAATGACTACTGTTCACGCCGCAACAGCTACTCAGAAAACTGTTGATGGACCATCTATGAAAGATTGGCGTGGTGGTCGTGGAATCCTAGAAAATATGATTCCATCATCAACTGGTGCAGCTAAAGCAGTTGGCGTAGTTCTACCTGAGCTTAACGGTAAGCTAACTGGTATGGCTTTCCGTGTTCCAACTTCTGATGTTTCAGTAGTGGATCTAACTGTAGAGCTAGATAAGCCAGCAGAGTACTCTGAGATCTGTGCAGCTATGAAAGCAGCGTCAGAAGGTGAGATGAAAGGAACTCTTGGTTATACAGATGAGAAAGTTGTATCTACAGACTTCCGTGGTATTAGCCAATCTTCAATCTTCGATTCAGAAGCTGGTATTGCGCTTGATGGAACTTTTGTTAAAGTTGTCTCTTGGTATGATAATGAGTATGGCTACACATGCAACATGATGCGCTTTGTACAGCATGTAGCTAACAACTAACATCTCCCCCATAAAATCCGCCATCTCTGCGTGGACGGATTTTAGGGGTAATTTGTTAGCTGTTAATACAGATTGCAATAATTGTTTGCAGTTTGTTTTTGCAAAGTTATTTTGAGATAGATGATTTTGCAAAAAAATATTTAGAATGTCTTTAGGAGTATAGGAAAATATGTTAGTAATAAGAATGGTTGATCTAGATTTGACTGGAAAGCGTGTGTTGATTCGTCAGGACCTCAATGTGCCGATTAAAGATGGCAAGGTTAGTAGTGATAAACGGATCCAAGCCTCTATTCCAACCATTGAGCACTGCATCAAAGCAGGTGCACAGGTTATGTTGATGTCCCATCTTGGGCGCCCAACAGAGGGGGAGCCAGCGGATGAGTTCTCACTTAAACCAGTTGCTGATTATTTGACTGATGCACTAGGGCAAGGTGTTGCACTAGTTACTGACTATCTTGATACTGCGCCAACGCTCAATAACGGCGATGTCGTGATGCTAGAGAATGTCCGTTTTAATGTTGGTGAGAAGAAAAATGA
>JABHVM010000089.1 GCA_018658305.1 Thiotrichales bacterium | reverse complement strand
TTGTATCACCCTTAACTATCGCCTCTGCTGCAATATTTAACTTTGGAATTTTATTCCCATCTATAAGTGCCTTAGTGATTACTGCTTCACTATCTCTACTAACAATGGACTGAGCCTTCTCAACCGCTCGTTGCATCGCCAACAGTGATGCCTGTAAAATATTTATTGCATCAATCTCTTGCTCTGATGCTTCGCTGATTGCCCATACTACAGCTTTAGCTTGTATCTCTATGGCAAGCTTCTCTCTGCGTTTTGGAGTTAGCTTTTTAGAGTCTGCAAGCCCTACAATAGCGTGGTTATCTGGAAGAACTACTGCCGCAGCAACGACAGGGCCTATTAGTGGTCCGCGCCCAACCTCATCTACACCTACGACCATCTCTCGAACAGCATTTAGCTCCTCACTCATTAAGCATACTCCCCACTAAATCTGCCAGGCGTTGTGTAGATTCCCCATCACCTAATTTACTTTTAACTCTCTGTAGACCTAATAACATTTCATCTCTGTTTTTACCTATAATTCCACCTCCCGGCACTATTTCACTCAACTCCTTCACGATTCGCTCTGCATTTACATTCTCTTGCAGGAGTTCTACGACAACCTCATCTCCCTCTACTATATTTACTAATGAGATATATTCTGTATTAATCAATCTTCTAATAATTGCATAACTCAATGCTGAAATTTTATAGATAACAACCATTGGAATATTTAGGAGAGCAAGCTCTAAAGTTATGGTGCCCGAAGCGGTGACAACAGCACTACAGCTACGCATAGCACGGTGACTATCTCCTTTCACAATATGGATCGGTAGTGTAGAGTGTTTAGCCAACTCAAACATCTCTATAGGAAGTTCGTCAGCCTGCGATAGGACAAATTGAAGAGAGCTATTTTGAGTGTAGATTAACTCTGCACTCTCTAAAAGGGTGGGAAGGAGCTGCTCCACCTCTGCTTTGCGACTCCCTGGAAAGAGCCCCACTGTAATTTTATTAGGATCAAGAGTTAACTTAGTGCGAGACTCAGCAACACTCTCTGCTCGGCTTGCAGTTGTCTCTATCTGTCTAACCAGAGGATTTCCCACATAGGTTGCAGCAAGCCCCACTCTCTGAAAATATGGAAGCTCGAATGGAAAGATCAACGCAATATGGTCAACCCATTTAGCCAGCTTATTTACCCTCCCCTCTCGCCAGACCCACACCTTTGGGCTAATATAGTATAGAACTTTAATTCCCAACTTTTTTGCACTCTTTGCAAGAAGAAGATTAAACCCTGGATAGTCAACTAAGATCAACAGATCTGGTCGTCTAGTTTTAAGTAGAGCACGCATCTGTTGTAATACTCGGTATAGAGTTGGAAAATGTTTTAATATTTCAACTATACCCATAACTGCCATCTGCTCAATACCTACTATAGAGGTAAATCCCTGTTGGCGCATTCTCTCCCCACCCATACCGTAGCTAGTAAAGTTTAACTCAGACCTGGACTCTCTTAGATTAAGCTCTTGCAGAAGGTCTGCCGCATGCAGATCACCAGATGGCTCGCCTGCAACAAGCATAATTTGAAACTGATTTTTATCCGCCATTAGCGAATTATGCCATTCTGGCTCTCACGATGCTCCTCAATAAAATCACTAAAGAGTTCAATCTCAGGACTCTCTGCAACCATATCTTTAATATCTGCAGCCACATCAGTTAACGCTGTATGAGAACGAAACAGTTTTTTAAATGCCAGCTTCATTGCTGCTCTAGCCTCACTTCCAAAACCTTTCCTACGCAATCCAATAAGATTAAGGCTGATAGGTTTAGCTAAGTTACCAGAGACTAAAATATATGGAGGGATATTTTTATTAATAGCACTTCCCATAGTAGAGAACGCATAAGAGCCAATAGTGATAAATTGGCTGACTAGAGTAAAACCACCAAGTATGGCATGATCGTGCACCGTCACATGACCTGCAAGAGATGCGTTGTTTACCAAAATTACATGGTTATTGATAATGCAATCATGCGCGATATGGACATACGCCATAATAAGATTATGGTCTCCTATCACTGTAACTCCGCCACCTCCTACTGTGCCCCGATTCACTGTGCATGACTCACGAAATGTATTGTGATCTCCTATGTGCAACTCGGTGGGTTCACCTCTATATTTTAGATCTTGAGGATCCTCGCCTATAGAGGAGAATTGAAAAAAGTGGTTATTTTTTCCAATAGTTGTAGGCCCCTTTATT
>JABHVM010000088.1 GCA_018658305.1 Thiotrichales bacterium | reverse complement strand
CACTATTTTTTATGTTTTGGGAGAAATCTTATAATGAGTACAGATGTAGATTTAGGTAAGCGCCGCTTTTTGACGGCTTCTACCTCTGCAGTAGGTGCAGTTGGAGCAGGCTTTGTGGCAGTTCCATTTGTTAAATCAATGAGTCCTAGTGCAAGAGCGCAAGCTGCTGGAGCCCCTGTTGAGGCAAATATTAGTAAATTACAGGCGGGTCAGATGATGACTGTTGAGTGGCGCGGGAAGCCAGTCTGGATTGTACGCCGTACTCAAGAGACACTCGATACGCTCAAAACAATGGATGGGTTGATGAGCGACCCAGCTTCTGCTGAATCTGATCAGCCAGAGTATTGTACTAATGCGGCGCGCTCAATTAAACCTGAGTATCTGATTACAGTTGGAATATGTACTCATCTAGGTTGCTCCCCAACTTTCCGCCCAGAGATGGCTCCTGCCGATCTTGGTGCTGACTGGAAAGGCGGTTTCTTCTGTCCTTGTCACGGTTCAAAATTTGATCTTGCAGGTCGTGTTTATGCTGGAGTGCCAGCACCGTTGAACTTAGTTGTTCCACCTCATAAATATATTGATGATGGTCTTATTGTAGTTGGTATCGACCAAGGAGAAGCATAATGGGACTAAGAAATACAGAGGCAACAGGAGTGGTTGGTTGGTTTGATCAGCGCTTTCCACTTCTTAAAGTGTGGAATGAGCATTTAGCACAGTACTACGCTCCAAAGAATTTTAATTTCTGGTACTTTTTTGGATCACTAGCGATGATGGTGCTAGTTATTCAGATCTTAACTGGTATCTTCTTAACTATGAACTACAAGCCTGATGCTGAATTGGCTTTCGCATCAGTTGAGTATATTATGCGTGATGTAGAGTGGGGGTGGTTGATCCGCTATATGCACTCTACTGGCGCATCACTATTTTTTGTGGTGATCTATATGCATATGTTCCGTGGTCTTATGTATGGTTCATATCGTAAACCTCGTGAGCTAATCTGGGTTTTCGGAATGGTGCTCTATCTCGCTCTTATGGCTGAAGCATTTATGGGCTATCTTCTTCCTTGGGGACAGATGTCCTACTGGGGGGCGCAAGTTATCATCTCTCTATTTGGAGCAATTCCAGTTGTAGGTGAGGATCTTTCACTCTGGATTCGTGGTGACTTTGTAATTGCAGATGCAACTCTTAACCGCTTCTTCGCTTTCCATGTGATTGCAGTACCACTTATTTTGGTTATTTTGGTATTCCTCCATATTGTAGCGTTGCACGCAGTTGGTTCTAATAATCCAGAAGGTATTGAGATTAAGGATGGACCAAAAGGAAACCGTTGGAGTGATACAGCACCTGCGGATGGTATTCCTTTCCACCCATACTACTCGGTTAAGGATATTGTTGGAGTGGTTGTCTTTTTGATGATCTTCTCTGCGATTATGTTCTTTGCTCCTGAGATGGGTGGCTGGTTCTTAGAGAAGGATAACTTTATCCCTGCTGATCCACTTAAAACGCCTGAGCATATTGTACCGCTCTGGTACTTCACCGCATTCTATGCAATATTGCGCGCAGTGCCTGATAAGTTTATGGGAGTTATGGCTATGTTTGGAGCAATTATAATGCTCTTCTTGTTGCCATGGTTAGATCGCAGTCCTGTTAAGTCTATTCGTTATAAAGGTATAATATCAAAAATGGCACTAGCTATCTTTGTGGTGACCTTTGTAGCACTATCTTGGTTAGGAACTCAACCAGCAACTCCAACAGCAACAATGTTTGCGCGTATATTCTCAGTTCTATACTTTGCATTCTTCCTGTTGATGCCTTTCTACTCGAAGATGGACAGGACAAAGCCTGTTCCTGATCGTCTACCAGAGCATTAATATTTTAAGGGAGAATTTGAAATGAATATGATTATACAAAAACTATTGCAAAAATCATTTGGAGCGTTGCCTAAAGCACTTTTAGTCTCAGCTTCACTACTTACCATGCCACTGACAGCGCAAGCATCTGGCGGAGCAGATCTGGACCATGTGGAAATAGATCTTTCTGATACAGAGTCTTTGAAGAATGGGGCTAAAGTATTTATGGACTACTGCCTAAGTTGTCACTCTGCAAAGTATATGCGCTTTAAAAGAATGGCAGATGATTTAGGTATGACAGATGAAGAGGTACTTGAAAACCTAGTCTATAGCGATGCTAAAATCCACGATACTATGGAGATTGCAATGCCTGAGGCTGATGCGGCGCTATGGTTTGGTGCAGCTCCCCCAGATCTTAGTGTGGTGTCCCGTTCGCGCGGAGCAGATTGGCTCTACACATATCTACGAAGCTTCTATGTAGATAAGTCTCGTCCAATGGGTGTGAATAACTTAGTCTTTAAAGATGTAGGTATGCCGCATGTTCTCTGGAAACTGCAGGGAATGCAGCATATAGAGGAGAGCAAGACTAATATGGCTTATGGAAAAGAGAAAATTGAACATAAATTAGTGGCTGATGGAACTGGAAGTATGAGTACTGAAGAGTATGATAAAACAGTCAGTGATCTAGTTAACTTCTTAGTATATGTTGGAGAGCCAATTCGTTCATATCGTGAGAGTCTTGGTCTGTATGTGCTTGGCTTCCTATTAATACTACTGGTACTTACTATTAAACTTAAGAAAGAGTACTGGAAGGATGTTCACTAAATGGCAATTGAGCAGAGACAATCATGCATGATACTCTTCTCTGGGGTAGAGGACTACCTTAGCCATAGAGTAAGATTTGTAATGGCAGAGAAGGATGCCGAGCATGAAGTGGAGTGGGTTGATCCAGACTATACCAAAAAGAGTTTTAAAGATGTAAGCCCTTATGGGGTGCTTCCAGCAATTGCTGATAGAGATCTTACTCTGTTTGGTTCCCGAGTTATTATGGAATATCTGGATGAGAGATTTCCGCATCCTCCATTAATGCGTATTGATCCTGTAGATCGTGCAAAAGATCGTTTGATGATAGATCGAATTGATATGGATTGGTTAGTGCGGATGAATGATATCGAAAATAGTCCTACCAGAGCTGCGAATGTAGCTAGAAAGGCTCTAGCTAAGAGTATCGCTATGCTTGATCCAATATTCGCACAAAAAGAGTACTTTATGTCGGATGAGTTATCGTTAGTAGATTGTAGTATTGCTCCAATTTTATGGAGATTACCATCTCTAAAAGTAGAGCTTCCACCTTCAGCTAAATCTGTAATCTCCTATGGAAAGCGCCTATTCAGTCGTGCTACCTTTCAAGATAGCTTAACTGAAGAAGAGCGAGAGATGAATGAACTTTAATGGATAATTCTACACAACAAATTATTGAAATGAGTTCCAGTAGACCTTATATGATCCGTGCTATTCATGCTTGGATTACTGATAATGCTCTAACCCCATATATTGTGGTAGATGCAGAAAACTCAATGGCTACAGTTCCTGAGGTCTATATTAAAGATGGACAGATAATTTTAAACTGTAGTTACAATGCAGCACAGAATTTTTCTATAGATGAAGATTGGATTAGTTTTAGTGCCCGTTTTTCTGGAACAGTAGAACATATATCTTTCCCTTCAGCCGCAGTTAAAGCTATCTATGCGCAAGAGAATGGGCAGGGAATGATCTTCCAAGAGGAGGATTCTTCTGTTACTGCACCAGAATCAGCAAATAGTGAAACTGCTAAAAGAAAGAGACCTGCATTAACTTTAGTTAAGTAGGGCAGCTCCCTTTCCAGGGTTTAGAATTCCGTTGGGATCAAAACTTTTTTTGATGGATTGCATCAATCTCATCTCCTCTTCCGCGATCTCTAACTTTACAAACTCTCTCTTAACTAAACCAATACCATGCTCTCCAGAAATTGAGCCGTGTAGGTCTAAGACTGTTTTAAATAGTTCGGCAAGACACTGCTCAGCTCTCTCGTGTTCGGCACTATCATCAGGATTGATCAGTAGGTTGGTGTGGAGGTTACCATTTCCAGCATGTCCAAAGTTTGCTATTTGAATTTTATATTTTTTAGAGAGCCCTTCAATAGCGGTTATTAGTTGAGGAATTTTTGAGACAGGTACTACAATATCTTCATTAATCTTTTTGGGTGAAATCTCACGCAATCGAGGAGATAGTATTTTTCTAGCTTGCCAGAGCTGAGAAATCTCTTCACCAGTAGCTGCGGTCTTTAACTCTACTAGCCCGCTATTTTTAGCTGCCTTGCGGATAGCTTTGGCAGCCTCTACTATGCTCTCTGTAGAGCCATCAACTTCAATCATTAACATTGCATTGGCTGAATTTGGAAGGTTGTCACCAAGTCTGTTACGAATAAGGTCTAAGCTCTTGCCATCCATAAACTCAAGAGCGCTAGGGGTGTGTGGTTGAGCCATTATTGCAGCAACTGCATCAGCAGCACTCTGCATGCTACTATAGAGTGCTCGCATCATTAGACTGCTAGGTTGTTTTGGAAGTAGTTTAAGAGTGGCTTCCGTTACTAATGCCAGCGTTCCTTCTGAACCTACAATGAGTCTAGTGAGATCATATCCAACAGCCCACTTGGTGGTTTCGCTTCCTGTATTAATCTCTCTGCCATCTCCAGTGACTGCTCGCAGGGCTAAAGTGTTTTCACGAACCGTCCCATATTTGACTGCTCTAGGACCAGCGGTACCACAAGATATGTTTCCCCCTACACTACAGAATGCACTGCTAGTTGGATCTGGAGCCCAGAAGAAACCATGTTTGGCTGCCTCCTCTTGTACTTCACGGTTAGTAACTCCAGGCTCAACCACCATCAGTCTGTTCTCTGGCTCTACTCTTATAATTTTGCACATCTTTTCTGTTGAGATGACGATGCCATTAGCTGTTGGAACAGCTGCTCCAGAAGTGCCACTTCCTCTCCCGCGCATAGTGATGGGAATTTTATGTTTGTTGCATAGCTGAGTTATCTCTACTATCTGTTGATGAGTAGAAGGGAGTAGAACTGCATCTGGTAGTAGTGAGATGCGGCTATTGTCATAGCTATAGTTGAGAAGATCGGCTGAGTCAGTTAAGAGAGCACTCTTCCCGACAATATCTTGCAGAAGTTGGAGGTTAAGTTTATTAATCAAGATACTCAAACAACTTAACTATCTTCTGTACTCCACTAATGCCTTGGGTTATATCAACGGCACTATTTCCATCTTTTCGCTTCACTAGCCCCATGAGGTATGTAACCCCATTTTCTGTATTAACTTTTATCTTATGTCCATCAATGTTTTTATCGCCCAACATTTCCGCTTTGACTCGAGCAGTAATTGCGCTATCACTGGTGCGAGTAAGTATGGAGCTTGGTGCAGCGATGGTTATCATATTATGGACGCGGCGGGTTTTAGTATGCTCTAGTACAATTTTCTCTACCCTATTTTTAAGAGCTTGAGTTGGTGCTTCTCCAGTTAAGAGTATTATAAAATTAAAACTAGTGATGTTAATATGACTCTTCTCATATAGATCTTTATCTTTAGATACCATATCAGAGATATTCATTTCTAATACTTCATCATCCATCATTGTTCCAATAGTGCGTTGATCAGCAGCAACAGTAGTGGCACCATGACTAACCAGAGGAGCTAATTCACTACATCCGCTGAGTAGCAATGTGTAAGCTAGGAGTATGGTTGTTAAAAATGTACGCTTAAAATTCATTATACAGATCCTTATTTTCATAACATAAACTTGTTTTGGTGGTCGCAAATTATAACTCAACTTTGAGTGTGAGGTAGTTATAACTGGTTTTCATAGGTTTTTATCTGTAATTTAATGGCTTAAATTTTAATTATCACCTGGCCAGAATGCCTCTTCAATCCACTCTATGTCGTACTTCTCTAGTTTAGAAGTTAACGATATAACATCAAATCTAATATTCCACTCTTCATATTGTTGGTGACTCTGCATATAGTGGAGTGCTGTGCGAGATAGCTTCCGCTGTTTGCTGCTCGTTACGCTATCCGCACCACTTCCATAGCCCTTACTATTGCGTAACCTAACCTCAATAAAAACTAATGTGTTGTTGGATGAGCTCATGATAAGATCAATCTCTCCACCTTTAAATCTATAGTTAGTAGTGATAAGTTCAAGCCCCTGTTTCTGTAGAAAGAGCAGAGATGCCTTTTCTGCATCATGTCCAATAGCTAAGGTAGTCTGTTTCATCTGTTACTTAATTAATTTGTTTATCTGTTATTAAAAGGATCTGTTTAGTGAGCAAAGGTATACTTTACATTGTAGCGACCCCGATAGGCAACCTTATGGATCTATCGCCTCGTGCACAAGAGACATTATCATCCGTTGATTTAGTTGTGGCGGAGGATACTAGACATAGCCAACGCCTGCTCAACCATTTTGGAATTAAGAGTAGGATGCTCTCTATGCATGAGCATAATGAAGAGCAGCGTGTAGACTATATTATAGAGATGATGCTAGATGGAAAATCTATTGCGCAGATTAGTGATGCTGGTACGCCATTAGTTAATGATCCAGGCTTTCGCTTAGCATTAGCCTCAAGAGAGGCTGGGTTAGAAGTTACTGCTATACCTGGCGCAACTGCCCCAATTGTAGCGCTGACTCTCTCCGGATTAGCTGTTGATAGATTTTCCTTTGAGGGGTTTTTGCCAACTAAGCAACAGGCACGAGAGCGCTCGTTGCAAGAGTTGAGCAGAGAGAATAGAACTATGATTTTCTTTGAATCTCCGCGCCGTATCCTAGCAACGCTAGAGGCTATGAGTTCTGTTTTTGGTGAAGAACGCAAAGTTTCTGTAGCAAGAGAGTTGACTAAGATGCATGAGTCGGTACACACTGCACAGCTTGTGGAGCTTATAGAATGGATTCAACAAGATCCTAATCGACAACGAGGTGAGTTTGTGGTTGTAGTTGAGGGAGCTCCTAAGCAGAGTGAAGTCGATAGTAGTGAAGCGCAACGCATTGTAAAGCTACTAGCAGAGGAGCTTCCCCCTAGAAAGGCAGCGGCCATTGCAGCAGAGATTACTGGTTTGAAGAAAAATGCACTCTATCGTATGATACAATTGTCCTCGGAAGTCGACTAGACAATCGCTATCTATACTTTGCTATGCGCAGATATAGGTAGAGGAAAGTCCGGGCTCCGCAGAGCAGAGTGCCAGGTAACGCCTGGGAGGCGAAATTCAGTTTTGATATAAGCCTATGGAAAGTGCCACAGAAAATAGACCGCCTAAGTAAACACTGTATTCGTATAGTGGGTGACGGTAAGGGTGAAAAGGTGCGGTAAGAGCGCACCGCGCAACAGGCAACTGTTTGTGGCAAGGTAAACCCCACTCGGAGCAAGACCAAATAGGAGTACGCTATGGGTGGCTCGCCCTGTACTCGGGTAGGTTGCTTGAGGTGTACGGTGACGTGCATCCCAGATGAATGGTTGTCCACGACAGAACCCGGCTTATCGGTCGACTTCCAACTTTAATTCTCTACCTAATCACTCTGTATAAGCACTATCTTATCTCATAATCTTATTAACCTATCTAGAATTAATGTCTGGAGTAGTTAATTGTGCTTTCCTTTACTTTAATCTGTAATACTTAATAAAGCTTATAAAAATGTAATGTTAGAGATAATTCCTATAATTTTTTATTTTTTTTATTGCAATTGTTTTTAAATGGGGTATAGTGGGGCTTATTGGGGCAAAGTGGTTTGTCCCAGAATATGAATTTAATAAGGGGAATTTTATGTTTGAAGAGATCGTAGATGCTGACGGCGCAATCATTCGAGTTATAGGGGTTGGAGGTGCTGGAGGCAATGCTCTAAATAATATGGTGAAAGCAGAGATAGCAGGAGTTGAATTTATCTGTGCGAATACAGATGCGCAGGCCCTGGAGAAGTCATCGGCTAGTACAGTTATTCAGATAGGAGCGCAAACTACGCGTGGACTAGGGGCTGGAGCTAAACCAGCAGTTGGCAGAGATTCAGCATTGGAAGATAGAGAGCGCATCCGTGAGTTGATCGAAGGAACAGAGATGCTCTTCATTACCGCAGGTATGGGTGGTGGAACTGGAACTGGAGCAGCTCCAGTAGTAGCTGAAGTTGCTAAAGAGATGGGGGTCTTAACTGTAGCTGTAGTCACCAAGCCATTTGCTATGGAGGGGGAGAAGAGAATGGAATCTGCTCTGAATGGTATCGAAGAGTTGACTAAATATGTCGACTCAATAATTACTATTCCTAATGAGAAGCTGATGAGTGTGTTTGGTCCTGATATGCCTTTAATGGAAGCTTTCCATGAAGCTGATGGCGTGCTACGAGGAGCGGTGCAAGGAATTGCTGAGTTAATTACTCGTGATGGTATGATTAATGTGGATTTTGCAGATGTAAAAACTGTAATGTCAGAGATGGGAATGGCGATGATGGGAACTGGAACAGCATCTGGTGAAGATAGAGCAGCTATTGCAGCAGATGCTGCGTTGCATAGTCCTCTATTAGATGATGTTGATCTAAGTGGTGCGCGTGGAATTTTAGTCAATGTAACTTCTGGTTATGATCTCACTATGGGGCAGTTTCAAGATGTAGGTACTGCTGTGCGTAAGTATGCATCAGATGATGCAACCATCGTGATTGGAGCTGGGTTTGATACGGATATGAGCGGTGAGATTAGAGTGACAGTTGTTGCAACAGGATTAGTTGATGCAGAGGCTGCTAGTAAGGAAGTTGAAGAGCCAATAATAACAATTGTGAAAGGGACAGGGACAGATGGAATTCCAATGCCAATTCCAACTACTGACGGGAAGATAGATTATGATCAGCCCACTATCATGCGTAATAATATTAATGGAGCACAATCTCAATCTAGCGTAGCAATGGGCGGCAGTTCAGATCTTAATGAAGATTTTTTTGATGTTCCTGCATTCTTAAGAGCTCAAGCGAACTAAAGCGATTTAGAAAAAAGATAAAAACAGCAGAATATAATTATCTATGTTTAGAGGAAATAGATCAGTATCTCTAGATAGTAAGGGAAGAGTAGCTATCCCAGCACAGCATCGTGCCGAGATTATCAATGGTTCAGGTGGGCATATTGTGGTCTCTCCAAATATTCGCGCAAAATGTCTCAATCTCTATCCACTATCTGAGTGGGAAGAGGTTGAACGTCGTATTGGAGAGCTTAGTGGTGTTCAGCAGGACACTATGCGGCGTTTAGTAATTGGTCAATCAAGAGATTGTGATCTTGACTCAAATGGTCGCATTCGACTATCTGATGAGCTTTGTAAACATGCTGATCTTGATAAGTTGGTGAGAGTTGTTGGAGTTGGTAATAAGATGGAACTCTGGAATGATGCTGCTTGGAGTAAAGCAGCACCACTCACTAAGTTGGACGAAGATATATTGAGCCAGCTAGATGACTTCTATATTTAAGCAGGTCTAACTCAATGTCACACTCTCCTGTTATGCTGAATGAGGCAGTTGCAGGGCTTGCAATAAAACCAAATGGAACATATCTAGATGCAACTTATGGTCGGGGAGGACATAGTGCGGAAATAGTTAAGCGTCTCTCTACAGAGGGCAAACTTATAGTTATGGATCGTGATCCATTGGCTATTAAAGAAGCTCGACAGCGGTACGCAACGGGGGACTCTATAGATAGTAGAGTAACTATTCACCATTCACCTTTTTCAAAAATTGGAAGTTATGTCGTAGAACATCAACTCGATGGGATCTTGATAGATCTCGGTGTCTCTTCTCCTCAATTAGATAATCCTGAACGAGGTTTTAGTTTTATGCAAGATGGACCGCTTGATATGCGTATGGATCAGACGGCAGGGGAGAGCGCGGCAGAGTGGATTGCAGTAGTAGATACAGAAGAGATGGCAAGAGTTATCTGGAAGTATGGAGACGAACGCCAATCTAGGCGCATTGCAAGAGCTATAGATAGATTTAGGCAGGAGTCTCCTATAACAACTACGGCAGAGCTTGCAGATATTGTAAAGAGAGCAGTTCCTGGTAAGCCTAATCGAAAACGCCATCCAGCGACAAAAACATTTCAAGCTATTAGGATCTATATTAATAGTGAGTTAGAGGAGATTGAGACAGTCTTGGAGAACTCTATTGCTGCCCTTGCTCCAAAAGGTAGGTTGGCGGTTATAAGTTTTCACTCCTTAGAGGATAGAATGGTTAAGCAGTTTATTCGCAGATCAGAAAAGGGCGAAGACGATATGCCATTAGATCTGCCAATACAGAGTATGGTAAAGGATGGGGTGTTACGCAGAGTTGGTAAGGCAATTTTTCCGAGTGAAGATGAGATTTATAACAATCCAAGATCTAGGAGTGCAGTATTACGGATTGCGGAGCGTACAGATGAATTGGTATGAAAAGCCATCAACTGTTCTAACTTTAACTATTCCGCTATTAATTTTGCTGCTAGTTATGAGTGCGCTAAGCGTGGTATATATAAAATATAGCGAACGACAGCGATATATGAAGTTATACAGTCTTCAAAAAAAATATGAAAACTTCATGGAGGAGCAGGGACGATTGCGTTTAGAGGAGGCTGCTCTAGGAAGTATGATAAAAGTTGAGGTGCGAGCTAGGGAAGATCTTAAAATGGTCTACCCATCCCAGCAGCAGAGAGTTCAAATTAAATGAATAGGCACAATGTAATAGGGTCAATTTTATTGATACTCTTATTTATTGTTGCAGGACGAGCGGTAATATTGCACTTATCTTCAGAGAGTGTGAGCCCTAATTTTCCTAATGTAATGAAGCAGTATGTTAAAACTATCACAATCCCGAGTATGCGTGGAGATATATTGGACCGTAATGGAGAGACGCTTGCGCTTAGTACTCCGATGG
This sequence comes from Thiotrichales bacterium, assembly GCA_018658305.1. Taxonomy (GTDB): domain Bacteria; phylum Pseudomonadota; class Gammaproteobacteria; genus Thiopontia. Next base: position 17,979 of record JABHVM010000088.1, on the reverse strand, counting down.
TGATTGTTGGAGTAAGGAATAGAGAGTTTACTAAATCAATTGAAAAACGCAGAGAGTTGGCAAAGTTATTAGATAGAAGTGATGAGTGGCTCAGTAAAAAAGTTGATAACAGACCGCATCTTAGATATGTAAAACTGAAAGATCAGGTCTCTCCAGATATTAAAAAGAGAATAGTTGCCCTTAATATAGAGGGTATAGAGTTTAGGCGTGGTGTAAGGCGCTACTATCCAGATGGAGATATTATCTCAAACCTATTGGGCTTTACTAATTCTAAAGATAGAGGACAAGAGGGTGTTGAGAAATCGTACAACTATCAATTGAATGGCTATCCTGAGAAGGTGCAAGTTATTAAAGATAGAGAAGGAAAAGCTATTGAAACTGTAGGGCTAGTTAAGAGGGGTAAGAAAGGTGGTGATCTCAAATTAAGTATAGATAGAAGAGTTCAGTTTATTGCATATCAAGCCCTGCGCAAAGCTCTGCAAGAGTATAAGGCGGTATCAGGTACAGTAGTGGTACTTGACTCAGATAGAGGTGAAGTATTGGCAATGGTTAATCTTCCATCATATAATCCCAATGACTCGTCACAACGCCGAGGAGAAGCTCTGCGCAATAGAGCAGTTACCGATGTTTTAGAGCCAGGTTCTACTATGAAGCCATTGACTATTGCATCAGCACTAGAGTATGGAGTTATTGATAAAGATGATAAGATCGACACCTCTCCGGGTAGGTTGCGGTTTAAGGGGGCATCTATTGGAGAGTATGCAGGTCACAATTATGGTGTTGTAAGTATAGAAGAGCTGCTCTGGGTCTCTAGCAATGTTGGGTCAGCAAAGGTTGCTCTTAAATTAACCCCAGAACAGCTTTGGTCCACATTAGATAAAGTTGGAGTAGGAAGAGTGACTGGAGTGGGTTTTCCAGGAGAGGTTAAGGGGAAGCTCAGGAGCCATAAAAATTGGGTCAAAGTAGATCATGCCACGATCTCGTATGGGCATGGTATTGATATGACCCCACTCCAAATAGCACAAGCATATCTTGCACTAGCTGAAGATGGTGTGATTACCCCTATAACTCTTCTCCATAATGACTCTAGTTTAAATCGTGATGAAGGGCGTAGAGTATTTTCTGCTGAAGTAGCAAAAACTGTGCGTATGATGTTGGAAGGGGTAACATCAAATCCTAAGGGGACTGCTAAAAAAGCTCGTGTTGCAGGGTATAGAGTTGGAGGTAAGACAGGTACTGCAGAGAAATTAGTTAATGGCAGGTATAAAGATAGTGAAGGGAAATCATTTGGGCATACCGCAATATTTGCTGGAATGGCTCCGATAGAAGATCCAAAAATAGTAGCAGTCGTAGTAGTAGTAGACCCACAAGGAAAAAAATATACTGGAGGGTGGGTTGCAGCACCAGTATTTTCTGAAGTGGTTGGTGGTGCACTGCGTATAATGGGAGTTGCACCACAACCAAATAATGGGGGTGAGGTTAGTGGTTAACAAGTTATTGGATAATATTACAGGTCTTGCTACGGATAGTCGTAAGGTTAAAAAAGGGGATCTGTTTTTTGCACTTCAGGGTGATAGTGTCGATGGAGCTAAATATATTGAGCAGGCATTAACAAATGGGGCTCGCAGGGTGCTCTCTGAAACAACCCATCCTGCTGCTGATAAGGTTGATAATTTGCGCAAAAAAGTTGGAGAGATTGCAAGTATCTACTACCACAATCCATCGGCAGAGCTCAAAGTTGCGGCAGTTACAGGTACTGATGGAAAAAGTTCAGTTACTCACTTTATCGCAAATGCGTTAGGGGAGATAGGAGAGAAGGTATCTGTAGTTGGAACGCTAACTCATACTCATACTACTCCACCTCCAATTGAGCTTCAGGAATTTATCCGAAAAATAGTTGATGATAATGTAGTTAGTGTAGCAATTGAGGCATCTTCCCATGGTATCGAACAGAGTCGTTTGAGTGGAACAGAAATAGATACTGCAGTGCTCACCAACGCGGGGAGAGATCATCTTGATTATCATGGCTCTATTGAAGAGTATCATGCTGTAAAAAAATCACTGTTTTATCTGGATGTAATTAAGAGCGTAGTGGTTAATCTTGCTGATAGGTTAGGGAGAGATATTTTTCTTAACCCTCCACCAAACAGAGATCTTTTTGGGTATGTGGTGAGTACAAGTAGTGAATTGCAATCTACTATATTAGCCGAGATATTGGATAGTGACCACTCCAATCCTATAACAATCATTAGCGGTACTATTGTTGTACAAAATGGTGATGGAATGGAGCTAGAGGTTGAGTGCATAGTAGGGGATAATAAGCTAAATGGAAAGCTCTCAACTCCACTGTATGGAAGTTTTAATGCGGAAAACTTACTAGCGGCTCTTGGAGTACTGTTAAGTTGGAATGTCTCATTTAAGGGTGGATTAAGTGCGCTGAGTAGAGTTGTACCAGTAGCAGGAAGAGTTGAACTCTTCTCTGGCGGAGAGCTCTCCCCAGATATTGTTGTAGACTATGCACATACAGCTAATGCGCTGAGTCTTGTCTTAGCTACACTGCGTAAACATCTTCATAATTCTGCTACTAAATTGTGGGTAGTGTTTGGGTGTGGAGGAGAGCGCGATAGAGGGAAGAGAGTTGAGATGGGAAGAGCTGCTGAGTTAGGGGCAGACTATATTGTGTTGACTAATGATAATCCTCGTAAAGAAGATCCTAAAGCTATTATTAATGAGATTATGCAAGGTATCTCTGTAGCTGAAAGAGAGGAGAGCTGCACCTTTAAAGTGATAGAGAGTAGGGAAGAAGCTATAAGGTTTGCATTTAATAGTGCATCAGCTGCCGATACTATTTTGATTGCTGGTAAAGGGCATGAGCAGTGGCAATATATTGGAGATGATAAAGTTAGATGGAGTGATCGTGATTTTGCGCAAGAGTTGATCTGAAGAGCGCATAACTGATAATAAGTGCAGTTGTATCAAGGGTATTAAATATAGGAATATAATTATGACAGAGTTAATTAACAGAGTATCTCAAGTTGCAGAGCTTTTAGACGCTCGTTTGATAGGTGATGATACGGAGTTCTTTAGGGTAAGAACAGATAGTAGAACTATTGCTATTGATGACCTATTCGTTGCTTTAGTTGGCGATAAATTTGATGGTGCAGAGTACTTGGATATGGCTATAGAGAGAGGTGCGGTAGCGGCTATAGTGCAGAGTCAACAACAGAGTGATCTTCCACAGATTGTGGTTAAGGATACGAGATTGGCTCTGGGTAAGATCGCCAAAGCGTGGCGTGATCAATTCACCCTTCCTCTTGTAGCAGTTACTGGTAGTAATGGTAAAACTACAGTTAAAGAGTTGGTTGAATTTATTATGCGAAATGTTGGTCCAGGGATGGTTACAACTGGAAACCTTAATAATGAGATAGGAGTTCCATTGACTATACTAAAAGTATCTCCGTTTGATACTTGGGGAGTAGTTGAAATGGGGGCAAGTGCGGTTGGTGATATAAAATACCTTACAGATATTGTACGCCCTACTATTGCGTTAGTAAATAATAGTGGTAAAGCACACCTTGGAGGATTTGGTTCAGCGGAGCAGGTGGCGAGTACTAAAGGGGAGATCTACTCTGGACTTACTGACGATGGGGTGGCACTTATCAATGGGGATTTAGAGCAAGCTGAACTGTGGAGTTCATTAGCAGAAGGAAAAAAGATAGTGCTGTATGGATTTGAGCAGAGTAGTGAGAAAGATTACATTGTCTCCTCAACTACAGAATCGATGCAAAATATAGATGCTCCTTTTGAGCTGGTAACAGAAGATGAAAGAGTAACTATAGATCTTCCTCTACTTGGGGTTAATAATAGAAAAAATGCAGTCGCAGCTGCAGCTATAGCGCTTCAGTTGGGAGTCTCTATGCAGCAGATTAAGAGAGGCATTGAGAATGTACGCCCAATAGATGCTAGGCTGGATGTGGTGGTGGATGAAGAGTATGTGGAGGTTATTGATGACAGCTATAATGCTAGTCCAGAGTCAGTTAGTGGTGCAATTGATGTTTTATCCTCTAGAGATGGCAAGAAAGTTTTAGTGCTTGGCGATATGGCAGAACTGGGAGCTGATTCAACTGCGTTGCATGCAGAGATCGGTTCTAAGGCATCGGCTAACATAGATAAGATCTATGCTATAGGAGAGCATGCAGAAGATTATCTCTCTACATTTAGCGGTATAGGAGAGAAGTTTGCAGATATAAAATCTCTGTGTAATAAGATTTCCCAAGACATAATAGAGCATAAATATAATAGAGATAATGGTAATGAAAAAATTGCACTACTTGTTAAAGGGTCTCGCTCTATGCATATGGAGAGAGTTATAGAACATCTTCTTCAGAAAAATGTTGGTGGAGGGATGTAGTAATGCTTCTCTACATAAGCGATTATCTGATAGAGTTCGATAGCTCTTTTGCTATTTTTCAGTATTTAACCCTGCGTGCAATATTGGCGGCACTCACAGCTTTGCTTCTCTCATTTATGGTTGGTCCAATGATGATTAGAAAGTTGGCTAAATATAAAGTTGAGCAGGCTATTCGCAGTGATGGTCCTAAAAGTCATCTGGTTAAAGCTGGAACCCCAACTATGGGTGGAGCTCTAATTTTAGTAGCAATTGTATTGTCCACCCTAATTTGGGGAGATCTCTCTAACCGTTACCTCTGGGCAGTGCTCTTAGTGACTGTTGGATTTGGAGTGATAGGATGGATTGATGACTATAAAAAAGTTGTATATCAAGATCCTAATGGGATGTCAGCAAAATCAAAATTTCTTGGGCAGTCATTAGTGGCTGCAGTTGCAGTGGGGTGGATCTATCACAGTGCAACTATACCTGCGGAGACTCAGTTAGTAGTCCCATTTTTTAAAGATGTTGTAGTAGATCTCGGTATACTCTATCTACCGTTAGCTTGGGTAGTAATAGTAGGAACTAGCAATGCAGTAAATTTAACTGATGGTTTAGATGGGTTAGCAATTATGCCAGCTATTCTAGTTGGTGGAGCTCTGGGGATGTTTGCCTACTTGAGTGGACATATTGAATTTGCGAATTATCTGGCAATTCCATCTCTACCTGACGCTGGAGAACTTGCTATCTTCTGTGGAGCACTGGTTGGAGCAGGATTAGGATTTCTCTGGTTTAACTCATATCCAGCTATGGTATTTATGGGAGATGTGGGAGCTTTAGCACTTGGCGCAGCTCTCGGAATAGTGGCAGTGCTTGTGCGTCAAGAGTTGGTTCTAATGATAATGGGTGGGGTATTTGTAATGGAGACGGTCTCCGTTATGTTACAGGTAGCATCCTATAAACTGACAGGAAAAAGAATATTTAAAATGGCTCCAGTCCATCACCATTTTGAACTTAAAGGGTGGCATGAGCAGCAGGTAGTAGTTCGCTTCTGGATCATAACCTTTATTCTAGTGTTGATTGGTTTGGCAACTCTTAAAATTAGATAATAGTTATATTGATGAGTATGGTAACTAAGAGAGCAATTGTCGGACTGGGAAGTAGTGGTAGATCAGTTATTGAATATTTTGCTACATATTTTAAAGCAGAGAATTATCTCTCTACAGTTACTGCTTTTGATACACGAAAAGAACCGCCAGGAATAGAAAAACTTCATATCGACTATCCAGAGCTAAATACTGTTTTAGGTGACTTGAATGGTGAACTTCTCGCAACTCAAGAGCAGATTATTCTGAGTCCAGGGCTCTCCATTTATGAGTCTGCAATTCAGCACGCTATCTCCGCTGGTGTGGAAGTAATTAGTGATATTGAACTATTTGCTAGAGCTATTAAAGATGATGAGGATAAAGCGGCTGTGGTTGCTGTAACAGGATCTAATGGTAAAAGTACAGTGGTAACTCTACTTTCTAAGATGGGGAGTGCAGCGGGTTGGAGCGTGCGAGCTGGGGGTAATCTGGGAGTTCCAGCTCTAGATCTGCTCTCAAACTCTGCGGAGAGGGTTGATCTCTATATTTTGGAACTTTCAAGTTTTCAGTTGGAGACAGATTTATCACTCGCTCCTAAAGCTGCTGTTCTCTTGAATATCTCAGCAGACCATCTTGATCGTTACCGAGATGTAGGTCACTATGGGGAAATTAAAGGGAAAATATATAGCAATGCAGAGACACTAGTCTATCCGTTAGAGATAGATGGTGATGAGATCGAGAAGCTGGTTGAGAGTGGAAATGTAGGAGCTAAACGAGCCCCTTATGGAGGTTCTGCTAACGGTCAACAATATTCAATCCAAGAGTATAGTGGGAGTCGTTGGATCTTTAGGGGGGGGGAACGGATAATAGAGTTATATGAAATTGCAATGGTGGGGGCGCATAACTACACTAATGCACTTGCAGCTTTGAGCTTAGGAGAGGCGGTGGATATTCCACTTAATGCTATGCTTGCTGCTCTGAAAGAGTTTAGAGGGTTAGAGCATCGTACAGAGTTGATCGCAGAGAGAGATGGGGTGCGTTGGATAAACGACTCTAAAGGTACTAATGTAGGAGCTACAGAGGCGGCTATTCTTGGTCTAAGCGAGGCTGGAGCTAAAATTGTATTGATAGCTGGTGGTCAGGGTAAAGGGGCGGACTTTACTTCACTACGATCATTAGCGCAAAAGTTTTTGCGAGGAGTGGTTTTATTGGGAGAAGATGCTCAATTAATATCTGCAGCTTTAGATGGGGTAGTAGAAGAGGTTATGGTGGATAGTATGGAGAGTGCTGTAGCGAGAGCAAGTAAGATGGCGCAGATTGGGGATAGCGTACTTCTCTCACCAGCCTGTGCTAGTTTTGATCAGTTTTTAGGGTTTGAAGATAGAGGTAATAGATTTAAAGATGCTGTAAATGCAATGGAGATAGCGGCATGAGATTGCCTAGTGGTTGGTTGATATGGCGAAGAGGTGGTCAGAAACAGAAGAGACCTACTGCTGGATCTAGGAGTATCAGTAGGTCAGTGTTAGATTCAGGAATATTTCCTGCAGCACTCGCTATTCTGCTTATTGGCTTAGTGATGGTGGCTTCAGTTTCGATGCCATTAGCTGAGAAAAATTTTGGTAATCCTCTTCACTATCTTATCAGACAGTCTCAATTTGCGGGTCTAGGTCTGTTGGCTGGTCTAGTGGTACTGCAAATTAAGCTCTCATTCTGGGAGAAGTTCTCTCCACTCCTCTTGCTTGGCAGCACGCTGCTTCTTATCTTTGTGCTTTTTTATGGGGTTGAGGTGAAAGGAGCTAGTCGCTGGATCTCCTTTGGTGCGATTAAGATGCAACCATCTGAGCTGGCTAAAATATCAGCATTTATCTATCTTTCAAGTTATTTAGTGCGTCATAGAAAGAGAGTCTGTATTGAGTTTGCTGCAGTAATAATGCCGATAGGGCTTCTTGCTATCGTCAGTGTACTTATTCTGCTTGAACCAGATTTAGGAGCGGCAGTAGTATTAATGGTGGTGGTATTAATTATGATGATACTGGCTGGAGTGCGCACATCTCAAATAGTGCTATTTATAGCTCTAGGTTTAATTGCATTCTATATTGCGATAAAGATGGAAGACTATAGATGGAAGCGTATAGTGGCGTATTGGAATAATGATCCGCTCATAAATATCCAAATAAAAGAGAATTGGCAAATTGGTCAATCTCTTCTCTCGTTTAATAATGGAGGCTTTAGTGGAGTTGGTTTAGGTGAAGGTCTGCAAAAGCTGTTTTATCTACCAGATGCTCATACTGATTTTATCTTAGCCTCTATTGCTGAAGAGTTAGGACTTATTGGAACACTCTCACTTCTAGCTCTCTTCTCTTTTATTGTGTGGAAAGCATTCAAGCTGGCACAGCAAGCTGCCGCTGCAAATTTATATTTTGCAAGTTATCTTGCTTATGGGTTGGGAAGCTGGATTGGAATTCAGGTCTTAATAAACTATGGGGTTAATATGAATATACTTCCTACTAAAGGTTTGACTCTTCCTCTTATCAGTTATGGGGGTAGTAGTCTCATTGTTATGATGGTTGCTATAACTCTACTTATGAGAATAGAGTATGAGGTTGGTCCATACCTGAGAGGTATAAAGAGTGGTAGAAAAAAGAAAAATGGAATAGTTAAAGGAGGTATTAAATGAGTGTACCTCGTTTAATGGTTATGGCTGGAGGTACAGGAGGTCATGTCTATCCAGCCTTGGCAGTGGCAGAACAGTGGCGTAAATCTGGAGGCGATGTTGTCTGGCTTGGAACTAAGGCAGGAATTGAGGCAAGATTGGTACCGCAATATGATATTCCTATAGAGTGGATATCTATTAGTGGTCTGCGCGGCAAGGGGAGGATAGGGTTGTTATTAGCGCCTGTCCGCTTGGGTTGGGCACTGTTGCAATCACTCTACGCAATAATTAAATGCAAGCCTCAAGTAGTGTTAGGTATGGGAGGATTCGCCTCTGGTCCTGGAGGGGTAGCTAGTTGGATCTTAAGGAAGCCCCTGCTTATTCATGAGCAGAATGGAGTGTCTGGAATGACTAACCGCATACTATCCCATTTTTCCACTCTAATTTTAGAAGGATTTCCAAATACATTTCCTGCTAATAAAAAAGTTATCTATGTTGGTAATCCACTGCGCAGTACACTTGCAGAAGTGCCACCTATTAAAGAGAGTAGTGAACCGTCTCCCCTTCGTCTATTGGTGCTCGGCGGTAGTTTAGGTGCACAAGCTCTTAATCAGATAGTTCCTAAGTTAGTAACTAAGATTGGAAAAGATATAGAGCTACTCCATCAAACAGGGGAGAAGAACTTTGAAAATACAGTCTTAGATTATGCTGGTCTTAATGGGGATCAGAACAGAGAAGAACTGCGTGTAGTACCATATATAGATGATATGGATAGGGCGTACAGTTGGGCAGATTTGGTTATCTGTAGAGCAGGTGCAATGACAGTGGCAGAACTTGCTGTAGTTGGTCGAGCGTCTATATTGGTGCCATTCCCCTATGCAGTAGATGATCATCAAACTAGTAATGGAAATTTTTTAGTAGAGTCTGGGGCAGCACTTATGATTCAACAGAAAGATTTAGAATTAGATAGGTTAGAACTTATAGTTAGAGATTTTATCTCTAATCGAGACGCTCTGATTAAAATGAGTAAACGAGCGCATAAGTTGGCTATCTTTGATGCAACTAAAAGAGTGACAGACTTATGTATGAGGTATCTAAAATAGAATGAGTAGATTAATAGATGCAATGTATCAAATTAAATTGATTCATATGGTAGGAATTGGTGGTGCAGGGATGAACGGCATTGCTAGAATACTGCTTAACTTAGGGTTTGAAGTTTCAGGATCTGATCGGCAAAATTCACAAACAGTGAAATCTCTTATTGAGCTAGGCGCATCAATAGAGATTGGGCATGGAGCCTTGAACCTATCTAAAAATAGTCAGACTGCAGATGTGGTAGTGATCTCAAGTGCAATTGGTGAGGAAAATCCAGAGGTAGTCGAGGCGCGGAGATTAGGTTTGCCAGTAATTCCTCGTGCTGAGATGCTTGCGGAGTTGATGCGTTTTCGTTACGGTATTGCAGTTGCTGGTACGCATGGTAAAACTACTACCACAAGCCTAATCACTGCGCTCTTGACAGAAGCTGGACTAGATCCAACCTATGTTATTGGTGGACGCATAAGTCGTAGTTCAGAGGAGGATGGTGATGATGGCGGCGCACAGCTCGGCAGCGGTAAATATCTGGTAGCAGAAGCTGATGAGAGTGATGCCTCTTTTCTCCACCTTCAACCTATGGTTGCAGTAGTGACCAATATAGATGAAGATCATATGTCTACTTATGGCGGAGATATTGCTAAATTAGATGATACTTTTAGAGAGTTTATTCACCATCTACCATTCTATGGAAGAGCAGTGATCTGTGCGGATGATCCTGGAGTAGAGAGGATTGCTGATACTCTGGAGCGACCTCTGCTGCGTTATGGAGTATTATCCGAAGATCTAGATTTTAGAGCAGATGATATAACTCCAACAGCTGGAGGGGTAAACTTTAAATTGATCCGTCCAGATAGAGAACCTCTTCAGTTAAAGATGAATCTTCCTGGTAGACATAATGTAATGAATGCATTGGCAGCTATTGCAGTAGCCTCTCATTTAGATATTGAAGATGAGGTTTTAGTTAGTGGCTTGGCAAACTTTATAGGGATTGAACGGCGTTTTCAAAATTATGGAGAGCTTGAGTTTCCTAACGGTATGGTTCAGCTGGTTGATGATTATGGTCACCACCCACAAGAAGTCGCTGCCACTATAGTAGCAATGCGCGAGAGCTGGCCTGAGCGCAGGTTGGTACTGGCTTTTCAACCACACCGCTACTCACGCACTAGAGATCTATATGAGGATTTTGTAGAGATACTCTCTTCTGTTGATCTGTTATTGCTGTTAGAAGTATTTCCTGCTGGCGAGAGCCATATTTTAGGCGCAGATGGGCATAGCCTTATTAGAACTATTCGCGCACGAGGAGAGGTAGAGCCACTATTTATAAAAGATCCAGATGAGCTAGTTAATTTGGCGCCAACTCTGCTAGAAGGCGGTGATATGTTACTTATCTCTGGGGCTGGCTCAATAGGGGCTGCCGCAGCAAAACTTGCAGATAGATGAAGATACTCTATAATAAAACTCTTGCAGAGTACACCTCTTGGGGAGTTGGAGGGAGAGTCACAAAACTCTATATTCCAGACAGTATCACTGAACTCTCTACATTTCTTGAAGGGCTAGAGAGGGATGTTGTAATTGAGTGGATTGGTCGTGGTAGTAATCTCTTGGTGCGAGATGGTGGAGTTGATGGTGTAGTTATTCTATTGCGTGAGGCGCTGCAGCGTATAGATAAGGTGCAGCAGATGGATGCGCTAGAGAGTAAGATAGGTAAAGTGTTAGTGAGGGCGGAAGCTGGAGTTTCTCTAGCTAAGCTATCTCGGGTGATTCGTATAGATGATTCTGCTCATGAGGGGCAACAGAGTACTCTATCTTTTCTTGCAGGAATACCTGGTACTCTAGGCGGAGCATTAGCGATGAATGCAGGAGCTTTCGGTAGTGAGATATGGAGTTGGATTGACGAGGTGGAAGTTATGCAACGAAGTGGTAAAATAGTTAAGAGAAAAGCTGATGAATATAATATCGGCTACCGTTCTGCAGAGAGAATAAATAGAGCTGAGACTGAAGAAGATGAGTGGTTTGTAGCGGCAACTCTAGTTGCGGCTACAGATACTGTTACTAATACATCGTCTCTAGCGGCCTCAGTAAACGAGCAACTGAAACAGAGGAACAGAGATCAACCTATGGGGGAAAAGAGTTGTGGTTCAGTATTTAAAAATCCTCCTAACGATTTCGCTGGACGCTTAATTGAGTCTGCTGGTTTGAAGGGTAAGTCAGTCGGTGGGGCAGCTATCTCTGCACGCCACGCAAATTTTATTATTAATAGTGGTGATGCAACGGCAGAAGATATAGAGCAGTTGATGGATCTTATTGAGCAGCAGGTGATGGATACGCATGGAGTTAAGTTGCAGCGAGAAGTTAGAGTGATAGGTAGTAGATATGGAGATGAGAAGTGAGTAGAGTTGCGCTCTTAATGGGGGGGTCCTCTTCAGAGAGGGAGATATCGCTAAAGAGTGGCGCAGTAGTGCTGCAGGGGATAAAGGATGCAGGGATTGAAGTAGTTGCATTTGATCCAGCGCAAGAGCCACTAGAGAAGATGTTTGAAAGATTGATAGAGTTTGATAAAGTATTTATCATTCTTCATGGTAAAGGTGGTGAGGATGGGGTAATTCAAGGAGCGCTGGATAGTTTAGGAATTTCATATACTGGCTCAGGAGTGCTCGCCTCGGCACTAGCGATGGATAAGATGCGTAGTAAGCAGCTCTGGTTGGGAGTAGGGCTACCAACCCCACCATTTACTGTTTTAGATGGAGCTATAAGTTCTAGGGATATAGTTGAAGAGTTAGGGTTACCGTTAATGGTGAAACCAGCTGCAGAGGGTTCAAGTATTGGTTTACAGAGAGTGGAGTCGATAGAGGAGTTAGAACGAGTTCAAGATAGTGAGCAGAAATCTAAGTATTCTGGAGTACTAATTGCTGAAAAATGGATTGTAGGAGATGAGTACACTATAGCCATTCTTGGGAATGAAACTCTTCCTACAATTAAACTATCAGTGCCAGATAGTTTCTATGACTATGAAGCAAAATATGGCTCTAAAAAATTGGGGCATAGCTGCCCATGTGGATTAGATAAGGACTTTGAGAAGAAGCTCCAGACTCTTGCATTGAGTGCCTTTAACTCATTAGGATGTAGAGGATGGGGTAGAGTTGATTTTATGGTGGATAGTTCAGGAGAGCCATGGTTGTTAGAGGTGAACACAGTCCCAGGAATGACAGACCACAGCTTTGTTCCTATGGCAGCAGAGGCTGCTGGAATGAGTTTCTCAGATTTGGTTAAGCGTATCTTGGATTTAAGCTGAGTAATAGGATAAAGTGAATAGTAATAGAAGAAAGAGAAGAGAGAATGTAGATAGGAGAAGCTCTATGAAGAGGCGGTCTGCGCTAGTTTCATCTGCTTATCTGCGTACTCTATTTATAGGAGTTGGAATATCTCTATTTATAGCTGCAGGATATCTACTGTTGCAGGAGTATGAGCTGATACCTGACCGTTTAATAGTAGACAGAGTAGTATTAGATGATCTTTCATCTCAGCAATCATTAGAGTTCACTCTTACACTCTATGGAGATACTAATGAAGTAGATAAGCAACAGATAGAAGAGGTAGTTAAGAACGCTACAGTAGATGGAATGCTTGCCTTAGATGTGGTTGCTCTGCAAAAGTCACTGGAGAAATTGCCGTGGATATATAGTGTAAAAGCGAGGAGAGTATTGCCAGATAAGATAGATGTGTGGATAACAGAGCAGCAACCAGTGGTTATATGGGGGGATAGAGGGTATCTCAATGTTGAGGGTGAACTATTTGAGCCAGCAAGCTTCACTCTTGCGAACGCAAAACAGAAATTCTCTCTACCAACTATAAATGCCCCACTAAATGTTACGCAACAACAGAATAGCGTTTCACTTTATAATAAATTTGATCGCTTCAAGAAGATTTTACTTGAAGATGTTTCAAGTAAGGCAATAATAGAGCAGATGGTGGTAGATAAGCGCGGTGCAATCCATCTTCTCTTAACTGATGGATTAGAGCTTAATTTAGGGAGGCGTTGGATGGAACGGAGGTTGACACGCTGGGTAAAGCACTCTAAGGTTATCCTTGAGAGGTTCAATAAAAATGGTGGGGGAGAGGTGAAGTTGGTTGATCTAAGGTATGAGAGAGGGGTCGCGATTGAATTTACTGGTAAAGGGTAGTTCTTCATAAATTAATATATTATAGTGAGTAGTTAAATAGGTAACTTAGATGGCAAAGAAAGAGAGAGAATTAATAGTTGGTCTGGATATAGGTACTACAAAGATAGCCGCCATTGTGGGAGCAGTGTTGCCTAATGGTGATCTGGAGATTTTAGGTATAGGAACTCACCCATCAAAAGGATTAAAGAAAGGGGTGGTAGTTAATATTGAATCAACCGTGAAGTCTATTCAGCATGCAGTTGAAGAGGCTGAAATTATGGCGGAGTGCGAAATTGGCGCAGTTTCAGCAGGTATTGCTGGAAGTCATATTGAAGGGATAAATTCTCATGGTATTGTCGCTATTCGCACAGGTGAAGTTACAGCTATAGATGTTGATCGTGTAATAGATGCAGCAAAGGCTATCGCTATCTCTACAGATAAAAAAATTCTTCACTCCCTAGCTCAGGAGTACATAATAGACAATCAAGATGGAATTCATGAGCCTCTTGGTATGGCTGGAGTTCGTTTTGAAGCAAAGGTTCATATCGTTGTTGGGTCAGTTAGTGCAGCAAAGAATATAGTTAAGTGTGCGCACCTCTGTGGTCTTGAAGCAGAAGATATTGTGCTGGAACAACTTGCCTCTAGTTATGCAGTGCTAAGTGATGACGAGAAAGAGCTTGGTGTCTGCATGATAGATATTGGTGGAGGCACAACAGATATTATAGTATTTAATGATGGCGCCATTCGCCATACAGCAGTCATCCCAGTGGCAGGGGATCAGGTAACCAACGATATCGCAGTGTTTGTGCGTACTCCAACTCACCATGCAGAAGAGCTGAAAGTTAAATATGCTTGTGCAATTTCTGAAATGATTGACCCAGAAGAGGAGGTCTCTGTTCCAAGTATAGGAGATCGTCCAGAGAGAAAATTAGCCAGACAGAGTCTAGCCGAGGTGGTGGGCCCTCGTTATGAAGAGCTCTTTACTCTAGTCCATAACGAACTTCGTAGAGCTGGCTTTGACGATAAAATTAATGCTGGGATTGTTTTGACAGGAGGAAGTTCTCGCATGGAGGGGGCGGTTGAATTAGCCGAAGAGATCTTCCACAGACCAGTGAGATTAGGATCTCCAAAAAATATTAAAGGTCTAATAGATATTGTGCGTAACCCAATTTATGCTACAGGTGTAGGGCTACTTATTCATGCTGCACGGCGTAGACATCAATATGGGGGAGGGCTTTTAGATGGAAGTTCTATAAGTGTTTGGGATAGAATGAAAGGGTGGTTCTCTAATAATCTATAATGACGGTAGATGAATAGCTTAACTGGATAACTCATACTGAGCAATTAGTCTGCGTAGGCGAGGACGAGATACCCCTAATATCTCACAAGCTTTTCCTTTATGCCATCCTGTACTCTCCAGTATAAGAAGGACATGTTCATGTTCAACCTCAGCAAGTGAACGCTCTATACGATATTGTAAAACCTTCTCTGAACTGTTGTTAAGTCTATAGTTTGTATCTTCAGGTAAAGACTCTGCTGAGTTTTTACCTGGTGTGAAGTTACAAAAATCGTCTGGGAGTAGGTCGGGGGTTATTGAGTCATTAGAGGAGAGTGCGACTAGTTTGGTGAGTAAATTCTCTAACTCTCTAACATTTCCTGGCCAGTCGTACTGGTGGAAACAGTCCAATATTTCAACACTTATCTGCTCTACACTGCGTCCTAACTCTTGGTTTATTTTATCCAGTAGGGAGCGTACTAAATCTAGTAGATCCTCTTTGCGTTCTCGCAGTGGTGGTAGATGAATAGTCACCACTTGTAGGCGATAGAAGAGATCTTCACGAAACTCACCACTCTGGACTCTCTCTTCAATATTAATGTTGGTTGCAGTAATCACTCTGACATTAGATTTAATAGGGTGCCCTCCTCCAACAGTAGTGAATTCACGTTCTTGCAATACACGAAGTAGTTTTGCCTGCATATTTGGCGTAAGTTCACCTATCTCATCTAAAAATATTGTTCCTCCTTCTGCAAGCTGAAACTTTCCTAACTGTTTAGATACTGCCCCAGTAAATGCCCCTTTTTCATGTCCAAATAGGTCAGACTCTAGTAGGGTCTCAACTACAGCAGCGCAGTTGACCGCAACAAATGGCGCATTTGCAAGTTCTCCAGAGTTGTGTATTGCATTGGCTACCAACTCTTTGCCAGTGCCACTCTCTCCTGTTATAAGTACTGTGGCTGGACTCCGTGCAACCATTCCGATAGTCTTGAACACATCTCGCATAGCATCGCTATTACCAACCATAGATGAACTGCTTGTCACTCCAGTCTCAGGTTCTAACATCTCTCTCTGAGAATTTTGGTTGTAATTTAGTTTTTCAATGGCACGGTCAAGTTTGTCAATATCTATAGGTTTATGGATGTAATCATTGGCCCCCTCTTGCATAGCCTTAATTGTGCTATCCATATCATGAAATGCAGTAATCATAATGATTCTTACATTTGGAAATGTCGAGATGAATTCTGGTAAACCCTCTATTCCACTCTTACCAGGCATCTGGATATCAAGGATAATTATGTCTGGGCCTGACTCTATTGTTGAGCCTACCTCTAACCCCTCATCTACACTGTGGGCAATCTCTACACTATGCCCTTGAGTTCTAAAGTGCAGTCGTAAAGTTCTGCAACTTGCATCATCATCATCAATAATTAATATGTTTGTCATAATCTCATCTCTATGCTTGGGGTATCTATATAATTGTACGTTCGTTACCACTATTTTGGAGCGGAACTGTTATTTTAGCGCAGGCACCAGTTGTCTCTTCTTCATCCTTAAGTTTTCTGTTTTGAAGGGTGATTGTTCCACCGTGTTGATTAATAATTCTCTTCACAATAGCTAACCCTAACCCTGTTCCTTTGGATCGAGTAGATACAAATGGGTCGAACAGTTGATCGGCACTACCTCTCTCAATACCTGTCCCATTATCACAAACCTCAAGCATAACTGCAGACCCATCAGTATTTACTATCAACTCTGTAGTGATTGTAACCTGTGGATTATTTGGATCAGCTTCTACAGCAGAGTGGATAGCATTACTTATGATGTTGGTAATGGCTCTTCTCATCTTAGTCTTGTCTATCTCTAGCGTTGGTAAGCCAGCAAAGTAGTTGGTGGTTACTTCTACCTTTGTTGACTGTATCTCTCGCTGCAGAGAGATAATTGCAGTATCGCATATTTTATCTAAGCTGTTCCAAGAGAGCTCTAGACTATCTGGTCTTGAGTAAGCGAGAAGCCCATCTAGAATAGACTCCATATATATAATCTGTTCTAACCCTATTTGATGAAGTTCACTCTCTTCACTATCTACACTATTTTTCTTGCCTAAAATCTGGAGCCCCATCTTTATAGATGAGAGTGGGTTGCGTAGATCGTGAGCAATCATACTTGCCATTTTTCCAACAGCAGCTAAGGTGTGTGCCTGTTCTAACTCATCCTTACGACTTTTAACTTCATCCTCTAACATCTTTCGTGCAGTAATGTCTTCTTTTACCGATAAGAAGTGAGTAATTTTACCCTCCTCATTTCGGATAGGAGAGATCAGAGCAGATTCCCAATAGAGCTCACCGTTCTTCTTTTTGTTGTGTAGAACACCACG
This sequence comes from Thiotrichales bacterium, assembly GCA_018658305.1. Classification (GTDB taxonomy): domain Bacteria; phylum Pseudomonadota; class Gammaproteobacteria; genus Thiopontia. Next base: position 946 of record JABHVM010000088.1, on the reverse strand, counting down.
CCACTCCCCTCCGTTAATTATAGTTTTCCAGAGGTCGATATACTCTATTTTAGAGGTGTCACCTGATTTAAGTATTCGAGGATTTTCCCCAACAACTTCATCTTTTGAATATCCAGTTAACTCACTAAATTTAGGGTTTACATACTCGATCACCCCATCAATATCTGTAATCATAATTACCGCAGGGCTCTGGGTGGCTGCTCGTGCAAGTTTACTGAGCTCCTCCCTAGTTTTGCTCTGTTCGGTAATGTCTTGCCCAATACAGGTTATACTATCTATTTTATTGTATTCATTCATAGCTACAGTTGAGGTCCAATCAATAAGTCTTGGCTCTCCTCTAAAATCTATTATATGAGTTCGGAAATAGTTTGATTCAATTTCGTCACCTTGCTCTTTCAACATCTGTTGGGTAGTAATACTTTTTTCATCTGTGGGAACAAAATTGGTAATCCAATTTTTTCCAACTACCTCACTACGCCGTTTATGTAGTAGGTGGAGGAGATAGTTATTGCAGAAGAGTATCTCTCCGTGGCGATCAACGGTAAGAGCGGCTAGATGAATCTCTTCTAAGGTATCTCGAAAGCGTATTTCATTAGAGCGTTGCATCTCATACTGTTTGCGATGAAGATTATTGTATGCCAGAATCCAGGAGAGTATTATAGTAAATATAAGGATAGCATTATAGAGTGAACGATTATGTTGAATGAAACCGATAGGATTAGATTCTAGTTGTAGAGTTGTGAGATGACTTACTATTTTCCAGCTCTCTGCTCCTATGTCACTACTCTGTACAGGGTGAAGAGAGCCAGTTTTTAATAGAGCTACTTTAGACGGGTTGAATGAAATATATGAGAATAGGCCTTGAGGAGTAGTTATCTGTCCACTATCTGATTTTTTCATCTCCTCCCACTCTTTACTAAATTTATCCTCAAATGTTTCTCCATCT
>JABHVM010000087.1 GCA_018658305.1 Thiotrichales bacterium | reverse complement strand
TGCCAGGAGATAACCTAAAAATTATCGGCAGCCTAATCAACCCAATCGCAATGGATGAGGGGCTTCGCTTCGCAATTCGTGAGGGTGGTCGTACTGTTGGATCTGGTGTTGTTACGAAAATAATTGAATAAAGCGTTATTGGGTAACATAAAATAGTAAATCATATACTAGGGCGTGGCTCGTATTTACGAGCTACGCCTCAGTTTTGAGGTGAAAAGAATAAAAGGCCAGTAGCTCAACTGGCAGAGCAGCGGTCTCCAAAACCGCAGGTTGGGGGTTCGATTCCCTCCTGGCCTGCCATTTATTCAGTCAATAGTAGTGCGGTAAGTTGAGAAGTGTAATAGTAATTTATAAGTCTAAAGAGAAAGAAAGATAATAGTGATGTCAGACAAAATTAAAATGTTTATTGCAATAGTAGTATTAATGTCAGGAATGGCAGGATTCTACATGTTATCAGAATACTCTACTTTAATACGCACGCTAGGGCTGTTAGTTTTAGTTGGAGTCAGTGGTGCAATTGCACTACAGACGGAGAGCGGTCAGGCCGCATGGGGGTTTGTTGCAGGAGCTAGATCTGAGGCACGCAAAGTTGTCTGGCCAACGCGCAAAGAGACCACTCAGACAACTTTGATGGTTGTGGTGATGGTTGTGATTGTAGGTATTTTGCTCTGGCTACTCGATATGGGGTTAGTTTGGGCAGTTAGAGTGTTTACTGGAACTTAATGGAATTAATTAGATTATGGCAAAGAGATGGTATGTAGTACACGCCTACTCAGGGTTTGAGCATAAAGTCTCGCGTGCGATAAGAGAGCGTATTGAGAGAGAGGGAATGGAAGATCTTTTCGGAGATATTCTGGTTCCGTGTGAAGAGGTGGTAGAGATGCGCCCTGATGGCAAGAAGCGCAAAAGTGAGCGAAAATTCTTTCCAGGTTATGTGTTGGTTCAGATGGAGATGGAGGATCGTGCTTGGCATCTAATTAAGGATACTCCTCAGGTGATGGGGTTTATTGGCGGAACTAAAGATCGTCCGGCTCCAATTACCGACAAAGAAGCAGATAATATTCTGCAGAGAATTCAAGAAGGAATTGAGAAGCCAAGACCTAAAGTACTTTATGAGGCTGGTGAGATGGTTAGAGTTGCAGATGGTCCATTCGCCGACTTTAATGGTACGGTGGAAGAGGTTAATTATGAGAAGAGCAAGCTTACTGTATCAGTACAAGTATTTGGTCGTTCTACTCCAGTTGAGCTGGATTTTGGGCAGGTCTCAAAAGGTTAAAGGTTTAATTCATAACCTTAACACTTAGTCAGAGTGTTTGGGTAGATAGTAAACGGGGAGCTAAGAGGACTCTACTTAAGGAGTTCTCTAGTGTTTGAACCCATATTAGGAGAAGTAACATGGCAAAGAAAATTGAGGCATATATCAAGTTGCAGGTTTCTGCAGGTGAAGCCAATCCAAGTCCACCGGTAGGTCCAGCTTTGGGTCAGCACGGAGTGAATATTATGGAGTTCTGTAAAGCATTTAATGCTGCTACTCAGAGCTTAGAGAAAGGGATGCCAGTTCCTGTAGTAATTACAGTATATAGTGATCGTAGTTTCACCTACATTACTAAAACTCCACCAGCATCAATTCTACTGAAGAAAGCGGTAGGGATTAAGTCTGGAAGTGGCGAGCCAAATATGAATAAAGTTGGAACAGTAACTCGTGCTCAATTAGAGGAGATTGCAGCTACTAAAATGGCAGATCTCAATGCTAATGATATGGATGCTGCTGTACGTATCATCGCTGGTAGTGCGCGGAGTATGGGTCTAAATGTTGAAGGTGTGGAGGGGATGTCATAATGGCTAAACTTACAAAAAGAGCAAAAATTATTGTTGAAAAAGTTGAGATTGGTAAGCAGTATATTGCAACCGAGGCATTTGATCTCCTGAAAGAGCTAGCTACTCTGAAATTTACAGAATCTGTTGATGTAGCGGTGAATCTAGGAATTGATCCTCGTAAGTCAGATCAAGTAGTGCGCGGCGCTACTCTTATGCCAAATGGTACTGGTAAAACAGTTCGTGTTGCAGTTTTTGCACAAGGTGCAAATGCTGATGCGGCGAAAGAGGCTGGTGCTGATGTTGTTGGAATGGACGATTTGGCAGAGACAATTAAAGGTGGCGATCTAAACTTTGATGTAGTTATTGCCTCTCCAGATGCTATGGGTGTGGTTGGTAAGCTTGGACAGATTCTTGGACCACGTGGATTGATGCCTAACCCTAAAGTAGGAACAGTAAGTCCAGATGTTGGTGGCGCAGTTACCAACGCAAAATCTGGTCAGGTTCGTTACCGTGTTGATAAGGCTGGAATAATTCACTGCTCAATAGGTAGTATTGATTTTAGTGCAGATAAATTGATTGGGAATTTACAGGCGCTATTGGTTGATCTTAATAAGAAAAAACCAAGTGCTGCAAAAGGTGTATATATAAAGAAAATTACTGCATCTACAACTATGGGTCCAGGACTTGTATTGGATCAGAGTTCATTAGAGAGCTCAACTAGTTAAAAGAATATTGGCTCTATAGGCTCTCTGCTGTTTTATAGATAGTCTATAGTCGTCAAAGACCGTGGGTTCTGGTTCGCCAGTTTAATGGGTAGTTATTTTCCCGCCGACGCAGATGGTGCTAAAGCATATTAAAGTTTAAAAATGGATATTTGCTGTTGTACCGTAGGGTGAGGGGTTGAAGCTTTGAATAAGCTTAGGCTCCTCTTTATTGTAGGAAATATAGTAAATTAAATTCTATATTTCTCTATTTTTTAAAAGTAAGGAGAAGTGTACATGGCATTAAATCTTGAACAGAAAAAAGCCGTTGTCGCAGAAGTCAATGAAGTAGCAGCTTCTGCACTCTCCGTTGTTGCGGCTGAGTATCGTGGACTCACCGTGGAAGAGTTGACCGAGTTGCGAGTCAAATCTATAGACGCTGGTGTGAAGATACGAGTAGTTAAAAACTCGTTGGCACGAAAAGCGTTTGCAGAGACTGGTTTCGCATGTATGAATGAGGTTTTAACAGGCCCCATAATTCTTGGATTTTCACAAGAAGATCCAGGTGGTGCAGCTCGGGTAATGAAAGATTTTGCTAAAGATCATGATAAGTTTGTTGTTAAAGGACTATCTTTAGGTGAAACTTTTATGGATCCTTCCCAGTTAGCCACAGTTGCAAGCTTGCCAACTTACGATCAAGCAATTTCTCAGTTGATGAGTGTTATGAAAGCACCTATCGAGAAGTTTGTTCGTACATTGGTAGCACCTCATACTAAGGTGGTGCGTACCATCTTGGCAGTGAAGGATGCAAAAGAGGCAGCGTAATAACGGTTAAGAAGTTAAGTGAAAGCTAAGTTAATATTTTAGTAATAAGAGTATTAACAATAAGTATGTAATTAAATTATAGGAGCAGTAAAATGGCAGTAAGCAAAGATGATATTTTAGAGGCAATCTCTAATATGAGCGTAATGGAAGTCGTAGAGTTGATTTCTGATATGGAAGAGAAGTTTGGAGTTACAGCAGCTGCAGCAGTAGCAGTAGCAGCACCAGCTGGCGGTGATGCTGGCGGTGCAGTTGAAGAGCAGACTGAGTTTGATGTGGTATTGACTAGTTTCGGCGAAAATAAAGTTGCAGTAATTAAGGCAGTTCGTGCAGCAACAGGTCTTGGTCTGAAAGAGGCGAAAGGCGTAGTTGAGTCTGCTCCAGCTCCAATTAAAGAGGCTGCATCTAAGGATGAAGCTGAAGAGTTGAAGAAGACTCTAGAAGAGGCGGGCGCATCCGTAGAGGTCAAGTAGTAGCTTTTGATCTATAGATCGTAGCACTGCTGCGATATGGCTGGAGGCTATCTGCCTCCGGCCTTTTTGCGCTGTTAGAACAGCGACAATAGGTATATTTTTAATATATATACAGTACAGATACAATACAGATAAATAGGGGTTGCAATGGCATACGCTTTCACTGAGAAAAAAAGGGTTCGTAAGAGCTTTGGCAAACGACCAGATGTAATGGATGTTCCTTACTTGTTGGCAATTCAGATGGATTCATTCCGTGATTTCTTGCAAGATGGAATAGCGGTAAAAAATCGCAAAAGTGCTGGCTTAGAGGCAGCATTCCACTCAATTTTCCCAATTATGGGGTATTCAGGAACTGCAGCTCTTGAGTATGTCAGCTACCATTTAGGTGAGCCATCTTTTGATGTTAAAGAGTGTCAGCAGCGAGGAATGACTTTTGCTGCTCCACTGCGGGTGAAAGTGCAACTAATTATCTATGATAAAACATCGAAAAATCAGATTGTTAAAGAGGTTAAAGAGCAGGAAGTCTATATGGGGGATATTCCTCTTATGACTGACAACGGTACCTTTGTAATTAATGGTACTGAGCGAGTTATTGTTTCGCAGCTTCACCGTTCACCTGGTGTATTTTTTGAGCATGATAAAGGAAAAAGCCACTCGTCAGGTAAAATTCTGTTTTCGGCGCGGGTAATACCTTATCGTGGATCATGGTTAGATTTTGAGTTTGACCATAAAGATCTTCTCTATGTGCGTATTGATAGACGCAGAAAATTGCCAGCAACAATCTTATTGCGTTCGCTTGGGTTCTCTACTCAAGAGATGTTAGATCAATTCTTTGAAATGAATAAAGTTTTCTGCAGCTCCGAAGGGTTAAGTTTTCAAGTGATCCCAGAGCGTCTCAGAGGAGATATTGCTAGTTTTGATATTAAGAGCGGTCGAAAAGTTCTGGTTGAAAATGGACGCAGAATTACTGCTCGTCATATCCGTCAGATGGAAGAGAGCGGAATTGAGAGCTTAGATGTTCCTAAAGAATTTATTATTGGACGAGCGCTAGGTCACGATTTAGTCGATACTGAAACTGGAGAGCTAATTGCTGCGGCTAATGCTGAGATTACAGAAGAGCTTCTGCAGTTGATAATTGAGTCTGGAATTACAGAGTTTAATACTCTATATGTTAATGAGTTGGATCGCGGTTCATATCTCTCAGATACTCTTAGAGCTGATTCAGCTGCAAGTCAGCTCGAAGCACAGGTTGAGATCTATCGAATGATGCGTCCAGGTGAGCCACCAACGCAAGAGTCTGCGGAAAATCTATTCCATAGTCTATTCTTCGCTTTTGAGCGTTATGACCTCTCTGCAGTTGGACGGATGAAATTTAATCGTCGTCTTGGGCGTGAAGAGATTGTAGGAGATGGAGTGCTCTCCAACGAAGATATCGTAGATGTAATAAAAACTATGATAGACATTAAAGATGGTCGTGGCACTGTTGATGATATTGATAACCTTGGAAATCGCCGTATTCGTAGTGTTGGTGAGATGGCTGAAAATCAGTTCCGTATTGGGTTGGTGAGAGTTGAGCGCGCAGTTAAAGAGCGCTTGAATATGGCGGAGACCGATGGTCTTATGCCGCAAGAGCTAATTAATGCTAAACCTATCTCGGCTGCAATTAAAGAGTTCTTTGGTTCAAGCCAGCTCTCTCAGTTTATGGATCAGGTTAATCCACTCTCTGAGGTTACTCATAAGCGTCGTATCTCGGCACTCGGACCTGGCGGACTAACTCGTGAGCGTGCTGGATTCGAGGTGAGAGATGTACATCCAACTCACTACGGTAGAGTGTGCCCAATTGAGACTCCTGAAGGCCCAAACATCGGTCTTATTAATACTCTTGCAGTATATGCACGAACTAATAATTATGGATTTTTAGAGACTCCATACCGTAAAGTTGTAGATGGTAAAGTTACAGATGATATCGAATACCTCTCAGCTTATGATGAAGTTAGCCATCACATTGCACAGGCAAGTGTAGGGATAGACTCTAAAGGTAATCTAACGGATGAACTGTTATCTTGTAGACATCAAAATGAGTTTACGATGGCATCCCCAGATATGATTGACTATATGGATATATCTCCTCGTCAGATCGTTTCTGTAGCGGCATCACTTATTCCATTCTTAGAGCACGATGATGCTAACAGAGCTTTGATGGGTGCAAATATGCAACGCCAGGCAGTTCCAACTATGCGCGCTGAGAAGCCATTAGTAGGAACTGGAATCGAGCGTGATGTAGCGGTTGATTCAGGGGTTACAGTGGTAGCTAAACATGGCGGCATTGTAGATTTTGTTGATGGTGGTCGTATTGTAGTACGAATTAATGATGATGAGGCTGTAGCAGGTGAGTCTGGTGTAGATATCTACAACCTCACTAAATATACTCGCTCTAATCAGAATACCTGCATTAACCAGCGTCCACTAGTAAAGCCCGGCGATGTTATTGCTCGCGGCGATGTGTTGGCAGATGGTCCATCTACAGATATGGGTGAGCTTGCGCTTGGACAGAATTTAACAGTTGCATTTATGCCGTGGAATGGTTACAACTTTGAGGACTCAATCCTTATTTCAGAGAGAGTGGTAGAAGAGGATCGTTATACTACTATCCATATTGAAGAGCTGAGCTGTATTGCACGCGATACAAAATTGGGACCAGAAGAGATTACTGCGGATATTCCTAATGTAAGCGAGAGTGCTCTAGGTCGTCTAGATGAATCTGGTATCGTATATATCGGCGCTAAAGTTGAGCCTGGAGATATTCTAGTTGGTAAAGTTACACCTAAGGGTGAAACTCAGCTTACTCCAGAAGAGAAGCTGTTGCGTGCGATTTTTGGTGAGAAAGCATCTGATGTAAAAGATACCTCACTCCGCACTAAATCATCAATGAGTGGAACTGTAGTTGATGTACGAGTATTTACTCGAGATGGAGTGAAGAAAGATAAGCGCGCTCATGATATTGAAGAGTTGGAGCTTGATGATATTCGTAAAGATCTGAAGTCGCGTCAAAACATTATCGAGGAAGATATTTTTGAGCGTCTCGAAACACTATTAACTGGTAAGATTGCTGATGGTGGTCCAGGAGCAATTAAGTCTGGTGATAAGGTTACTAAAGGGTATCTTAAAGAGCTTGGACGTGAAAAGTGGTTCTCTATCCGGATGCGTAATGAAGATGTCAACGAGAAAGTTGAGCTAACTAAAGCCCAGCTTAAACAGCATCGTGAAGAGATCGACAATATCTATGAGGAGAAGAGAGGTAAAATCACTGGTGGTGATGATCTTGCTCCAGGTGTTCAGAAGATGGTTAAAGTCTATGTTGCAGTTAAGCGTCGTATTCAGCCAGGAGATAAGATGGCTGGTCGTCACGGTAACAAAGGTGTGATTTCAAGAATTTTACCGGTAGAAGATATGCCACATCGTGAAGATGGGGTGCCTGTTGATATCGTGCTGAACCCACTTGGCGTACCTTCGCGAATGAATATCGGGCAGGTTCTAGAGGTGCATCTAGGATGGGCTGCGAAAGGACTCGGAATTAAGATCGCAGGAATGTTAGATGGTGGATCTAAAGTTAAAGAGATGCGTAGCTTCCTTGATAAAATCTACAATAGTAGTGGTAAGATTGAAGATTTGAAATCTCTAAATGATGATGAGATTATGGATATGGCGCATAACCTAAGAGGCGGGGTGCCAATGGCAACTCCTGCATTTGACGGTGCTCATGAAGATGAGATTAAAGGTATGTTACGCCTAGCCGATCTTCCAGAGAGCGGTCAAACTACTCTGTATGATGGACGCACAGGTGAAGCATTTGATCGTAAAGTTACGGTTGGAGTGATGCACATTATTAAGCTTAACCACTTGGTGGCTGATAAGATGCATGCTCGCTCAACTGGACCGTACAGTCTAGTGACCCAGCAACCACTTGGTGGTAAGGCGCAATTCGGTGGACAGCGCTTTGGTGAGATGGAGGTTTGGGCCTTGGAGGCTTATGGCGCATCTCATGTACTTCAAGAGATGTTGACTGTTAAGTCGGATGATGTTAATGGACGAACCCGTATGTACAAAAATATTGTAGACGGTGATTATCGGATCGAAGCAGGAATGCCTGAATCTTTCAATGTTCTATTGAAAGAGATTCGCTCATTAGCCATTGATATTGATCTGGAACAGGTGGATTAACGGCTCAACCCACCTCTAAAATTCGACATCTCTGCGTTGCAAAATGGATATTCACATTTTCCGACTTGATCTGACGAATTTTAGAGGAAATCTGAACCCTTAATAAGAACAACTGAATAATTATATTCACGGAGAAAAAAATGAAAGACCTACTCAATTTTTTAAAAGCTCAGCAAGAGTCTGAAGACTTTGATGCAATCCGTATTGGATTGGCATCACCAGAGAAGATTCGCTCTTGGTCATTTGGTGAGGTAAAAAAACCAGAGACTATAAATTATCGCACTTTTAAGCCAGAACGAGATGGACTTTTCTGCGCTAAAATTTTTGGACCAATCAAGGATTACGAGTGTATATGTGGTAAGTACAAACGCCTAAAACATCGTGGTGTAGTATGTGAAAAGTGTGGAGTCGAAGTTACACTCTCGAAAGTGCGTCGTGAACGAATGGGGCATATTGATCTAGCTAGTCCAGTGGCTCATATCTGGTATCTGCGTTCACTACCATCGCGTCTTGGTATGTTGCTTGATATTACGCTAAAAAATATTGAACGGGTTCTCTATTTCGAATCATTTGTGGTTATTGAGCCAGGAATGACAGAGCTAGAGCGCGGTCAGCTTCTAAATGATGATCAGTATCTAGATGCAATTGAAGAGTGGGGAGATGAGTTTGATGCACGGATGGGGGCAGAGGCTATTGAGCAGCTGATTCGTGGAATGGACCTTCAGGTGATCTCAGCGCAACTGCATGAAGAGCTTGCAGCTACAAAGTCGGAAGCAAAAACTAAAAAACTTTCGAAGAGACTTAAATTAATTGAAGGGTTTTTAGAGTCTGGTAATAAACCTGAGTGGATGCTGATGCGTGTTTTGCCAGTACTCCCACCAGAGTTGCGTCCATTAGTTCCGCTAGAGGGCGGGCGTTTTGCAACTTCTGATCTAAACGACCTATATCGTCGAGTTATCAACCGTAATAACCGTCTAAAAAGATTGTTGGATCTATCTGCTCCAGATATTATCGTACGCAACGAGAAGAGAATGCTGCAGGAGTCTGTAGATGCATTAATGGATAATGGTCGTCGTGGTCGTGCAGTAACTGGTACCAATAAACGCCCACTTAAATCTTTAGCTGATATGATTAAAGGTAAGCAGGGTCGTTTCCGTCAAAACCTACTTGGTAAGCGAGTAGATTACTCTGGGCGTTCAGTTATCGTGGTTGGACCAACTCTTAAGCTGCACCAGTGTGGTCTTCCAAAAGGGATGGGATTAGAGCTGTTTAAGCCGTTTATCTTTGGTAAGTTGCAGTTGCGAGGTTTAGCTACTACCATTAAGGCTGCGAAGAAAATGGTGGAGCGAGAAGAGCCTGTTGTTTGGGATATATTGGAAGATATTATTCGTGAACACCCTATTATGCTTAACCGTGCTCCAACCTTACACCGTTTAGGTATTCAAGCGTTTGAGCCAGTTCTGATTGAGGGTAAGGCAATTCAACTTCACCCGTTAGTATGTACGGCATTTAATGCTGACTTTGATGGTGATCAGATGGCGGTGCATGTTCCTCTCTCTATCGAAGCACAGTTAGAGGCACGAACTCTAATGTTGGCAAGTAATAATGTATTGCATCCAGCAAATGGTGAGCCAATTATTGTTCCAACTCAGGATGTTGTTTTGGGGCTCTACTATATGACGCGTGAGAAAATTAACGCTAAAGGCGAGTGGACAATCTATGCAGATGTAAATGAAGTTAAGCGGGCTTATGATAGTAAAAGTGTTGATATTCACGCCCGTATTGCGGTTCGTATAGCTGGGTCATTAGTAGAGACTACCGTAGGTAGAGCACTTCTCTCTAATATTATTCCTGAAGGACTTCCGTTTGTAGAAATCAATAAAACCTTGACTAAACGCGTGGTTACAAGCTTAATTGATATATGCTACCGTTCATTAGGACTTAAAGCGACAGTGCTGTTCGCAGATAAGTTGATGTATGCAGGTTTTGAGAACTCAACTCGTGGCGGTATCTCCTTTGGGGCAGATGATATGATCATTCCTGAAGATAAAGCTTCAATTCTCGCTGCGGCTGAAGTTGAGGTTAAGGATATTCAAGATCAGTACTCAACAGGATTGGTGACAGATGGTGAGCGATATAACAAGGTAGTTGATATCTGGACTCATGCTAATGATCAAGTTGCGAAAGCGATGATGGACAAAATTAGTTTTGAAGAGGTTGTCGAGAGTAACTTGGAGCACAGAGAGTTATTCAACAAAATTTTGGGAAAAGAGTCAGTTGATGATGTCAAAGATAGCAATATCCAAGACTCCTTTAACTCCATCTTTATGATGGCAGACTCTGGAGCGCGTGGTTCCGCAGCACAGATTAGACAGCTTGCTGGAATGCGTGGACTAATGGCGAAACCAGATGGTTCTATCATTGAGACTCCAATTACTGCAAACTTCCGTGAAGGTCTGAATGTACTGCAATACTTTATCTCAACTCACGGAGCTCGTAAAGGTCTGGCTGATACAGCGCTTAAGACTGCGAATTCAGGGTATCTTACTCGTCGTCTAGTGGATGTATCGCAAGATCTAGTAACCACTGAGCACGATTGCGGAACTACGGATGGGGTACTTATGTACACCTTAGTTGAAGGCGGAGATGTTATTGAGCCATTGCGAGAGAGAGTATTGGGGCGAGTCACTGCTGAAAATGTAGTAATTCCAGGAACAGACAATATTTTAATCGAAATTGGCGCCTTGATTGATGAAAAAACTGCTGACCTTTTAGAAGAGAATGGAGTTGACCATATGCGGGTTCGCTCAATCATAACCTGTAAAACTCGTGATGGAGTATGTGCTCAGTGCTATGGACGAGATCTAGCTCGTGGTAAGTTGATTAGTCAAGGTGAGGCGGTTGGAGTTATCGCAGCGCAATCTATCGGTGAGCCAGGAACTCAGCTTACAATGCGTACCTTCCATGTTGGTGGAGCGGCATCGCGTGCAGCAGCAGACAATAGTGTTGATGTTAATAATAGAGGTATCGTACATCTTCATAATGTTCGTTCTGTGCAACATGCAGATGGTCACTTTGTGGCGGTCTCCCGCTCTGGTGAAATTTCAGTTGTAGATGAGGTTGGTCTAGAGCGAGAAAGATATAAAATCCCTTACGGATCAGAAATTACAGTTACAGATGGTGACAGTGTTGAGCCTGGTCAGGCAGTAGTAACTTGGGATCCGCATACGCATCCAGTTGTTACTGAGGTAGGTGGTTCGGTTCGTTTTAACTACTTTGTAGATGGTATCTCATTCCGTAAAGATACAGATGATGTTACTGGCCTTACTAGTGTTGTAGTTACTGACTCTAAGCAGCGTCCAGTTGGCGATCAGACAGTTCAGTTTGTTGATGGCGAAGGAAACAGTAGTGAAGAGATTGTAGGCAATCGTGATCTGCGTCCAATGGTTATGCTTGTAGATAGTAGTGGTAAAGAGATAATGATTCCTGGCACTTCGGTTCCAGCTCAGTACTTCCTTCCTGCAGGTGCGATTGTTACTGTAGAAGAGGGGGCAAGCGTAGGAGTTGGTGATGTACTTGCGAGAATTCCACAAGAAGCTGGTAAGACTCGCGATATCACAGGTGGTCTTCCTCGAGTTGCAGATCTCTTTGAGGCGCGTAAGCCAAAAGAGCCGGCAGTTATGGCAGAGCAGACAGGTACAGTAACTTTTGGCAAAGAGACTAAAGGTAAGCAGAGGGTGGTTATTGTGGGAGAGGATGGAGTAGAGACTGAGACTCTAATTCCAAAATTCCGCCATGTGATTGTGTTTGAAGGTGAGCATGTGGAGAAGGGCGAAGTTATTGTGGATGGAGCACTGGACCCGCATGATATTTTGCGTTTGAAGGGAATTCCAGAGCTTGCAAAGTATGTTACTAATGAAGTGCAGGATGTATATCGTCTTCAGGGTGTTGGGATCAATGATAAGCACATCGAATGTATTGTGCGTCAGATGTTGCGTCGTGTACTGATTGTTCAGCCAGGAGATACAAAGTTCCTTCAGGGTGAGCAGGTTGAACGCGCAAGAATGCTAGATGAGAATGATAGAGTCAATGGTCTAGGTAAAATGCCAGCAACTTATGATAATGTTCTGTTAGGTATTACCAAGGCATCATTGGCGACAGACTCATTTGTCTCAGCAGCATCTTTCCAAGAGACAACTAGAGTATTGACTGAAGCATCTGTTACGGGTAAGAGTGATGAACTACGAGGCTTGAAAGAGAATGTTATAGTGGGTCGCCTAATTCCAGCAGGAACAGGGTTAGCGCACCATAAAATTCGCCGTGATCGTAGACAGATTTTTTCTAATGATATGGATCTACAGCCTGTTGTTGATGATGAGGCAGCAGTTGAAGTGGCTGAGTCTACAACGGAAGAGTAGTTGTTGTTAGTAATCGGTTAGATTGCCGTAGTAAAAAACACCCGCATCAGTAATAATGCGGGTGTTTTTTTGTTATGCTCTGTTTAGGAGATGGACTGCTTAAGTTATGGTTTTATAATGTGAAAATAACAAGGATGGTCTATTTAGATCTTGTAATTTTGAGTCTAATTAAGAGAGTTTTTAATTAATTAAAAAAAAACCTTGACAAGAGCGGCAAATCCATCTAAAATTCGCGCTCCTGATTACGGGATTGGTTATTTAAGATTTAAATGATCTGAATGGTAAACTAGCAATTTGATAGTTGATGAATAGATAGATGTGCTAGGTCTGTCGCAATAAAATTTATGAAGGTCGATTCACCATAGCTTACATGGCTGGAGTCGATCTTTTTTGTCGCTCTTTAACACTGATAGTTGAGTGTCTAAGTGAGGTCGGTAATAGACCTTAAATATGGTTACTGTACGGTAGTCAGAATTAGATCTCTAGCTTTTATGGTTGTAGGGTATGGAATTGAAGTGCAGTGATGCATACGAACTAATATAGACTAGAGTAATAGATAGAGATATATGACAACAATTAATCAGTTGGTAAGAAGACCGCGAAAGGTACAGAAAGATAAGAGCACAGTACCAGCACTAGAGGCTTGTCCACAGAAGCGTGGCGTTTGCACTCGTGTTTATACCACAACTCCAAAGAAGCCAAACTCTGCAATGCGTAAGGTTGCTCGTGTGCGTTTGACTAACAGTATGGAGGTCTCTTCCTATATTGGTGGTGAAGGTCATAATCTGCAGGAGCATTCGGTTGTATTGATTCGTGGTGGTCGTGTAAAGGATCTTCCTGGTGTGCGTTACCATGTGGTGCGAGGTAGTTTGGATACAGTGGGTGTTGAGTCTCGTCGTCAAGGTCGCTCCAAGTATGGTGCGAAGAAACCTAAGAGTTAAGTTGGCGCGTTAAGTTAACGCATTAATTGATACATTAATTTATAGTTAGTAGAGAGTATTACAGATGTCAAGAAGAAATAGAGCACCTAAGCGTACAGTACTTCCAGATCCTAAATTTGGGAATGAGCAGTTGACTAAATTTGTCAATGTGATCATGAAGGATGGTAAAAAGTCAGTTGCAGAGAAGATTGTATATGGTGCGCTGGATGTAGTTGAGGCTAAGGGTAATAATGAGCCGCTAGAGACTTTATTTAGTGCGTTAGACAATATTGGACCTAAGGTTGAGGTTAAGTCTCGCCGTGTAGGTGGTTCAACTTATCAGGTGCCAATTGAGGTTCGTCCTGAGCGTCGTATTGCATTGGGGATGCGTTGGTTGGTTGAGTCTGCGCGTAATCGTGGAGAAAAGACAATGGGGTTGCGTTTAGCTGGTGAGATTTTAGATGCAATTGAGAGTAGAGGTTCGGCGGTTAAGAAGAAAGAAGATACGCATAGAATGGCTGAAGCAAATAAAGCATTTGCTCACTTCCGTTGGTAGTCTTAAATAGATAGTAAATAAACAAGAATATAAATATAGAAAACAATTATGGCACGTAAAACCCCACTAGATCGTTATCGTAACCTCGGCATCATGGCGCATATTGATGCTGGCAAGACTACCACTACTGAGCGTATTCTGTTTTACACAGGATTGTCTCACAAGATTGGTGAGGTTCATGATGGCGCTGCAACAATGGATTGGATGGAGCAGGAGCAGGAGCGAGGTATTACTATCACATCTGCTGCGACCACATCTTTCTGGCAGGGTATGGATCAGCAGTTTGAGCAGCATCGGGTTAACATTATTGATACTCCAGGACATGTTGATTTCACTATTGAGGTGGAGCGTTCGTTGCGTGTCCTAGATGGTGCTTGTGCAGTATTTTGTGCGGTTGGTGGTGTAGAGCCTCAGTCAGAGACTGTTTGGCGTCAAGCGAATAAGTATGGTGTTCCGCGTATCGGTTTTGTGAATAAGATGGATCGTTCTGGGGCAAACTTCTTGCGTGTAGTTGAGCAGATCAGAGAGCGCTTAGGCGCGACTGCAGTTCCAATTCAGATGAATATTGGTGCAGAGGAAGATTTTAAGGGTGTGGTTGATCTGGTTAAGATGAAAGCAATCTACTGGAATGAAGATGACATGGGGATGACCTATGAAGCTAAAGACATTCCAGTTGATTTGCAGGATAAATGTGATGAGCTGCGTGAAGAGATGGTCGAGGCGGCGGCTGAAGCAAATGAAGAGTTGATGGAGAAGTATCTCGAAGATGGTGAGTTAAGTGAAGATGAGATTCGTCAAGGAATCCGTATCCGCACCATCAATAATGAGATTATTCCAATGATGTGTGGTTCTGCTTTTAAGAATAAGGGTGTGCAGGCGATGTTGGATGCGGCAGTCTACTATATGCCTTCACCGTTGGATGTGCCAGCAATTACTGGTGAGTTAGAGGATGGATCAGCGGCGACTCGCCCATCATCAGATGATGAGCCATTCTCGGCGTTGGCATTTAAGATTGCAACAGACCCATTTGTTGGAACTCTCACCTTTTTCCGAGTCTACTCTGGCGTGGTCAACTCTGGTGATTTCCTCTATAATACAGTTAAGGGTAAAAAAGAGAGAATTGGTCGAATTGTGCAGATGCACTCTAATGACCGTGAAGAGATTAAAGAGGTTCGTGCTGGTGATATTGCGGCAGCAATTGGGCTTAAGGATGTTACTACTGGGGACACTTTAAGTGATCTTAATGATAAGATTGTCCTGGAGAGAATGGAGTTCCCAGAGCCGGTAATCTCTGTGGCGGTTGAGCCTAAATCCAAGGCGGATCAGGAAAAGATGGGGATGGCTCTATCTAAGTTGGCGCAAGAGGATCCATCTTTCCGTGTTCATACTGATGAAGAGTCTGGTCAGACTATCATCTCTGGTATGGGTGAGCTTCATCTGGAAATTATTGTAGATCGTATGATGCGTGAGTTTAGTGTGGAGGCGGCGGTTGGTGCTCCACAGGTTGCTTATCGCGAAACATTCCGCAAGGCTGTCGAACAAGAAGGTAAGTTTGTGCGTCAGTCTGGTGGTCGTGGACAATTTGGGCATGTTTGGATCCGTATTGAGCCTCAGACTGCTGGTGAAGGTTATGAGTTTGTAAATGATATCGTTGGTGGAGCGGTACCAAAAGAGTATATTCCTGCTGTTGATAAAGGAGTTCAAGAGCAGATGAAAAATGGTGTTATTGCTGGTTATCCAATCGAAGATTGTAAGGTAACACTATATGATGGTTCTTACCATGATGTTGATTCTAATGAGTTGGCGTTTAAAGTTGCAGGTTCAATGGCATTTAAGCAGGGCGCACTAAATGCAGACCCTGTACTGCTTGAACCAATGATGAAGGTTGATGTGGTTACACCTGAGGATTATATGGGTGATGTTATGGGGGATCTTAACCGTCGTCGTGGAATCGTTGCAGGTATGGACGACTCACCAGCTGGTAAGATGATTGCTGCTTCTGTACCGTTATCAGAGATGTTTGGTTATGCAACTGATCTCCGTTCAGCAACCCAAGGTCGTGCAACTTACTCAATGGAGTTTGAGAAATATGCAGAGGCCCCAGCAAATATAGCAGAAGCAATTATTAAAAAGAACAGTTGAGTAATAGCTAGTTAAATAAATTATTAGTTAAATTAAATATAGGAAAAGAAGATGTCTAAAGAGAAATTTGAAAGAACCAAACCACATGTAAATGTAGGAACAATCGGCCATGTAGATCATGGTAAAACTACCCTAACTGCAGCAATTACTAAGGTAATGGCAGAAGCGCAAGGTGGCGAGTTCAAAGATTACGCAGACATCGATAAT